>JAZLLI010000028.1:0-47291 GCA_045598085.1 Acutalibacteraceae bacterium
TTTAAGTGTTTCAAGGTTTGATAAAAAATTATATGCCGCAATGAAGAAAGGTATCTGAAGCAACAGCGACACAGAACTTTTAACAGCATAAATTGGCTTGTATCCCATAAAAGTATAATAAGCCTGCTGCATCATAAAGCGTTCATCGCCCTTGAACGTCTTTTTTATATGGTCTGTCCAATGCTTCATTTCTTTCTGCTTCTGACGCTCCTCCTCCTGAATAGCGTCTGCCCTTTTATAAAGAGGCAAACATAAGAGCTGAACAGCTATACTGACAAAAATTATAGCTATGCCAGGTTTGTCAAAAACAGTATTTATCACATTAAAAACTATGCCGATAAAATACTCTATTGGCATTATGAAAATATTATATAAAATATGTCCCATATCAACACCCTTTTCGTTATAACGATAGCCAAATGAGAATCCGTTATTGTTACAGATTATCTGTTTTATTTTAACATAGCTATCACAAAAAAGTCAAGTTAGATTACACAATTACAAGCTGTGATGAATATAAAAAGCGGACTGGCGATAAACCAATCCGCATTATTTATTTTATGTATATTTATTCAGCAATGGGGAAAACTTCGATTTCAATATCGCTCAAAGGATATGAAACGCAGGGATGAATCCAGCCGAATTTTTTATCTGCAATTCTTCTGCCATCTGCACTTTCGGGGATGAAAACATCGCCTGAAATAAGACGGCTATGGCACCAGCCGCACTGACCGCTCTTGCAATCTGACGGAGCTCTGATACCTGCTGTTTCAATTGCGTTGAGAATTGTCTGCTCAGCCTTGCACTCTGTTTCAGTTACCTCTCCCCTTACAAGGATAGATACCTTGAATGTTTTGCCGAGATTTTCTTTATTATATGCAGGGTCATTGGCAGGGTTACCATATTCACCAGAAAGCTCAAAGCGTACACGGCGGTGAGGGAGATTAAGCGGTGCAATTTCTTTCTTTAAAAATTCATACATTGCTTTGGGTCCGCAGGCAAAGATTGAATAATCATCATCGGGAGCATATTTTTTAATAAGCTCGCCGTTAATGAAGCCGTGCTCAAAGCCCTCTGCATCACTTTCTGAAAGAACATTCACGATTTTAACCTTGCCCTCTGAACGCTCAGCTGCTTCATCAAGCTCGTCTTTAAGAAGAATTGAGTTTTCGTTACGGCTGCCGTAAAGAATTGTAAGGTTGAAATCCTCTGTGCCGTCTGCAATAGCCTCTGCCATTGAGAGGAAAGGTGTAATTCCACTGCCGCCTGCAACTGCGATAACATTCTTTGCATCACGGAGCTTTGTGTAATAAAACTCACCAAGAGGTGCAGAAAGCATAAGCTCTGTGCCAACTGCCCAGTTATTGAGGATATAATCTGAAGCGTAGCCGTTAGCAGTTTTCTTAACAGTTATTGTGTATTTGCCGTCAAGTGCAGTTTTGGGCGCACTGCTGAGAGTATAAGGCTTGCAAAGCTTTGCATCGCCAATATCAAGCGCAACAGAAATATACTGACCTGCACGGAAAAACGCAAGCTTCTCTGTGCCTTTTTCTTTATTGGGAACGATAACGAATGTTTTTGCATCAGCCTCTTCAATTACCTCTGCGATTTTTGTGAACTGAACAGAGGGGTGAAGGCTTTTTGCAAGCTTATTTACATTGAAAACAGACTGAGGAACTGTTGCCTCTGCCTCTTCAATCTTTTTAACTCGGGTTTTAACCTCGCCAAGGAACGGGAATGGAGTGAGTCCCTTAAAAACATCTCTTTTATATTTATACTTAGCCATTATTTACCCTCCTTTTTCATATCCAGAAGCATATAACGAGCCTGCTCTGCACCTGAAAGATATGCCTGAGAGTAGCCGTCCATCTGTGTGCCGTGTCCGCCGGCAAAGCGCAGACCCTTAACCTGATAATCTTCATGATGACCGCACTGAACACGAGGGAACATTCCGTCCCAGCCAGCGGGATAGTAACCATAAACATCGCCCTTGGGAGTGCCAAGATAGCGTGCCCATGTAACGGGTGAAGCAACAACGATTTCTTCAATATGGTTGCGGATGTCGCATCCTGTAACCTCTTCATAACGGGAGATACATTCGTCTGCAATTTTTTCTTTAACCTTGAAATAGTCTTCCTCTTTAACATCCTTGAATGGATCGCCGTCATAGAATTTACTCATCTGCAAGAATGCGGCGTGCTCCCCTGCTGCATCGGGAAGTGCATTTGTGAGAACTGTGCAGGTGATGTCCTTATGAGTTTCAATAGAATCTGAAGAAAGGAACTGCTGATGATTATCGGGGTTATGACGGATAAATGTATCGTAGTTTTTAAGTCCGATTTCTTCGGCAGTAGCATCAAGACCAAGATAAAGTGTGAATGCCGCCTGAGCGATACGCTGAGCATTCATCTTTTTCTTTTCGTATTCGGGAACCTCGTTGTGGTCAACCATACGGTCATAAACAACATGAGGCATAAGGTTTGAAATAATCCATTTGCATGGGATGTATTCGCCACTTGCAAGCTCAACGCCGTAAACCTGCTTATCTTTAATATCAATGCGCTTAACCTCGGTGTTATACCAGATGTCGCCGCCTGCTTCTCTGATTTTTGCATCAAAAGCAAGGCTGATTTCGTGGCTTCTGTTTTTTGCAAACCAAGGCTTCTGGGTGAGATAAACATATGTCATAAACACATATGGTGCAAAGCTCATTTCGGTTGAATCTGCGGCAACATATGTCCAGTAAGATTCAAAGATATTGCGTGCCTTATCGGGTACACCGATTTTGCGAAGCATAGCATCGCAGGGCTGTGGAACAAGGCACATAAGGTCATAATATTTAAGGAGCATTTCAACCTTTGCAATTGCGTTAGGCTCGTTATTGTGAGCAGAAAGCCATTCAACACCGTCAACCAACATTCTGCCAAGCTCCATAACAGTTGTCATGCTCTCACGGCTGCCAGGAACCTGACGCTCCATTTCATCTATAAAATTCTGCACACCTGCGGGCATTGAAACATTGAAGCCGCCCTCGTCAGTTGCAATTGCACCAAAGGATTCGTTTGCACTGCACCACTCAACATCAAGACCGTACTGATCTTCAACGAGCTGTCTTACAGCTCCTCGCTTGCCTTCGCCCTCGCCTGTGCCCATCTGGCAAAGCTCGTGAAGTGTTGCTTCAAACTCGAAGCGACCTCTGCGGAAGCTGGTTGCACAGCCGCCAGGGAGATTGTGCTTTTCAAGAACAAGCACCTTTTTGCCTGCCTGTGCAAGATAAAGTGCGGCTGAAAGTCCGCCGTTACCTGCACCAACGACAATCACATCATAATTTTTGATTTTCATAATCTTATCCTTTCTTTGAAAATTTTGAAGATTAAACCTTGAAAACATTATATCATCAATTTTACAAAATACAATAATAAAATCTATAGATTTTGTAATAATCGCACGAAAAATTAAGCTGTATCAAAACACAAAATGTGAATTGATACAGCCTTTATTTTTCTAAATCATTTTCGGTGATTTCGCCGTTTTCATTTTCAAACTGCTGAATACATTTTCTGATTAAATAGAGAATCTGCCCGTTTATTGAGCGCCCCTCATACTTTGCAATAAATTTCAGCTTGCCGTGTAAGCTCGGCTCTATTTCAATACCAAGATGCTTGTTATTCTTGTTTCTCATATTATCGCCCCTAATAATCTTAATTTAAGTATATTTTAAGATTACTTTGTGGTATAATGTTGCAAGTATACTTGTTTTAAGTATACTATTTTATGCCCAACTGGCGGTACGCTGGCAGGTACTGAAGAGCTGGGGCATTTAGAGATGATTGGTGCGATTGTGCATCAGCTGACGAGGAATCTTTCGCCCGAAGAAATCAAAAAGTGCGGTTTTGACGCATATTTTGTTGACCACACCGCAGGCGTTTATGCTACGGCGGCAAGCGGTTTCCCCTTTAATGCGGCGGCTATCGGCGTTAAGGGCGATGTTATCACCGACCTTGCAGAGGATATGGGTGCAGAGCAGAAAGCACGCACCACATACGATAACATTCTGCGACTTGTTGACGACCCCGATGTGCGTGAACCCATTAAATTTTTGCGTGAAAGAGAGATTGTCCACTTCCAGCGTTTTGGCGAAGCAATGAGAATTGCCACCGACAAGATGAACGACAAGAATTTCTACGCATTCAACCCTGCATTTGACAAATAAAATCGAAGCACCGAAGCCAAACGGTTTCGGTGCTTTGGGTTAGGTGAGGGAGTTTAACTGGTCTAAAAGCCATTTAGCATCATCATAATCTTTTCTGCTCTGATTGCAGGGGAATTTATCAAGATTTCTCTTTGCAAGGTCAAAAGCATTTTCGCTATAAGTTTTTGCCTTAGAATAGTTTTCCAATTCGTTCTCAACTATAATCAGATTACAATAACTTACATAAAGGGCTCGGTTGCTTTCATATGACGGGTATTTTTGAGCATTTTCTCTCCTAATTTCAAGAGATTTCTCGTAATACTCTTTCGCTGACTTTACATCATCCTCTTTTTTGACTATGTCGCCCATTTTCTCAAGGCTTACTGAAAGACCTCGGTTGCTTAAATATGACGGGTAGTTTTCAGCGTTCTTTCTTCTTATTTCAAGAGATTCCTCATAATACTCTTTTGCTCCTTTTACATCATCCTCTTTTTTGGCTATACCGCCCATTTTATTAAGGCTTATTGAAAGGTCTCGGTTGCTTTCATATGACGGGTAGTTTTGTGCGTTTTCTCTTGCTATTTCAAGAGATTCCGCATAATACTCTTTTGCTTTATTTACATCATCTTCTTTTAAGGCTATATCGCCCATTTTATTAAGGCTTATTGAAAGGTCTCGGTTGCTTTCATATGACGGGTAGTTTTGTGCGTTTTCTCTTGCTATTTCAAGAGATTTCTCATAATGCTCTTTTGCTTTCTTTACATCATCCTCTTTTAAGGCTATATTGCCCATATTATCAAGGCTTATTGAAAGGTCCCGGTTGCTTTCATATGACGGGTATTTTTGAGCGTTTTCTCTTGCTATTTCAAGAGATTCCTCATAATACTCTTTTGCTCCTTTTACATCATCCTCTTTTAAAGCTATATCGCCCATATTATTAAGGCTTACTGAAAGGTCTCGGTTGCTTTCATATGATGGGTATTTTTGTGCGTTTTCTCTAAATATTTCAAGAGATTTCTCATAATACTCTTTAGCTCCTTTTACATCATCCTCTTTTAAGGCTATATTGCCCATTTTATTAAGGCTTACTGAAAGGTCTCGGTTGCTTTCATATGACGGGTATTTTTGTGCGTTTTCTCTAAATATTTCAAGAGATTTCTCATAATACTCTTTAGCTCCTTTTACATCATCCTCTTTTAAAGCTATATCGCCCATTTTATTAAGGCATACTGAAAGGTCTCGGTTGCTTAAATATGACGGGTATTTTTGAGCGTTTTCTCTCGCTATTTCAAGAGATTTCTCATAATACTTTTTAGCTCCTTTTACATCATCCTCTTTTAAAGCTATATTGCCCATTTTATTAAGGCTTACTGAAAGGTCTCGGTTACTTTCTGCTGACGGGTATTTCTCTGCGTTATCCTTTGCAAATTTATAACATTCAGCAAAGTATTCTTTTGCAATGGGTCTTTCATCACTTTTTAATGCAGTATTACCAGCTTTTCCATAACTTACAATTAAATCTCGACAGCTTTCGTATGTTTCTTTTTCTGCATATGATGCTTTGGCGATTTTAATAGCAATTTCATAGTTTTCTTTTGCAGATGCAAGTTTATCTTTGTCAAAGTCATAGGCTTCATCGCCTTTGCCTATGAAATACCAGCAGGTTTTATGGAGATGCTCCGTTGTGGGGGTTGCTTCCTTTTTCTCCTCTTCAGCATCGGCATTTTTCTCTGGTGGGGGTACGCTGATGGCTTTAAGGATTTCTTCATATTTTTCGTCAAGGTTTTTGGGGCAATCAAGCCAGTAAATACGATGGTTGTTTATAATGCTCAAAGGTGTTTTGACCTCTTCAATGCGGACAGGGATTATCTTTATACCACCCATTTCCTGTGCCATTGATATTTCTTTTCTGCACCAGCCGTCTTTTCGCAAAGAATGCTTTGTCATAAAAAGAAGCATATAGTCTGACTCTTCAATGGCTTCTTCAATATCAACCTGCCAATCATCGCCAGCCATAATATCAACATCCAAAAAGGTTTTGAACATTTTTTTGCCGTTCTCGTCCTTTTCAGACTCGATTCTATCTCTTATTTGTCTGATATAGTTTTGGAATACATCATGACCGTAGCTTATGAATACTTTTATCACTTTTAGCCCTCCCCTACGGGAAATTTACATAAATCTATTATATTCGACAAGGGAATGATTGTCAATAAGAGTTTGCGTGTGGGTGTGGCAGTCCATAAACTTATTGCTGCATTTGTGCTTAATTTGAGCGTAGATTGCCACGGCTTATTGAATTTCATTCTGGAAGAGCAAGCTGTTTCCTTACGGTGTTATCGTGCCTTTTATGCTACGAATTGAGCGAATATGTACAATATTTAAGAGTGGATTGCCACGCTCCGCTCGCAATGACAATATCGACAATTTTTCGTTCAAATTTATATTGTACAGACATTCAGACGGGATGTCGGGGACGCCATCACTTACAGTGTGTCGCTGTCAATTATTCTCTAAATTGTTGTAATGCAAAGCTGGCGAACGCAGTTCGCCCCTACGGTGGGCGGTGTCCACTTTTTCACTATTCACTAAAACTTATTACTTCAAGATACCCCTATCGTCAAAATCAAAGATTTTGCCACTTCCCCCAAGGGAAGCTATTGATTTTCTTTTTGAATTTGTACTTTCACTCAAGAAACAATCCCTCAGTCTTTTTGCTGTAGCAAAAATCCAGCTTCCTTTACACAAGGGAGCCGTTTTAGCGTGCAATTTAGGCGGATTTGTGCGATATTTTTTTGATTACGATATAATGCCATAAATTCTTTCAATTTTTGGCAACAAAAAAGCTGCCGCAGGGCGACAGCTTAATGTTTCATTTTTAATTATTCTGCGTTTGCAAGAACGGGGATTTCTGTATCTGCTTCATCCTCAACAACGGGGAGGTCATTTTCGTCCTCTGTTGTTGTAGCTGATTTCTCTGCATTGATTTCGATGCCGTCTTTTGCTTCGCAAGTTTTACAAAGGCGAGTTCTGTTAGCTTCGATTGCCTGCTGAACTGTGCCCCGTGTAAGCTCATCACTATGGTTAAGATGGCTGCAATCATAATCTGTATGATATACTGTGCCGAAAGGAGACCAGTAAACTTCACTTTCGCCAAGTGTTTCGATTGCGGCTTCTTTCTCTTCTGCTGAAATGGGGTTCCAGTCATAGCTTACAAGTCCGCCAATGAGAAGGGCGATAATTGCAACAACTGCTGCGATTGTCTTTGTTTTCTTGTCTGCATTCTTATTTGTGAGTGCAAGGATAACAAAGGGGATAAATGCAAATGCTGTTACGATAAGTCCAAGGTTATTCCAGAGCCAGAACTTAACTTTGTTTGCTTCTGATGCGGGGTCGATTCTGTTTGCCTTTTTCCAAAGTGTTGAACCTGCGATAACGCAACCAAGGTCAAGAACAAGGAATGCGATAATCTGTGCAAGTGTGGGGATGCGTGGAATCTGAATCTTGCCAAAGAGAATAAGAACTGCCAAAACCTCAAATGCGATTGCGGCAACCCAAAGAACGATTGCGCCAATGCGAAATCCTGTTGCACTGCCTGGCTCTGCTACAGGAGCAGCGGGTTTAACTGACACTGATGTGCCGTCAGCTCTTTTAATTTTTTTGCCGCCGATGATCTGAACATTTTCTTCTGCTTTTTCAGCAGGCTTTGCTTCAGCAACTTCTTCAGCAGCTTTTGATATTTTCTTTTCAGCCATAAAAATCCTCCTCAAGAATTTAAGATTGATTTAATTATACAATACGATTTTTTATAATGCAATATTTTTTGTAAAATTTTGTGGATTTTCGTTTTAATCTGTTGAAATGAGAGAGTGAAAATTCTCTTTTGCATATTTCACGGATGCACAGAGGCTCTCAATTGTTTTGGTTTCAATGACGCAACGGGAATCATTTGCCTTTGCGAGGGTGAATTTTTCTTTGAGATTTATCTTGCCTGTACCGAATGCAAGGTGGTGGTCTTTGCCGATAGCATCGTGCATATGAAAATGAGCTATACTGTCTTTATGAGAAAGGAGAAAAGCATCGTCAACATCATTTGCACTGTGGGAATGACCAACATCCCAAGTGAGGGTAAAGACGGGCAGGGTGAGAAAATACTCGATTGCTTTCTTTTCAAAGGGCATAAAGCCGTCTGTATTTTCAACAGAGATTTTTATGTTGTCGGTACCGATTTCTTCACAGCACATCTGACCGAAGCGTTTGACGGAATCCATATAGTCATCCTCATACTGTGAGAAAAGGTGGATTTTTTTATCGGGCAAAGTGAAATAGACACCGTGATTCATGTGCATATTCAGCACAGGTGCGCCGATATTTTTTGCAACGGCGATTGTTTCTTTGACGGTGTTAAAATAAGCCTGCGCCACTCCCCTGTTGAAATCGGCAAAGTTGAGGTTTTCATCAAGGTGGATGGTGTAATAAACATCCTGCGGAGGGGTGAGCTTTTTAAGATTTTCCAGCTGATAGTCGGGAACATTCATATTAAGCTCAACAAAATCAAGCCCCAGCTCACGGCTGAGGCTCAAATTCTGAGAAAGTGTTTTGTTTTCTATAAGGGTGGGCATTCCTAAATCCATAGCTGCTCCTTATGCTTTGGCTTTGTTGCCAGTGTAAAGCTGATAATATCTGCCCTGCTGTTCAATAAGCTGGTCGTGTGTGCCACGCTCAATGATTCTGCCCTGCTCCATAACCATAATGCAATCGCTGTTTTTAACAGTTGAAAGTCGGTGAGCAATAACAAATGTTGTTCTGCCATGCATAAGGTTATCCATACCGTCCTGAACGATTTTTTCTGTTCTTGTATCGATTGAGCTTGTGGCTTCATCAAGGATGAGAACAGGTGGGTCTGCAACTGCCGCCCTTGCAATTGCAAGAAGCTGACGCTGACCCTGACTAAGATTTGAGCCGTCCCCTGTGAGCATTGTGTTATAACCCTCGGGAAGATGGCGGATGAATGAATCTGCATTGGCAAGTTTTGCGGCGGCAATAACCTCTTCGTCTGTTGCGTCAAGCTTGCCGTAACGGATATTTTCCATAACGGTGTTGGTGAAAAGGTGTGTATCCTGCAAAACGATACCAAGTGAATGACGGAGGTCATCCTTTTTGATTTTATTGATGTTTATGCCGTCATAGCGGATTTTGCCATCCTGAATATCATAGAATCTGTTAATAAGATTGGTGATTGTGGTTTTGCCTGCGCCTGTTGAGCCGACAAATGCAATTTTCTGACCCGGCTCTGCAAACATTTTGATGTTGTGAAGCACCATTTTATCGTCATTATAGCCGAAATCAACATCATCAAAAACAACATTGCCCTGAAGCTCAACATATTCAACTGCGCCTGTATCGTGATGAACATGCTTCCATGCCCACATACCTGTACGCTCTGTTGTTTCTTCAATTTTGCCGTCAACCTTTTTTGCCCTTACAAGAGTTACATAACCCTCGTCAGTTTCGGGGATTTCATCAAGCAGACCAAATACACGCTCTGCACCTGCAAGAGCCATGATAATTGCATTGAACTGCTGACTTATCTGATTGATAGGCATACTGAAGCTCTTATTGAATGTGAGGAAGCTTGCAAGCTCGCCAAGTGAAAGAGCGAAGAAGCTGCCCTGCGGAATCATCATTGCAAGGATACCGCCGACGATAGCACAGAAAACATAGCTGAGATGACCAAGCTGACCGTTGATAGGTCCGATGATGTTTGCGTATTTGTGTGCGTTATATGCAGAGTCAAAAAGCTGCTCGTTGAGCTTATTGAAATCTTCAATATTTTTCTCTTCATAGCAGAAAACCTTAACAACCTTCTGACCGTTAATCATCTCTTCGATGTAGCCGTTTGCCGCACCTAAATCTTTCTGCTGTTTAACGAAGTATTTACCGCTCTGCCCTGCGATTTTTTTGGTAACAAGAAGCACAACGCCAACCATAAGAAGTGTTACAACTGTAAGCGGAATGCTGAGAGCCACCATGCAGACAAACGTTGAAACGATTGTGAATGCACTTGTAACAATCTGCGGAAGACTGGAGCTAATAATCTGCCTCATTGTGTCAATATCGTTGGTGTAGATTGACATAATGTCGCCGTGGGAATGAGTATCAAAATACTTAATAGGCAGGCTCTGCATTTTGTTGAACATTTCGTTTCTTAAATCTCTCAAAGTACCCTGT
Organism: Acutalibacteraceae bacterium; assembly: GCA_045598085.1. Lineage (GTDB taxonomy): Bacteria > Bacillota > Clostridia > Oscillospirales > Acutalibacteraceae > CAG-488. Next base: position 10,424 of record JAZLLI010000028.1, read on the forward strand.
GAAACAACAACAAGGATTCTGCCCTGAACATAAGATGCCGCCGCACCTAAAAGATAGAAGCAGGCTACTCTGAAAATCTCTTTTGCCAAAGGTGCAAAGTCGGGCTTTGCAGACTTGGTAAGAGGGATGATGAAATCGTCAATAAGTGTTTTCATAAACATTGTTCCCTGAATTGTTGCAAGAACGCTGACAACAATGCAGGCGAAAACGATTATAAGTCTGACGGGGTATTTTTTGAAAACAAAGCCTAAGATTCTTTTAAAAAGTTTGCCGGGATTTTTAACGGTGGGCTTCATGCCCCTCATTCTGCGTCCTCCCATTGGTGGTGCCATCAGTCCTCACCTCCGTTTTCATCAAAGTCGCCGTTACCGTTGGTCTGTGATTCATAAACCTCACGGTAAATATTGTTTGTTTTAACAAGCTCGTCATGGCTTCCGAAGCCGTTCACCTTGCCCTCATCAAGAACGATGATTTTATCTGCATGCTGAACGCTTGAAATACGCTGAGCGATAATAATTTTTGTAGTATCGGGGATTCTGTCTTTAAATGCCTGTCTAATTTTTGCATCAGTTGCAGTGTCAACAGCACTTGTTGAGTCATCAAGAATAAGAATCTTGGGATTTTTGAGAAGCGCACGGGCAATGCAAAGACGCTGACGCTGACCGCCAGAAACGTTAGTACCGCCCTGCTCAATGTGGGTTTCATATTTATCGGGGAGCTTTTCGATAAATTCATCTGCACAAGCAAGCTCGCAGGCTTCTCTGCACTGCTCCTCTGTTGCGTTAAGGTTGCCCCAGCGGAGGTTATCAAGGATTGAACCGCTGAAAAGAACATTTTTCTGAAGAACAACGGCAACTTTGTTGCGAAGCTCTTCAAGGTCATAACTCTTAACATTTATTCCACCAACAAGAACCTCACCGTCTGTTACATCATAAAGACGGCTGATAAGGCTGACCAGTGTTGACTTTGCACTGCCTGTGCCGCCGATAATGCCGATTGTTTCGCCAGATTTGATTGAAAGAGAAACATCTGAAAGAACATTTTCGCCCTCATCGCCCTGATTATATTTGAAAAATACATTTTTAAATTCAACGCTGCCGTCCTTAACCTCACAGATGGGGTTTTCAGGATTTTTAACTGTGGGCTCTTCTGTGATAACCTCAACAATACGCTTTGCAGCCGCACTGCTCATGGTGAGCATAATGAACATAAATGAAACAATCATAAGGCTTGAAAGAATATTGAGGCAGTATGTGAGAAGTGCCATAAGGTCGCCTGTTGACATCACATTCTGAACAATTGCCTTTGCACCCAGCCAGCTGATGAGAAGAATACAGGTATAAATTGTAATCATCATCACGGGGGACATAAGAATTGTGATATTCTCTGCCTTTAAGAAAAGGTTATAGATATTCTGGCTTGCTTTGCCGAATTTTTTCTTTTCAAAATCTTCACGGACAAATGCTTTAACAACACGGATACCTGAAATATTCTCCTGCACAGAAGCGTTCAAGGCATCATACTTTTTGAAAACCTTTGTGAAATACTTTGAAACAAGAGGAATACCGATAGTGAGAACAATTGTAAGGAAAACAACTGCCCCGAGGTAAACCATTGAAAGCTTTGCGCTGATTCTGAATGCCATTGTCATGGCAAAAATCAAGGTTGCAGGTGCTCTTACAAACATTCTTAAAAGCATCTGATAAGCATTCTGAACATTGGTAACATCTGTTGTAAGTCTTGTAACAAGACCTGCTGTTGAATACTTATCTATGTTTGAAAATGAATAGCTCTGAATCTTTTCAAACATTGTTTTTCTGAGATTTTTTGCAAGACCTGTTGACGCTCTTGCGCCGTATTTTGCACCCATAAGTCCTGTGAAAAGTCCAAGTCCAGCGGCAATGACCATATAAATACCCATTTTTAAAATGTGGTTCATATCGCCTTTTTCAACGCCGTTATCAATAATCGACCCCATAAGGAGAGGAATCATTGTTTCAAGGACAACTTCAAGTATCATAAATATGGGTGTCAAAGCAGAATCACGCCTGTAGCCTTTGGTCTGCTCTGCCAATACTTTAAGCAAAATCCTCACTCCTTTTATAATAAAAATTTCTTTTTTAACACATTAGGATATTATATCTCTGTAAAATTTTTTTGTCAACAAAAAGTAGATTTGTTAACATAAATTTTACCATTAAAACGGCACAACACCTTATGTGCTATGCCTTGTTTTTATATATTATTTTTGACACTACTAAAGCAATTATAAAAAACACCGTCATCCCAAAAAGGATGCCTAAGCTATCAACCATTACATCAAAAGGTCTGCACGCTCTTTCGGGCACAAAAAACTGGTGAATTTCATCGCTCATTGAATATAAAACACAAAAGAAAACACTGCTCCACACGCACATTCTTTTTTTGAAGAAATACAACATTCCGAAAAAGCAGAAGCTGAACGCTGTGTATTCGCTGAAATGTGCAAGCTTGCGGAAAGCGTTGTGAGAGATAATCTCTCTGCCGCCAAAAAATTCAACAAACTCTTCATAGAGAGACATACTTTCGCCTGAGGACACCTCTGCACTCTGATATGAAAATGAAAAAATAATCGTCATACAGAAAATGCACGCAACTCCCATAAGCAATGCCATCGCTATGTTTGGCTTTTGATTATTTTTTATCATTTTCACTCACCCTTGCGGTAAAATCAATATCATAAACATTTGAAACGGGGTATGCGCACTTGATTTCATCACGGTAAGCAAAACATGTTTCATCTGTGTATAAGGGATAGAATACGCCGTCTGTAATCAAAAGCTTTTCAGCGGATTTCATACCCTCAATTATCTGCTCGCCCTCAAAAACATAAAAACATTTGCTGATTATTGCGTCATAATCTTCATTGCTGTATGAGCAGATATTATCTTCGTTATCAGTTGTGAATTTTTCGAGGAATTTCAATGCACAGCCGTCAGTTGCATCAAAATAGCCGATTGCTATCTGATATTCACCGTCAAGGACAGCTTGTGCCATTTCGTCCTTACTAACAACCTCTGATGTTACAGTGATACTAAATCCGAAAATCTTTTGCCAGCTTTGGATAAGTCTTATAACATCCTCTCTCTGCTCCTCTGTGCAGAGAACCTTTAAATCAATGCTTGAACGCTCAAGCTCTTCAAGCCCTGCTTCAAAAAGAACCTTGGATGACACAGCGTTAACGGCAGGCTTTTCAATAATTCCTGCTGTTTTTCTGTAGGAATCCCCTCCCCATCTGCATGATGCGGGAACAACGCCCTGTGAAAGCTCTCTTCCCTCACCGAGGGATTTTATATCAAGACCTGCAATCAGTGCTCTTCTGATATTTTCGTTGGCAAGGTAAAGATCTGTGCAGTTAAAAACAAGTCCGCCAACAATATTTTGCTGTTTTGCAAATTTAACATGAGATGAGCCGTCAATCTTTGAAAGATACTGCGGTTTCACGGGGGAAGCGTTGTAATCCTCCTGATTGAACTTTTTCACAATCTGCTCGTCGTCTGTGTTGACATTGAAATACATTGCAGAAATTGCGGATCTGTTTTTGCCAACATAAGAATCACTTTTGTAAAGGGTGATGGTTGATTTCTCTGCCCAGTTGCCAACATAGAAAGGTCCGTTGCAAAGGGTATATTTAATTTCAAGTCCGTATTTTGCACCTGTTGCCTCAAAAAATTCTCTGTTGCAGGGCATACACATGGGGTAAGTGAGAAGTCTTATGAAATCGGGGTTGCTTCTTTCAAGCTCGATAACAAGGTTATCTCCGCTAACATGAACACCCAATTCATCCTCACTCATAAGTCCAGCATGAACCTTTGTGGCATTCTTAATGCAATAAAGGAGGTATGCATTTTTTGCGGCAGTTTCGGGTCTTAATGCTCTGATGATGCCAAAAGCACAGTCAGCCGCCGTTACAGAGTAATCGAATGTTTTTTCAAAATCTTTACCCAGCACAGCCTCATGAGAGTTGAGCTTCTGCCACCTTGCACCCTCTCTTATATGGAATGTATATGTTTTGCCGTCGGATGAAATCTTCCATTTATCTGCAACACCGGGGAGAATTTCGCCATTCTTGCCAAGGCGGATAACACCCTCCATACAGTTGCGGGTAATAAGGATTGCTTCGGCTGTTTCGGCAATCTGCGGGTCAAGACATTCGGGGTCTGCCGAAATGGGGTAGATAACATTTATCTCTTCCTCTTTTGAACAGGCTGAAAATGTGCATATTAAAAATGTAATTGAAATAAAAATACATATAAATCTTTTAATCATCTTATTCCCTCGCTGAGAGTAATATATCAGCTTACATTATAGCAAATAATAACAAAAAAATCTATATAAATTTTAAGCATAAATGTATATTATTTATTGTGAAAATATGTTATAATTTGATATATACCTTTTTTAAGGAGGAATAATTATAGACACTGCCGTATATGTGCTTCTTTCTTTAATTACGGTTTTGCTGTTGATTCTTATTATTCTTGTAATAAAATTCCGCAAAAATCCGCAAACCGCTGAAAGGCTGACCGAAATCAAGCTCCAGAACGAGGCTCTTTCAAGAGGGTTCTCAGGTGAGTTTGAAAGAAGCAGGCGAGAAAATGCCGACTTCCAGCACAGGGTCAGCAACGAAATGAACAGAAGCTTTGTTCACACAACAGAATCCATTTCAAAATTAAAGGATTCAAACTACGAAAACATCATAAGACTTAACGAGAGCATTTCAACTTCACTGAATCAGATAAAGGATTCCAACGCAGAGCAGAATGAAAAGCAAACAAGAATCATCGGTGAAGCGTTATCAAAGATGCAGGAAAGCAACGAGAAGCGACTTGACCAGATGAGAGCCACCGTTGACGAAAAGCTTAACGAAACACTTGGTTCAAGGCTTGATGCTTCATTCAAAACCGTTTCACAGCAGCTTGAGAATGTTTATAAATCACTCGGTGAAATGAAAGAGCTTTCAAACGGAGTTACCACCAATGTTTCTTCACTTAACAGGGTGCTTACAAATGTTAAGGCAAGGGGAACATGGGCTGAGGTTCAGCTGGAGGGCATACTTGACCAGACTATCCCCAATATGTATGTGAAGAATTTTGCAACAGACCCATCCTCACAAAAGAGGGTTGAGTTTGCAGTTAAATTCCCATCAAATGACGGGTCAGATGTTTATCTTCCCATTGACTCAAAATTCCCTATGGAAGATTATGTCAGACTTTGCGCCGCCGCAGACAGTGCGGATGTTGACGCTGTGAAGAGTGCAAGAAAAGCTTTGGAGGACAGAGTGCTTGCAGAGGCAAAGGACATCACAAAATACATAAATGTTCCTGTTACAACGCCCTTTGCGATTCTTTACCTTGCAACTGAGGGACTTTATGCAGAGATTGCATCCTCACGCTCGGGCATTGCAGAGAAAATTCAGAGCACTTATAATATAATGATAGCAGGTCCCACCACTATCACCGCACTGCTCAACTCCCTTTCAATGGGATTCAAGGCAATTGCCATTAACGAAAAGGCAAACGAAGTCCGTATTCTCTTAGGCGTTACAAGAGCGCAGTATGAGAAATTCGGCACAGTGCTTGAAAAGGCAGGCAAAAAGATTGAAGAAGCGGGCAAAACTCTTGACGAAGCAAGAAAGAGAAACACTATCATCCGCAAAAAACTTAAAAATATAGATGAACCAGATCCCTCTCAGGCTGAAAATTTGCTTGAGGAACTATCGGGAGCCGAAGAGATCTGACAATCTTGAATAAAAGGAGAAAAGCTATGAAACATCCGGAACTTATTTCAAAATTGACACTTGAAGACAAAGCAAAGCTCTGCTCAGGCGCAGATTTCTGGCACCTTAAAGAGGTTGAGCGTCTTGGTCTGAAGCCAATTATGGTGTGCGACGGCCCTCACGGACTTCGCAAGCAGAATGCAGAAAACGAAAAAATAGGCATCGGAAACAGCTACCCTGCCACCTGCTTCCCCACGGCGGTTACAACAGCCTGCTCTTGGGACAGAGAGCTTCTTTTCCGCATGGGCGAGGCTCTCGGTGAGGAATGTATTCAGGAAGAGGTTGCAGTTATTTTAGGCCCTGGTGTAAACATGAAGCGTTCACCACTTTGCGGCAGAAACTTTGAGTATTTTTCAGAGGACCCGATTCTTGCAGGCGAAATGGGTGCCGCATTCATTAACGGCGTTCAGTCAAAGGGCATTGGCACTGCACTGAAGCATTTTGCCGCCAACAGTCAGGAAATGAACCGAATGACAGGCAACAGCATTGTTGACGAAAGAGCTTTGAGAGAGATTTATCTCACCGCATTTGAAATCGCAGTTAAAAAAGCTCAGCCTGCAATGGTTATGAATGCATACAATCAGCTTAACGGCACATTCTGCTCTGAAAACGCAAAATTGCAGAATGATATTCTCCGTGGCGAATGGGGATTTGACGGCGCAGTAGTCAGCGACTGGGGCGCAGTAAACAACCGTGTTGACGGCATTAAAGCAGGTAATGACCTTGAAATGCCATATTCTGGCGGATATAACGACAAGAAAATCATTGACGCTGTTAAGAGCGGTGAGCTTGACGAAGCTGTTGTTGACAGAACCGCTGACAGACTTATTGACATCATTCTTAAAGCTGGCAAGGTTGAGAAAAAGCGTTATTATGTAAACGAGCACAACCGCCTTGCAAAAGAGATTGCACTTAATTCTATCGTTCTTCTTAAAAATGACGAGAACATACTGCCCATTACTGATAATTCAAAGTCAATTGCAGTTATCGGTGAAATGGCAAAAGAGCCACGCTATCAGGGCGCAGGCAGTTCACTTGTTAACCCAACAAAAATGTGCTCCGCTTTTGACGCACTGACAGACGCTGGGCTTAACATTAAATATGCAAAGGGCTACAACAAAAAGACAGGCAAGAAAAAAGACGAAAGCCTTATTGAAAACGCTGTTGATGTTGCTAAGGATTCAGATGTTGTTCTTCTTTTCATCGGTCTTACAGAGGAATATGAATCAGAGGGATTTGACCGCAAGCATATGAAATTACCCGATGCACATGTTGAGCTTATCGAAAAGATTTACAGTGTAAACCGCAACATTGTTGTTGTTCTTTCTGGCGGTTCACCTGTTGAAATGTCTTGGTACAGCAGAGTTAAGGGCATTGTAAACACTTACCTTGCAGGTCAGGCAGGCGCACTTGCATTGGCAGACATCATCACAGGCAAGGCTAACCCCTGCGGCAAGCTTGCAGAAACATTCCCCAGGAAGTGCAGAGATAACCCCACTTACGGCAATTATGCAGATGAAAAGTGCAAGGATTCAATTTATAAAGAGAGTATTTTCATCGGCTACAGATATTATGACAAGGCACAGAAAAAGGTTCGCTTCCCCTTTGGCTTCGGTCTTTCATACACAACATTTGAGTATTCAAAGCTGAAAGTAAGCAAAAAGAAATTTGGCAAGGACACAAATGTTACAGTAACATTCACAGTTAAAAACACTGGTGATGTTGCAGGTAATGAAATCGCTCAGGTTTATGTTGGCAAGGGCGACACTACAATTTTCCGTGCACCTAAGGAGCTTAAAGGATTTGAAAAAATCCACCTTGAGCCAAAGGAGAAAAAGACAATTACAATTGAGCTTTGCAACAGAGCATTCTCATTCTACAACACTGCCACATCTGACTGGTGCGTTGAAAACGGCGAATATGAAATTATGGTCGGCTCTTCTTCAAGAGATATTCTTCTCACCGCAAAGGTTACAGCAGAGGGATTTGACAACTCTGTTATGCCCGATTACTCAGAGCTTAAATCATATTTCGGCACAGCTCCGCAGGAAGCAACCGATGAAGAATTTAAGTGCCTTTTCGGTGGTGAGCTTCCCCTTTCACCCGAAAAAGAAAAGAGCGATTACAACACCACAATTTTTGATAAGTCAGACAAGGGCCTTGGCAAATTTGTTTGCAAGGCAGTTGATGTATTCACATCAAAGAGCGATGATGTAAACGCTGGCATGATGGCATCTGCCGCAATGCAGACACCTGTGAGAAACTTTATCACCATGAGCAACGGTCTTTTCTCTGAAGAGATGGCAGACGGACTTCTGATGATTTTTGATGGCGACAAGCCGTTGGTTGGCACAGGCAAAATTCTTAAAGGTGTACCCCACGCACTTGTAAATCTCAAAAAATTCCTTAAATCAATCTGATTTTAAATAAAAAAGCTCCGTGCAGGCTAACTGTACGGAGTTTTTTGTTGGGGGGATTTGTTTGCAATGACATTACCGACAAATTTTTGTTCAAATTTATATTTGTGCAATCGGTCAGAAACGGGAGGAGCAAGCCCCTCCCCTACGATGTACTGTGCTGTTTATGCTACAGATTGAGTGAATATGTGCGGAATTTAAGAATTGATTTAGCTTGGTGCAATTACTCTGCCTGATGTTTTTCCATTCGTTTCCAGTTGATGAAGCCATACATATCATTGACAAAAAAGACTATGAAACAAACGAGCACCGACACATAGCTTTTATCGCTCAAAGAGGCAATTGCCCACAAAACTATCAGCACAAGATCATTTGACGCATAGGCAAGGGCAAAATATGGGCTTCTGCGAAAGGTCAGATACACCGCAAGAAAGCTGGTTGTTACTGAAAGGGTGCTTGGAATTATATTGGCTGTATTCAATGCCGAAAGAATAAAATAAAACGCAACTGTAACAACGGCTGTCAGCAGGAGCATAAACACGACTTCTTTTTTGGTGATTCTGTTGACTTTCACCTGCGCTTTGTTGCCCTTATAAGGATTTCTCAGCCACGAAATCAGTGCAAGCAATGCCATAGGTGCGGTCATGCCGAGGTATGTTACCATCTCGCCATAATAGGCAAAAGAGTAAGAAATGAAGCCGTAAAGAACGCTGAAAACAATAGTCAGAAACTGCCCTATCGGGTTGCCCTTTGCGTTAAAAATCAGAAATGTTACACCGATTAAAGATGCAATAAGTGAAAGATAGTTGCTTCTGTCCAAAGCCAAAAAGCAGACGGTGATAATCAGAGCGGAGCAAAGCCACAGTGCTTTTTCAAATTTTGTAAAATAATTCAGAATCTTCATTCTAAAATCCACTCTTCCCCTGTGGGTGAAATAAAAATGCTGCCCTTAATCACTTCAAGAATTTCGCCATTTTTATTTCTTACAACAACCTCTTCACGGTAATCGGGGTCTTCCATCCATCTTGAAAAATAAAAATTATCGCCCTTTTTATAAAGAAACGCTTCTGTTTCGCCGATTTTAAAAGACAGTTTTTCCTGCCACAAAACCTGAAACAAGTTATCTCTCCCCTGCCTTGTGAGCATAAGCGGTGCGCCCCTCAAAAGCAGACTGTAACAATCCTCAACATCCGAAAGGGGCAATTCCACAAAATCAGTGATGCTTTCGAAAGAATTTTTGCAAGCTAAAATTTTAATTTTGCCGTCCGCAAAATCCACAAGCAAAATATAAATTGTGCCATCAAGCTCGGTTGGTCTGCCAAAATACTGATTTTCTTTTAAACTAATCGGCTCAAAAAGCTGACCGTCTGGGTGATGAATAAAAACAAGGCGGTTGGGCTTCACACTGCCTTTTTCGTTATAAATTTCTTCCGCTTCATAAAGGTCGCCACTTGAATAATCCGTTCCGCAATACCAACTGCTTTTTTCTGCAAGAAGCTCAATAAAGCCGATTCCGTTTGTGTTTATTATTTTCATATTTCTCCTAAAAAATAACCTTACTTTCTGCAAACAGAGAGCAAGGTTTTTAGTTTATTTATTGAGTATCTTTTTTTCTGCAACATTTTCATAAAGTGCGATAGCCACAAGCACCAAAGAGAATGAAATCAGTGAGCCGATAACCACATCGCTGAGATAATGTGCGCCCATCATCATTCTTGTTACAGCCACAAAATTTGTGTAGAAAAAGCTGATTGAAAAAAGTGCAAGCTTATATTCCTTACATTTTTCGCTGACAAAAGGAAGCAGTAAAAGAAGATAGCTCATACCAGCATCTGCGGTGTGTCCGCTTGGGAATGAGTGCGCCCTTTGGCTGGTATTGATTACATACCACGGGGTGAAATTCGAAAAATCCCGTTCAAGATTTTCAAAACGAACTCTGCCCCAAAGGTCTTTCATTCCTGTAACAATAAGTGTTTCTGCACCCGAAACAAGAAGCCCCAAAATAGAAATGATAATAAGAGGCTTTCTGAACTTTTCATGAATAACGATAAAATGAAGAACGAAAAGAACAACCGCAGCAAAGCCGACACCATAGACTACATTGAAAAAGGTCTGATATATATTGTCATCAAAAAGTTTTTCGCCAAACCAGATGCCGAAATAAGCACCTGCACCAAAGGTTGCAAAAGTGCCCAAAACTTTTACCCAGAATTTTTCACTGCATTTGACAATAAATGCCAACGCAATTGTTGTAAGAAGTGATGCAGGCATTTCACCTGTTTTATCAAACCACATTGCAATAAACGAATTGCTTTTATTAAGAAGAAAGTCAATCTGCAAATCCCAAAATGTTGCAATAACCATCATCACTGCCGAAAAAGAAAAGAAGAAAATTATTTCAAATTTATATTGCTTCAATAGTGAATCTTTCATAAAACTCCCCTCTGCATATTTTATCCCTTATAATATAGCATATATTGGTAAAATATTCAAGAATTTTATTAAAATATATTGACAGTGCAGTCTATTGATGATAGACTATTAACGAAGTCTATTCAAAATAGACTAATTTAAGGAGGTGATGGTATGTTTGAAATTGAACTTGGCGATGTTCAGGCAAAATTTGCAGACATTGTGTGGCAGCACGAACCTGTTTCGTCGGGTGAACTGGTGAAAATCTGCGCCAATGAGCTTGAATGGAAAAAGTCCACCACATACACTGTTTTAAAAAAGCTTTGCGAAAAAGGGATTTTTCAAAACATAAATGGAATTGTAAGCGCAATTGTTTCGAGGGATGAATTTTTCTCTGCAAAGAGCAGAAAATTTGTTGACGAAACATTCCACGGCTCACTGCCCGCATTTATTTCTGCCTTTGCGCAGGATAAGTCATTATCTGCCGAAGAGATTAAAGAGATTCAGCAGATGATTGATAAATTCAGAAAGGACGAAAAAATATGAGCGGAATATTTTTAACTCTGCTTAACATAAGCCTCACGGCAGGGTGGCTGATTCTTGCGGTTATCCTTTTAAGGCTGATTTTGAAGAAAGCCCCGAAAACGGTCAACTTTATTTTGTGGGCGTTGGTTGCGGTCAGACTTATCTGCCCGTTCTCACTGCAAAGTGCGTTGAGCCTTATCCCCAGTGCAGAGCCTGTGAGAGAAACTGTGATTTCTCAGGCGGCAATTTCGGTGGATTCGGGCATAAACGCTGTTGACGAAAATGTGAACCAATTCCTTAACACGCACTATAACGAAGCGGTGGCGGCTCAAAGCGAAAATGCAGTTGACATTATGGGCATACTTGCCATTGTGTGGATTGTTGGCTTAGCGGTTATGCTTATGTTTTTTGCGTTTTCGTTCATCCGCATAAGCAGGCAGACATCAGCAAGTATCAATCTTAAAGAGCGGATATTCTTGTGTGATGACATCAATTCGCCGTTTATTTTAGGCGTTATCAAGCCAAAGATTTTTATTCCCTCCGGCATGAGCGAGGAGCAGATGGAATATGTTATCTCTCACGAAAAGGCGCACCTCAAGCACCTTGACCAGTGGTGGAAGCCACTTGGGTTTATGCTTCTTTCGGTTTACTGGTTCAATCCGCTGATGTGGGCGGCATATCTGCTGCTTTGCAAGGATATTGAGCTTGCCTGCGACGAGAGAGTTATAAAAAATATGAGCAAAGACAGTGTGGCAGGCTATTCGCAGGCTTTGCTTGACTGTGTATCAAACAAAAGAACAATACTCTCCTGCCCTGTTGCATTCGGAGAGGTTGCCACTAAAGAAAGGGTGAAAAAAGTGTTGAATTACAAGAAACCAACATTTTGGATTATTATTGTTGCTATTATTGCAAGCATAATTGTTGCAGTTTGCTTTATGACAAACCCCGTTAACACAAAGCTTAAATTTATTGACACTGAAGAGGGCGGAGCTTCAAAAGCGGTTGCATATTTCAGCAAAGAAAACTCTGCCGAAAAAATCCTCAATGACCTTAAAAACATTGACCTTTATTATAAAGAGCCTGACTACAAGAGCCTTGGTCTGACAGAAAAGGTTCAGGTTGACGAAGAAAGCTCCACCAAAACAATCAATTATTATGACGGCGACAAGTTGGTTTACACTGACTATGAGGGATTCGGTGAGGACTGCTTTGACTACTACACCGAAACAGCGTCAAAGAAGCCCGTAAAGGTTACTTATATTGATCAGGACGGCGGCAGATATGAGGTTCATGTTAAGGGCGAAAACTACGGTGCATTTTATGAAAAGCTCAATAAAAAAGCTCCATTTAGCGCAGATAAGATTTATATAAACATTCTGAAAATTAACAAGGACAATGTTAACGAATATCTTAATTTAGATATTGAGGGCAACAAATGCACTGTTTCAAACGCAGGCTATTACAAAGACGGCGATTTCATCAGCTACAGCACATACGATGAGAACGGCAAGCTCTATGATGATGAATATGATAAATTTGAATGTAACAAAACTGCACCGAACCTTGACATAATCAATGCTGTTTTGGCTAACAAAGACAAGCAGAATATTCAGACACTTTTTGGTATGCAGCATTTTTCATATTCTAATGTTGGCAACGCTAAGAAGTGGTATATAACAACAAACATTAAGGTTCTTTTTGATTCAGAAGAAAAGGCAAAGGAATTTGCACAAAACAAAGCTTTTGAGGGTCAGGAGACAGAGGTTTGCAAAGAGAGCAACGGCTTGACTGTTCAGTTAAAAAATGTAAACATTCCGTTGGCAGACGGCATCAGATTTGACAGCAGAGATGTATTCCAGCAGATTGAATATGAAATTGACGACCCTGTTTACAGAATACTGAAATTTGAGGGCAATGAGCTTGTTGGTCTTGAGCCAAGAGGCGGAGAGCTTGAATATTATTGATAAAGGTGATTTTCAATGAAAAATGCAGTGATTTATATTCACGGCAACGGCGGAAACGCTGAGGAAGCGGAGCATTATGTGCCACTTTTTAAAGGCTGTGATGTGATTGGATTTTCATATAATTCCGCCTCACCGTGGGAAGCCAAAGAAGAATTTCCGCTGTTTTTTGATGAAGTGAAAGCAAAATATGACAGCGTAACCCTTGTGTGCAACAGCATTGGCGCATATTTTGCAATGTGCTCTTTGTGGGATAAAGAAATCAGGCAGGCATTTTTTATTTCGCCTGTGGTGGATATGGAACAGCTCATAAAAGATATGATGATGTGGGCAGGAGTTACAGAAAATGAGCTTCAGAAAGAGGGCATAATTCAAACGGCAGACGGCAACGTGCTTTCGTGGGATTATCTTTCGTATGTCCGCAAAAATCCTGTTATATGGAATGTGCCAACAAACATTCTTTACGGGTCAGAGGATGAGCTGACATCCTTTAAAACAATCACAGAGTTTACAGGGAAAACGGGCGCAACGCTCACTGTTATGGATGGTGGCGAGCATTGGTTCCACACCGATGAGCAGATGAATTTCCTTGACAGTTGGATAGATAGATTGAAATAAAAAGATGGCTATGGGAATTGATTTTCTCATAGCCATTAAAATTATTTTACTTTTCGGTCTGCGCAAAATGCAGAAATCCGCTACTCTTATTTGCGCATTTCTGCTAAATCACGGTATGTAATAAGTTTGATGCCGTTTGCTTCAATATGCTGTCTTGTTGCAGGATCGTTGAGGATTTTGTATTCCCATACTCTGCGGTGCCAGCAGCCTGTGATGCTCTTGAGCTCGTCGCTCTCAACTGCAGGGTGCATATATGTTTCTGTGATTCCGTTGGGGAATGACTTGTAAAGCTCATAAATGTACTCTTTGAAGTCCTCGTATCCTCTGAAATCCTTGCCATCCCACTCGTTGGGGATAAGGTAATCGGGAAGTGCTACGCCTTTCATATCTGCATAGCCGATAACCTGTGCATATGCGGCATTGAGAGCCTCAAAATCAATCTTGATTTCAAGAGTTGAGTTTGTTGCCATTTCGGGGGGAAGGTATCTGGGAAGTCTGAAAGGAAGACCATACTCAGCACATACATCAAGAGTTTTGAGAAGAAGCTCAAATCTGCCTGTTTCGATGCCATAAAGTGAACCCATGTGGTTATCAAGATGTGAGGGTGTAAGACCAAGCTTCTTTGAAAGCTCAACCTGTGCACGGATTTCGCCTGCAACCTCTTCAAGGTCAGCGTGCTTCTCAACATCAACACTTTCGTGCCACATATAACCCTCTTCATCACGAAGAGAAGCTGTCTTTTCCTGATTTACAGGAGCCCAGCGGAAGCTGCCCCACTCACTTGTGAAAGTAAGATGTGTGCCGATAGCAAACTGGGGGTTTTCTTTTGCAAATTTGCAAGCTGCCTTTGACCACTGGCAGGGCATCATAATTGTTGATGATGTAAGGGAACTTTTTTCATTCTTAAAAAGATCTGAAACTGCTTTAACCGATGCATTGCACATACCAAAGTCGTCGGCATTGATTATTAAATATCTATCTGACATAATTATCCTCCTAAGGATATATTTTTTAGCACAGATAATATACCATACTTAAAGTGTGTTTTCAATAAGTTAATTGTAAATACGGCAAAATAGATAAAGTGCAGTTCAAAATTATGTTGAATATTTTCATTTTTTTGCGGGCTTTTATAGTGTATAATATTTGTTGGTGATAATATGGAAGTTAAAATCAGAAAATATCAAGAGAAAGACAAGGAAAAGCTACAGTATATTTGCAGGGAAACTGCTGGCGATTTTTTTAGAAAAAGTGATGAAATGCTCTCTGCTGTGCCTGTGATTTATAACGACTATTTCACAGAGAATGAACCGCAAAATATTTTTGTTGCGGTGGATGAAAATAATGAGGCACAGGGGTATATAATCTGCTGCACCGAGCCGCAGAATTTTCGCAAAAAAATGATTAAAAAATACATACCGAAAGCTTTAAAGGAAAGTGCAAAAATGCTCCCTGCCTGCATGGGATACATGGCATCTTTATCTATGGCAAAAAGAGATGACAGGGTGCATCTTCACATTGACCTTTTACCCGAAATCCAGCACATGGGTGTTGGCACTTTGCTTATTGATGCTTTGCGAAATCATCTTAAAAATGAGGGCATCGGGCATCTTTGCGTTAACACAATTGACCCGAAAGAAAGTGCATATAAATTCTATAAAAAATACGGATTTAAAGACAACAAGAAGTTACCTATGGGGCTTGTTTCGCTTAAAATTTCTACTGAAAAATAATGGAGGATTTATGATGATAAGGCTGATTCCGCAACCACAGAAAATTATTGAAAAAAATGGATTCTGCACCACCCCAGACAAAAAAGAATACATAAAAAACGCTGAGATGAAAGAGGAAAGCTACACCCTTTTAATTGAGGCTGACGGAATAAAAATCACTGCAAAAAATGAGCGTGGATTCTTTTATGGCGACAAAACACTTGAGCAGATGAAAGCGATTTACAGTCCGCTCCCCTGCACTGAAATTTTTGACGAGCCTGCATTTTCTCACAGAGGATTTATGCTCGACAGCGCACGGCATATGATCGATATTGACGAAATCAAAAAGATGGTTGACATTGCCAGTGAGCTTAAAATGAACAAATTTCACTGGCATCTTTCTGACGATCAGGGATTCAGAATTGAGCTTCAAAGTTATCCGCAGTTGACGAAGCTTGGCAGTGTGAGAAAGTGCGACAACTTCGGCTCAATGTGCAAGAGCGATAAGGAATACAGTGGCTACTACACAAAGGCGGAGATTAAAGAAATTGTTGACTATTGCCGTGAGCGTTTTATTGAGGTTATCCCCGAGATTGATATGCCTGGGCACACCTCGGCGATACTTCATGTTTTCCCCGAAATCAGTTGCAGAAAGCTGCCTGTTGAAGTGAAAACAAGGCAGGGAATTTATAAAGATAATCTGTGCATCGGAAACGAAAAAACGGAAGAATTTCTGCACAATTTAATTGACGAAATCTGCGAAATTTTTCCGTCAGAAATGTTCCATATCGGCGGCGACGAAGCACCCGATGATTACAGAAAAAATTGCCCGCTTTGTCAGCAGATGATTAAAGAAAATAATTTAAAAAACAGTGCAGAGCTTCAATGCCTTTTTGCAGAAAAAATCAGTGAGTATCTGAAAACAAAAGGCAAAAAAGCGATTGTGTGGAACGATATTTTAAAGGGTGGAATGGTGAGTAAAGATATTACCGTTCAGCGTTGGCTCGACCCTAAAAAGAACGGATTAAAGGCGGCAAACAGTGGAAATAAGGTGATTATTTCTGACTTTAAGCCTTACTATTTTGATTATCCTTACGGAATGTATCCGCTGAAAAATGTTTATAAGCACAACCCCGTTGGTGCAAAGGAGCTGACGAAAATTGGCAGAAAAAATATTATCGGCACTGAAACGCCTTTGTGGACGGAGTTTGTTGACAGCGCAGAAAGAATAGAATATCTTTGCCTGCCAAGGTGGTTTGCATTCAGCGAAAATGCGTGGACAAACGGGGAGAAAAAATCCTACAAAGATTTCAAAAAAACTTTAGAAAAACTTTCAAAAATTTATAAAGAAAAAGGCTATAATTTTGCAGAGAAAAATGAATGGGATATGCCGATTTTTAAACGCCTTTATGACACAATAAAATTCTTCAAAAAATTCCTTGCCAAGTAATAAAAAACGGTTATGAGATTTTTGTTTTCTCATAGCCGTTTAGTTTTATAATTCAAATTTTGGCGGAACAACAATCGTTTCTGTTTCGTATGTTCCGTTTTCATAAAGTGTAATAAGTCTGCCGCCGTGGTCGTTGCCGTAGGTTTCGTAGCCGCAGCCGATTGTCTGATAAAGCTCGATTCCGTCCTTTTCAAAGCAGAAGCTGTTGATGTGGTCATGACCGAAAAATGCCGCTTTGATGTCGCCACACTTCACCCACGATTGGAACTCTTTTCTGTCCTCCATGGGCGGGCAAGGTTTTTCAAGAAGTCTGCCCGATTTTATTGCACCATCTTTGGCACGGAAAAATTTTCCGCTATGCTCATAATTTTTGTCTTTTTCATCGCACTCTTCAATAAAATCAAACACCTGATTGACGGGCATATGCTGAAAAAGCACCGCAGGGATCGTTTTGCCCCACTGCTCTTTTTCTTTTTTAACCGTGTTTTCATACCACTGAAGCTGGTCGGAATGAACGCAATCGGCATCATAAGAAATGACAGTTCTGTCTGCCTTTCTCGGGTAATCATTTGAGTCAAAGCACCAGATGTTCCACATAACCTCGTCGCTGTCATTTCTAAGCACAGGCAGGTGGTAATTTCCGCAGCCGTAAACATCGGCTTCGTTAAAGCAACCTCTGAAATTATCATAGCCCATATAAATGCTCATCTGAATTTCTCTTGAAAGGAGCTGTGCGATATGCTCATTCTGCCCGTCATGATTGCCAAAAACAACAGCCAGCGGAACATTGAATTTTTTAACTCCATCAATGATTTTTTTAAGGCACCAAAGGGCAAATTCGTCTGTCATTTCGTCCCAGTGTCCTCCGATATTATCGCCACCAAAAACCACAAGGTCGGGCGAAGTTTTTTCTATAGATTTTGAGATTGTGTTGAGCGTGTTTTCATTCTTTTTATGGGGGATAGTTCTGTCAAGGTCATCGTCCATTAAAGGATGCACCTTGTGAATATCGGTTATATGAAGAATTTTAAAGCTTCCGTTCTTTGAAAAACGGAGCGGAGGAAGTGAAGTGAGCTTTTCTTTTTGAGTTAATGTGTAGCCTGTTGCCATTGCCATTCTCCTTTTTTATTTTGGGATAATTATATCATTAAGTGAAAAAATATTCAACATGAGGCAAATGTTTCTTGACTTTTTTGCTCACAGCGAATAAAATATCATAAAGAAAATAAAAACAGGAGGGCAATTATGGATATTTTTGAAGCAATAAAAACAAGGCACTCTGTTCGCTCATACAGCGATAAAAAAATTGAGCCTGAAAAGGTTGAAAAACTCTCAAAATTTATCAAAAAAATCAATGATGAAAGCGGTCTTGATTTTCAGCTGATTACCGACGAGCCTGAGGGATTCTCTGGCACAATGGCACACTACGGCAGTTTCAAGGGTGTTAAGAATTATTTTGTGCTTGCAGGCCCTAAAAAGAAAGATTATGAAGTTGGTTATTACGGCGAAAAGCTTGTGCTTGCCGCTCAGATGCTCGGGCTTAACACCTGCTGGGTTGCGTTGACCTTTAACAAGCGCAAGGCAAAATACACCCTCAAAAAAGGCGAAAAGCTTTATGTTGTTATCTCTTTGGGTTACGGCGCAACACAGGGCAAGGCGCACAAATCAAAGGCAATCAGCGATGTTTCTGATATGAACGACAGCTCACCTGAATGGTACAAAAAGGGCATTGAGGCAGTTATGCTTGCGCCCACAGCGGTTAATCAGCAGAAGTTTTATTTTGAATTAGACGGCGACGATGTTAAAATGAAAGCAGGCGGTGGATTTTACACCGAGATGGATTTGGGAATTGCCCGCTATCATTTTGACATTGGTTCGGGTAAAGTTTTGTTTGAAGAAGAGCTTTGATTTTTGTAAAAAAATCAGCAGAAAACTTCAAAAAAATAAAACAAAAACTGCATAAAAAATTTATTGCCGAGAGCTGATTTTTTCAAAAAGTTTTCGGCAATTATTTTGTGTAAAAATTAAAGAAAAGGAGAATAAAATGATACGCAAAAAATATTTTGGCGACAGGGCATTTTATCGCTATACAATGTCTATCGCCTTGCCGATTATGATTCAGAATTTCATAACCAACCTTGTTAATATGCTTGACAATCTTATGGTTGGTGCGGTGGGCACTGAACCGATGTCGGGCGTTTCGATTGACAACCAGTTGATTTTTATTTTTAACCTCGCCTGCTTCGGCATTGTCAGCGGTGCAGGAATTTTCACCGCACAGTTTAACGGAAAAGATGACAACGAGGGCATCCGCTACACACTGCGATACAAGCTCATTGCGGTGGTAACAATCAGCGCAGCCGCCATTTTGATTTTTTCATTATTTGATAAGGAGCTGATTTCGCTTTATCTTCACAAGGGTGAAACTGAGGGCGATTTAGTTTCAACGCTCCACTTTGCGCAGGATTATCTGAAGATTATTTTGTGGGGACTTTTCCCCTTTGCACTGACGCAGGTTTTTGCAGGCACACTTCGTGAAACAGGCGAAACCGTTGCACCTATGGTAACAGGATTTGCCGCCGTTTTCACAAACTGCGCACTGAATTATGTTTTGATTTTTGGCAAATTCGGCGCACCAAAAATGGGCGTAAAAGGTGCGGCAATTGCAACTGTCATTTCACGATTTGTGGAGTGCATCTGCATTGTGATTTATTCTTACAGCAAAAAGAAACGCTTTCCATATTTCAACAAGGCGTTCACAAGCCTTTATATCCCAAAAAAGCTTGCAGGACAGGTTACTCTTAAGGCTATGCCGTTACTTTTCAACGAATTTTTCTGGTCCCTTGGCATTTCAATGCTCTCAATGGGATACAGCCTTTACGGCATAAATGTTGTGGCAGGCTACAGCATCACCTCAACTGTTATGAATCTTTTCAACATTGCGTTCCTTTCTCTCGGCTCCAGCATAGGCATTTTTGTTGGCAAAGAGCTTGGTGCAAATGAATTTGAAAAAGCTGTTGACACAACAAGAAAAATGGTGGTATTCTGTGTAGGTGTCAGCCTGTTTATAAGTGCTGTAGTTATTTTTGCAGGCGGATATGTTCCGTTAATTTATAAAACAAATGAAGCGTCAAAAAATAATGCGGCATATTTCATAAGAACAAGCGGATTCTTTTTGCCTGCAATTTCAATTTCTAACGCTTCATATTTCACGCTTCGCTCAGGCGGTAAAACATGGATAACTGTGCTTTTTGACAGCGTTTTTGTTATGTGCGTTTCTGTGCCTGCCGTTTTCATTCTTTACAAATTAGGTTTGAGCATTTGGGTGCTTTTCCCCATTGTGCAGTCCCTTGAAATTTTAAAGGCGATTTCGGGACTTATCCTTTTGAGCAAAAAAGTGTGGGTAAACAATATTGTTGAATAAATCAGGAGGTTACTATGCCAAATTATAACCGTACAAAATTTGCCTGCTATTACACATATGTTACAATGGCGGCAACAAACAGCCTGCCTCCCCTGCTGTTTGTTACATTCCACCGAATGTATTCAATTTCATACACGCTTCTTGGTTCACTGCTTCTTGTGAATTTTTTCACTCAACTTGTGATTGACCTTATTTTCACATTTTTCGGCAACCACTTTAACATAAAAAGAACCGTCAGAGTTATGCCGATTATAACCTCTGTCGGCTTTGCGTTATATGCGTTGATTCCGCTCCTTGCGCCAGAAAAAGCATTCACAGGTCTTGTAATAGGCACGGTGCTTTTTTCGGTTGCATCTGGTCTTTGCGAGGTGCTTTTAAGTCCGCTGATTGCGGCAATTCCATCTGACACGCCCGAAAAAGATATGAGCATTCTTCATTCGCTTTATGGGTGGGGCGTTGTGCTTGTGGTTGTAATCAGCACAATTTATTTTAAAATTTTCGGCACAGAAAAATGGATGTATCTTTCACTTTTCATTGCGGCAACACCCATTGTTTCGTCAGTTCTTTATTTCATTTCACCGCTCCCCGAAATGAGCCTTGCCCCTGCAAGCGATAAAAAGACAACGGTGAATCGACACAAGGGTATTTTCCTTTGCGCCGTGTGCATTATTTTAGGCAGCAGTTCAGAAAACATCATGACAAGCTGGATTTCAAGCTTTATGGAAAAGGCACTGCTGATTCCAAAAGCGACAGGCGATATTCTTGGCATGGCGGTGTTTGCGCTGTTCCTTGCATTCACAAGAAGCCTGTATGCAAAATTCGGCAAGAACATTAAATACACGCTTCTTATTGGTATGTGCGGTGCGGCAGTGTGCTACCTTGTGGCAGGACTTTCGTCAAGCGTTGTGGCAGGATTTCTCGCCTGCATCATCGCAGGAATTTTCACCTCAATGCTGTGGCCCGGAACACTGATTATGATGGAAAACGAAATGCCCTCCCCCGGTGTTGCGGCATATGCGCTGATGGCGGCTTGCGGAGATTTTGGTGCGGCAACAGCACCTCAGCTGACGGGGATTATTGTTGACAAGGTATCTGTCAGCAAGCTGGCACTTACCCTCGGTGAGAAATATTCCGCCGCCCCCGACCAGATAGGTCTTAAAGTGGGTATGCTCTGCGCCGCAATTTTCCCGATTCTCGGTGCACTGTGGATGGTGTATGTTATAAAATCATTTAAGAAGAACAATAAAGAAGATTAAAATTCAAGGGACTGTCGCTAAAGGTGACAGTCCCATTCATATATATTTCATTATCAATTCGGTCAGGAACACACCGAGGCAGGATGAAAAGGAGATGACCATAAGGCTCTTTTCAAAGTAAGCGAGGATGAGGGCAATTGCCACGCCAACGCAGGCAGATACAACAGATGATGTTGCGTAGAAAACTGCGGGGAATGTCATAACAGCCAGCACCGCATACGGCACATAATAGAGAAATGACAGGATAAACTGATTTTTAATCTGCTTTTTTATAAGCACGAGGGGCAACATTCTGATAAGGTATGTTATGCCTGCCATAACAAGAATGTAAATAAAAAAGTTATATTTCATGCTCGTCCGCCTCCGTTCTGATTGGTGCTATCACCGAGAACAGCAAGCTTGCCGCCACGGCACAGATAATAATTGAAAATCCCTGCGGAATTTTGTGAAGCACGGGAACATAATAGAACACGCAACTGAGTGCAACTGCAAAAATAACGCACATTGCCGTTGACTTATGCTTTTTGGATGGAATAAGCACAATTGCAATGAACATTCCATAAATTGCAACACCGAGGGCAGATGTTACCATTGGCGGGAAAATGTCGCCTGCCAGCGCACCTGCAAGTGTGCCAAGGCTCCAGCCAAGGTACGGAGTGATAATAAGTCCATACATATATGAGCGATTCAGCTTCTCAGGCTTTGAAGATGCCACGCCAAAAACCTCATCTGTGTTGACAAATGCAAGAATAAAGCGGTCTTTAAGGTGAATTGAAGAGTCAAACTTCTGCGAAAGTGAAATGGACATCAGCGAATATCTTAAATTGATAACCAGCTGAGTTACCGCAAGCTCAATGAGCGTTCCGCCGCCTGCGATAATGGGAACAGCTGAAAGCTGACCTGCGGAGGTAACATTTGTCATGGAAATTATCAGCGATTCAAAAATCGAAAGTCCGTTGCCGATTGCGAAAATACCGAAGGCAAAGGCGACAGAAACATAGCCGAAACAGATGGGAAGTCCATCCTTTATCCCTTTAATAAAATCTTTCATTTGAACATTCCTTTGGGTTAGATTTGCTTTCTTATATTCTCAGTAAGAAAACGCGCGTTGTCGATTATAACACTTAGGGAATGGTTTGTAAAGCTATTTTTCTTATTTTGAATAGACAGTGCAATTTTGTACGGTGGGGACAAAAGTGATGTGGATATATTGATATTTGGGTGTTGCTGTGGTATTATAGAGATGAGGTGAGGCTCAGCTCGCCTTGTTTTGGGCTTGATAGCGGTTGCTGTGGTAGGTGAGCCGCTATCTTTTTTTGTAGAAAAATCCATTAAATTAAAATGCCTCGGGTGCAATCGTTTGAATTGCGCAGTTACTTGTTTTCCTTGGCAGTTTTTAATGATGAAATCAATATACGCTTTATTTCAAGGCAATCATTCAGCAAAGAAATTCCTTCCTGTTCGTTGATGTAATCTGTTTTTATCAGCAATCGAATCCAGTATTCTGTTTCGGCAGTTTCTTTCAGTGAAATCTGAAGTTTTGCAACAAAATCCGCTTTTGAAACACCATAAACAGCTTCGTTCGCATTTGCACCAATTGAAGTTCCGCTTCGTATTATCTGTTTTGAAATAACAGTTTCTTTTTTCTCTTTGACAAGGTAACGGTTAAGTTTAACTATTCTTGCAGCAAAGTCAAGAGATTTTTCCAATATAATGCTGTTTGATGACATTGTTTTCACCTCATAAAATAAAAGATAATAGATAATAGTGAATAGATAATAATACAAAAAGCGCAAAATTTATCACTATAAACTATTATCTATTACTCATTATCTATTATCTTAGCCACATTCGTGTGGCGCTTTTTGGTGGAGATGGCGGGAGTCGAACCCGCGTCCGAAAACCTATTCCCACAACTTTCTACGGGTATAGTTTATCTTTTAAGATTCCCCTCAGAGAACGCCGACAAACAGGCTTTCTCCTACGGTAGCCTTTGAGCCGTGATACAGTACAAGGCTACTCCTGTATTCACGTGCACCACTGATTGACACCCTTATTCAGACCGTGGTATTTCTGAACAGGATGGGCTGCTTTAAGCAGCCATTAATTTTGTATTGTTGTCGTTTATTATTTATAAACTACGGATTTTAAAGTGGTTCCGCACCACTACCCGCTTATCATGGTTCAAAATCCCCGTCGAAATCCTTTCATCCCCTTATCTGTTTTTTAATGCTCTTTCGATATTCCTTGCCGCATCTTTCTTTGCGGCAGTTTCTCGCTTGTCATATATCTTTTTGCCCTTGCAAAGACCAACCTTTAACTTGGCTCTGCCATTGACAAAATAAACTGAAAGCGGTATGAGTGCAAGACCATCCTGCTTCACTGTGCCATAAAGACGGTTAATCTCTTTTTTGTGCATCAGAAGCCTTTTGACTCTCAATGGATCTCGGTTAAAAATATTGCCGTGCTCATATGCGCTGATGTGCATATTATTTGCAAAAATTTCGCCGCCAACAATGTTGCACCATGAATCTTTTAAATTCACCTTGCCCTGACGCACTGACTTGACCTCTGTGCCGAAAAGCTCAATGCCTGCCTCATACTCTTCAAGAACAAAGTAGTCATGATATGCTTTTTTATTCTGCGCAACGGGGGCAGTCTTTTTCTCAGCCATAATCACAACTCCTTTCTACTTGAATTATTGTTATCTTTTATTGTAATTATTCTCTGATTTTTTGTAAGCCTTGAATTTTTTTGAAAAATCCTTGGCACCCTTGCCAGTGGATTTTGCTTTTTTCTCAGCCTTTTTCTTCTGAGCTTCTTTTTCACGAAGCTCGGGATTCTCTTTATAAAAAATCATTGCGCCGCCGATAACCTGAATAACCTGTGAGCCTGTTCTCTCTGCAATTTCCTCTGCAATATTTCTTGGTGTATCGGGTGCGGATTCAAGAAGTACCTTGAGCTTTATAAGCTCGTGAACACGAAGTGCATCGGCAGTCTGCTCAACAAGTGCCTGTGAAACACCGCCCTTGCCAACCTGAAAAAGTGGCTCAAGGCTGTTTGCCTGACCTCGAAGCTCCGCTCTTCTTTTGCTTGTCATTTTTTCTGTCATATTATTTTCTCCAATTCTTCAGCCAATAGGCGGAATGCCTTACCTCTGTGGCTGAGTGCATCTTTCTCTTCTGCTGATGTTTCGCCAAATGTTTTGCCGTTCACCTCAAAAATTGGGTCGTAGCCAAAACCGCCGTTACCCTTGCGTTCATGGGCAATAGCTCCCTCGCAGGTGCCATTGACAGCAATTCTTTTGCCATTGGGGAAAACGCAGGTGGCAGCGCACACAAATCTTGCAGTGCGCTTATCATCGGGAACATCCTTTAACTCGTCAAGGAGCTTATCAATATTCATCTCGTCATTGCCGTGCTCACCAGAATAGCGTGCTGAAAACACACCAGGTGCGCCGTCAAGGTAATCAACCGCAAGACCTGAATCGTCTGCAATGCAGGGAAGTCCGCTTTCTTTGCAGCCACACTCTGACTTGATGAATGAATTTTCGGTAAAGGTTGCGCCTGTTTCTTCGGGCTCTGAAAGCTCAATGCCTAAATCTCTGTCTGTTACTAATTCTATGCCTAAAGGAAGCAGTATTCTCTGCAACTCGGCAATTTTATTTTTATTATGGGTGGCTATGAGAATTTTCATTCCTCTTCACCGCCCTCGGCTGTTGCTTCTTCTTCCTCTTCTTCATCACGGACAACCTCGTTATCGAAAAGTCCCTTTGCAAATGCTTCGGGATTAAAAGGCTGGAGGTCATCTATCTGCTCACCGACACCAACGAACTTAACAGGAACTTTAAGGTCATTCTTAATTGCAAGAACAACACCGCCCTTAGCTGAGCCGTCAAGCTTAGTGAGAACGATACCTGTGATTTCTGCAACATTCTTGAACTCTCTTGCCTGGTTAACAGCGTTCTGACCTGTTGTGGCATCAAGAACAAGGAGGCTTTCACGGTCGTTATAAGGAAGCTCTTTATCAATGATTCTGTAAATTTTTGCAAGCTCATCCATAAGATTCTTTTTGTTATGAAGTCTGCCCGCAGTGTCGCAGATAATAATATCGCAATCTCTTGCCTTACCTGCCTGAATTGTATCATAAACAACGGCGGCAGGGTCTGCGCCCTCTTTATGCTTAACTATATCAACATCGGCACGCCTTGCCCATTCCTCAAGCTGCTCAATAGCGGCGGCTCTGAAAGTATCTGCCGCACCGAGGATGACTTTTTTGCCCTGTGCCTTATACATGGCTGCCATTTTGCCGATTGTGGTTGTTTTGCCCACGCCGTTAACACCGATAACAAGAATGATTGACGGGAGAGTGATAAGTCCCATATCCTCGCCGCCCTCAAGCATCTCTGAAACGATAGCACGGATGGCATCCTTAACCTGTGCAGGCTTACGAAGGCTCTTTTTAGCCACATAAT
Source organism: Acutalibacteraceae bacterium (assembly GCA_045598085.1). Taxonomy (GTDB): domain Bacteria; phylum Bacillota; class Clostridia; order Oscillospirales; family Acutalibacteraceae; genus CAG-488. The sequence continues at coordinate 36,491 of JAZLLI010000028.1, forward strand.
CACGCAGCTTTTCGCAGATTTCAACAGCGGTGTTCATACCAACATCGCCCATAATGAGAATCTCTTCAAGCTCGTCATAAAGATCATCGTCTATTTCGTTTCTGCCGTGGAGCATTGTATCAATTGCGCCCGACATACTGTTTCTTGTTTTTCTGAGACCTTTGTTGAATTTTTCAAAAAGACCCATAACTCGACCTCCGTGGGTTTATTTTATAGAAAGATTATCTTCTTTCCTGAACATTCTTGGTGATGTTCTTAACCTTTTCTCTTAAATCTGAGCGGTTTTTCAGCTTGCCCTCAAACTGCTCAAGGCTATAAAGGATTGTTGTGTGATTTTTGCCGCCGAACTCTTTACCGATAGAATTTGTTGACATACCAGTAAGCTCACGGACTATGTAAATTGACATCTGACGCATTTCAACTGTGGCAGAATCCTGACGCTTTGATAAAATATCCTGCGCAGAAACGCCGTAGGTTCTTGCAACCTCCTGCACGATTCTTTCAACAGTGATTGGCTGAGGCTGATTATCAACAAGAATATCTTTAATAGCCGCCTGCGCTGTGGTGATGCTTGTGGGCATACCCTGCATTGTAACATAGGCATTCATCTTATTAACTGCGCCCTCAAGCTGACGGATGTTATCTTTAAGCTTCTGTGCGATATATTCAACAACATCATTGCCAAGCATAAGATTAAGATTCTCTGCTTTTCTTTTGATGATTGCCATTCTTGTTTCAATATCGGGTGGCTGAATATCTGCAATAAGTCCCCACTCGAAGCGGTTACGAAGTCTGTCATCAAGAGTTGCAATTTCTTTTGGAGGCATATCAGATGTGAGAACTATCTGATTACCTGCGTTCGAAAGAGCGTTGAATGTGTGGAAAAATTCCTCCTGAGTAGCTTCTTTGCCTGCGATGAACTGAACATCGTCAACAAGGAGAATATCTGCATTGCGATATTTGTTATGAAACTCAACCATATTGTTGGGAGTTTTGTTATTTCTTGCAAGTGCAAGGTAATGAACAAGCTCGTTTGTGAAAGCTTCACCGCTTGTATATACTATATTTGCATTTGGATTATTCTTTTTAACCTCATTGCAGATTGCGTTGAGAAGATGAGTTTTGCCAAGTCCGGAATTACCGTGAATAAGAAGAGGGTTATATGCTCCGCCGGGGTTAGCCGCAACAGCGATTGCCGCCGCATGGGCAAATTTGTTTGATGAACCAACAACGAAAGTCTCGAAAGTATCTTTTTGAGCATCACTGCTGCCAGAAACCACTGCAACTTTTTCGTCCGCAACACGCTTTTCTTCCGCAGTGTAATCTACAGATTCAATAAGCTCAATTGCAATGTCAAAACCCATAATATTATAGAAAGACTGCCTGAGCTTGTCCATAAATCTGTTTTCAATAACTTTCTTTTTAAAACCTGTAACCGCAAGAACTACCTTTTCCTCATCAAAGCTTATCAGCTCCATATCCTTGAACCAAACATTGTATATAGATTCGGAAACAAGAGACTGACACTCTTCTTTTACCATATCCCATAACTCATTGAATGAGTTCATCTTTTTCCCCTCCGTTTTATTAAACTCGGCATAACGCCAGCAACCCAGAACAGGGCACAAATACTGATTATGATTTAAGTATATCATAAGTCCGCCCGTTTTTCAACAGATAATATTAACATTTTTTTACTGTCAGTACAAAAATATTATGGGAGAATGATATAATTCAGTTGCAAAATGGCTCGGTTAATATTGAAAAAGAGGTTTTGTTATGGTAAATTTAGTGTAAAAGGATGACAAGGAGGGTCATATTATGAAGCTTTTGCCCGATTTAATGACATTTGCTGACGGAACAGCTGTTATGACAAAAAATGACTGGATAAAAAGAAGAAAAGAGATTATTGATATTTTAAGCCGTGAGGAATACGGCTATATGCCCCCTGCCCCCGAAAAAGTTACAGGTGAAGCAAAAAGAGAAGAGGACAGATGCTGTTCGGGGCACGCATACAAAGAGAGAATAAACATCACTTTTGATACACCAAAGGGTGATTTTTCATTCCCTGTGAACTTTTTTGTGCCTGTTAAAAAGGGAAAATATCCGCTGATTATTTTAATCAACTTCCGCCCCGATGCTTATGATAAATATTGCCCCGTTGAAGAGATTTTTGACAGCGGATTTGCCATTGCACAGATTTATTATGAGGACATCACCACTGACGATACAGATTTCACCAACGGTATTGCTCCCCTTTATGAAAGGGATAAAAACACTGGCTGGGGCAAAATATCCATGTGGGCATTCTCAATAAGCAGAGCCATAGATTATTTTGTAACAAGGGAAGAAATTGACAGTGAAAACATCATTGTTGCAGGTCATTCAAGGCTTGGCAAAACTGCCCTCTGGTGCGGCGCAAATGATGAAAGGGTGAAATTTGTTTGCTCCAACGGCTCGGGTTGCAGTGGTGCGGCATACGAAAGGCTCAAGCACAAGGGAGCAGAAACAATTGACGATATTGTAAGGCGATTCCCTCAATGGTTTTGCGGTAACTATAAAAAGTATGTGAAAAATCCCGAAAGTATGCCCTTTGACCAGCATTTTCTCATTGCCGCCTGTGCACCGAGGTATGTTTGCGTTGGTGATGCCAGCGAGGATTTATGGGCAGACCAATACTCTGAACAGCTTGCCTGTATCGGTGCCTCCCCTGCGTGGAAAATCAACGGCAGAAGCGGTTACATTGGCGTTAAAAGACCTGCAAAGGTGGGCGAACGATTCCCGAAAGGTGAAATCTGCTACCACATGAGGGACGGTATGCACTTCTTTGGAAGAGCGGACTGGCTGAGCTTTATTAAATTTATTAAGGCGAAGATGTGATTTGAGCATATTGCATTATACATTATTATATGATAGAATTTTAAAAAATGCAGGCTATTTTTCGCATACTGTGCCGCATAGTTTGAGGATATTGTCTCGCAGCAATGAGCCATGTATTTTTCGGCGTAGCTTCGGCTGCGCTTTTTTTATTTTATTTTGTATTGAATTTACTACTATTTTGTGGTAAAGTATAGGTGCGAGAAAAAATTTCAAAACAGTGTTTACGTGTTAGGTATGTAATTTTACCCTTGGTAAAAATACATGCTCTATTTCAGCATACCAACACGATGCACTGAAATTTTTGTCTCGCAGCAATGAGCCATGTATTTTTCGGCGTGGCTTCGGCTGCGCTTTTTTTATTTTAAAGGGGATGTAAAAATGAGCTTTGCAGAGAATTTTAAAAAGGCACGAAAAGAAGCGGGATTAACCCAAAAACAGGTGGCGGACGCTCTGGGGCTTAACCGCAGCACCGTTACTTATTATGAAACAGGCGTAAGTATGCCGAACACTCGCAACCTCGGCAAAATACGGGATTTGCTTAATATATCAATTGAAGATCTTTTAAAATAACGAAAGGTTCCCACTTGCGGAGCCTTTTTATGTTTATTATTTATTGCTCGCAATGACGATACCGATATTTTTCGTTCAAATTTGACTTTGTGCAATCGGTTAGAAACGGGAAGAGCAGGCTACTCCACTACGGTGTGATGCCACAGAATTCTTCATTTAATTGTTGCAATGCAAAGCCGGCGAACGCAGTTCGCCCCTACGATGTGCCGTTCACTTCTTCACTATTCACTACAACCTATTACTTCAATTGGGTGTCCCGCCCGAAATTATTCAATATTCAATATTCATTCAAGATGTGGATTGCCACGGCTTCTATGAAGCCTCGCAATGACAATACCGATATTTTTCGTTCAAATTGTTATTTCTGCAATCGGTTAGAAACGGGAGGAGCAAGCCCCTCACCTACGGTGTTATCGTGCCATTCAATGCTATATAGCAGATGAATTTTTGCTGACATTCAGAACGGGATGTCGAGGACGCCATCCCCTACAATTATAAATCGAAGCATATTGCAAATTCGGGAAAAGCAAGCTCGAAATTGAGCATTAAATTGTTGCAATGCAAAGCTGGCGAACGCAGTTCGCCCCTACGATGTACCGTTCACTTCTTCACTATTCACTACAACCTATTACTTAAAATGGGTGCGGGTGTCCCGCCCGAAATTATTCAATATTCAATATTCATTCAAGATGTGGATTGCCACGCTCGCAATAACAATTTATATAAATTTAGAACACACACAATTGAAAATATTTTTTTGTTATGGTATAATCGCATTAACCAAAATAACAAAAGGAATGATTTTATGAAAAAGGCAATTAAAAAAATTGTTTCTGCAATTCTTGCCGCTATTATGGTTGCAAGCTTTGCAGTTACAGGCTTTGCACAGGGCGATTCAGTTTTTGCTGATGACGCTTATGCAACAGTTATCACCGCATCTGACTTCCAGCAAAACGGAAAAGGTGCATATAACCGCTTTGGCAAGATTCTTGACCTTGCACTCAATGACGGTATGCCCACTGCCGATTCAATGCTTGTTGGCGGCGACTACACAATGATTCTTTTAGACAATGCTGTTCCAGGCATTTCAAGAATCAGAAGCACTTACCTCAACGCATTCCCCGAAAATGACCCTGCATCTGTTGTTTGTATTCAAGGCAACCACGACAACCCCAAAAAGGAATTTGCAGACACTGGCTTTTATGACATGGGCACATACTGCCTTTATGTAATTAACGAGGATGATTTTCCATGGAAGCAAAGCTCCCGCAAAGACAAGGGCGTTAAAGCTGTTGCCGCTGACATTGAAGAGAACCTTGACGCTATGATTAGCTCTGGCGACAAGCGTCCCGTTATTGTTATGACTCACGTTCCCCTGCACCACACAGGCAGAAACAACTACGGCGACAATATGTACGCATCATACATCTTTAATGTACTTAATGAAAAGGGCAAGGACCTTGACATTATCTTTATTTTTGGTCATAACCATTCAAGCAAATATGATGATTACATTGGCGGTGCATACAACTTTATGGCTCCCGGCGAAACAATCAGAGTTCCACTTGCTGACAAAAAGGGGGCTGACTGCTACACAGAGGAAACACTCAACTTTACATACACAAACTGCGGTTACATCGGCTATTCAAACAATACAGACAGCGAAACCTCAACATCTGCGCTGACACTTGGATTTATTCAGTTCACAGCCGACAAGCTTCGCTTTATAAAGTACAGTGAAAATGGCGTTTTTGCAGTTAAAGAGGTTGAAAAACTCAACAAAGGCACTGCTTCAAATGCTCCGCAGTACCCCGAAATTGAGGACAACTGCCTTTGCCACACAGACAAGCCTGTTCTTGCAATTCTTTGGAAAGTTTACATTGCAATCTGCAAGATTTTTAAGGTAAATCAGGCTTGCGTTTGCGGTGAAGCACATTATTGATAAAAGCTGAATTTATAGAGGCGATATTATGAAAGCAATTGAAGATTTATTATTTGAACTGAGGGATGCAGAGTATGCTGAATTTCAGGCAAAGCTGACCCCGTCTGTTGACAAGGAGCTTTTTATCGGTGTGAGAGTACCCGAGGTGCGAAAGCTTGCTAAACGCATAAAAAACGACCCGATTGTTTCGGAATTTATCAGCGAGCTTCCTCATAAATACTATGACGAAAATATGCTTCACGGTCTGCTTGTATCTGAAATAAAGGACTATGAAAAGGCGGTTGAGGAAACAGACCGTTTTCTGCCATTTGTTGACAACTGGGCGGTGTGCGATATTATGTCGCCCAAGGTGTTTAAAAAGCACAAGGCGGAGCTTTTGGAGAAAATCAGAGAGTGGGCAAAGTCTGACAAAACATACACCGTAAGATTTGGCATTGAGATGCTTATGAGCCATTATCTTGATGATGATTTCAAAGCAGAATATCTTGAAATTCCTGCGGCGGTGATTTCAGACGAATATTATGTCAACATGATGGTTGCGTGGTTTTTTGCAACAGCTCTTGCAAAGCAGTGGGATGCGACAATCCCCTACTTAGAGCAGAGAAAGCTCCCCGAATGGGTGCATAAAAAGACCGTTCAGAAAGCAAGAGAGAGCTACAGAATCACAGACGAGCAAAAAGCTTATCTTAAATCTTTGGTTCAGAAATAAATTTAAAAATTTTAGAAAGCAATAATCAAACAGCTGGAAAGAGAAATCTTTTCGGCTGTTTTTTCTTGAAATAGATTTGCATTTATGATAGTATTAAATTACTGAAAATTCAGTTATAAAAACGGAGGTTTACATATGAAAACTTTGAAAATTGGTATCATCGGCAACGGCGGAATCTGCAACGGTGCGCACATCCCTGCTTATCTTAAAGACCCCAGAGCCGAAATTGTTGCGGTTTGCGATATTATAAAAGAGCGTGCAGAGGCTATTAAAGAAAAATATTACCCCGACGCTAAGGTTTACACTGACTATAAAGAGCTTCTCAAGGATGAGAATGTTGAATCGGTTGACATCTGCACACCTAACTATCTGCACTCAATAATTGCTGTTGAGGCATTCAAGGCAGGCAAGCATGTTTTTAGTGAGAAGCCCGATGCTATCAGCGTTGAAGAGGCTCTTAAAATGAAAAATGCCTCAGAAGAAGCTGGCAAGGTGCTTATGGTTATGAGAAACAACCGATTTGTTTCTGCGTCAAAATATATCAAAAAATATATTGAGGACGGCAAGATGGGCGAAATCTATGCAGGCAGATGCGGTTGGCAGAGAAGACGAGGAATCCCAGGCAAGGGCGGCTGGTTCACCACAAAGGCTCAGTCTGGCGGCGGTCCTCTGATTGACCTTGGTGTTCACATGATTGACCTTGCAATATGGCTTATGGGCAACCCCACACCCGTTGCGGTAAGCGGCAACACATACTGCAAATTTGCCGACACTGACACAAGCGACTCTGTAAACTCTGACTTTGGCGACAAGGTTCAGGGCGGTACATTTGATGTTGAAGACCTCGCTATGGGTCTTATTCGCTTTGACAACGGCGCAGTGCTTCAGATTGAATTCAGCTGGGCATCAAACATTGACGAAGAGAAGCGTTATGTTGAGCTTCGTGGCACAAAATCGGGCGTTACATGGGACGACAACAAGTTTGAGATTTACACCGAGGAGGACGGTCAGCTGATGAACCTTGCCCCCGCAGGCGATATTGACACAAAGGGTCATCAGAACAACCTTTCGCACTATCTTGATGTTGTGCTTGACGGCGCAGAACCTTGCTTCAAGCCACAACAGGGCGTTGATATGATTAAGATTCTCTGCGCCATTTATGAATCTGCAAAAACAGGCTTTGAGGTTAAACTTTAATTCATCTAAAGTTATTAGTGCGATACGGTCAAATTCAGCATATTATTGCTAATTGAGTGCAGAATCGTTCTATAAAATAAACAAAGCTAAAGTATAATAAAATCAAGGGATTTTTATTCCACCGCAATAAAAAACGGAGGTAATCTATGAAAATGAAAACAATAAGAATTATTGCCCTTATTCTTGCTCTTGTTCTCACTGCTGGCGGCATCACAGCCTACCAGCTCCTCCCCCACTCACTGAATTATGATATTGACTCTATCAAATACATAGGCAGTGGCGTTGAGGTTCTGAGAGAGAACGAGGATGAGGTAATCATCAAAGAAAGCGGCGAAGATTTTAAGGTGCTTATGTTCACTGACATTCACCTTGACGGCAACAACAAAACTTCAAATGTTACACTTACAAACCTTGTAAATAACATTGAAAGAGAAAAGCCTGACCTTGTTATTGTTGGCGGCGACACAGTTACAAACGCATTTAACCGCAAGAGAACAAAGCAGTTCGCTGAAATTTTTGAAAAAATGGGCGTTTACTGGGCTGGCATTCTTGGCAACCACGAGGGCGACAACACTTTCTCAATCAAGAGAGATGAAATGGTTGACATTTTCTCTTCATACGACCACTGCCTTATGAGAAAAGGTCCTGCTGATGTTTGGGGCAACTGCAACTACGCTCTTGTTATTCTCAATGAAGACCATTCAGTTAAGCACACATTCTTCTTTATGGACACAGGCGACGAAATGACTGTTGAACAGAAGAAAGAATACAACCTTGATGTTAAAGAGGACTACTATGACGGCGTAAAAGAAAGTCAGGTTAAGTGGTACACAGCTGAAAACGAAAGACTTAAACAGCAGTTTGACAGCATTGATTCAGAGGATTTCACTTCAACTGTTGTTGTTCACATTCCCCTGCCCCAGTATGAAGCTGCGGCTGCTGACGGCAAGTTCCTCTATGGCGAAAAGCTGGAGAATATTTGTGAATCAGGCTTTGACGCAGGTCTTTTTGATGCAATCAAGGCTGGCGGAACAACAAAATCTGTTTTCTGCGGTCATGACCACCTTAACACATTCGGTGTTGAGTATGAGGACATTCTTCTCAGCTACATTCAGCCATCAGGCTACGGCTCATACACAGCAGAGAAGCTTGGCTATGAAGAGAAAGACTGGCTTCAGGGCTACACTCGCCTTAATCTTCACAAAGATGGCACATTCACACAGGATAAATTCCGCAACGCTCAGATTAACGCTGAATAATCTGAATCGGAGGTTAAATTATGATTAAAGAAAAAGCCAGCCGATTTAAAGGTCAGCTGATGAACAACCCGTCATTCACCCTTAAAGAGCAGTTAGGCTACGCAAGCGGTATCTTTGGCAACTGCATGGCACAGGACAGCGTTGAAACTTTCTCTGACAAGTTTTTCCGCCAGTTTATGGGTATTGAGGGCAAGCTGATGACATGGATGAGCAACATTCTGCTCATTATCGGCTTTGCCGTTCCCCCTGTTGCAGGCAACATTCTTGACACGCCTGTTAAGCTCAACAAGCGCACACCAACAAAAACAATCCTTATGCTCATGCCAATCCCCTTTGCGGTTACGGCAATGATGCTGTTTATTGTGCCTTTTTCAAGTTCATTCAAAAACTTCTTGTGGGCATTGCTTGTTAAGCTTGTTTATAACACAGTTGACGCATTCTATGACCTTTCACTTAACACTCTTTCACTTCGTATGACAACAAATGCGAAAGACAGAAAGAATTTCTACACTGTTTCAACTCTTTCATCTGCCCTCGGCTCAATGCTTCCTGGCTGGATTATCCCAATATTTGTTGGCAGTGCTTCAGATGCAAACGCACAGAAATGGACTTATTTCTTCATTGCTCTTATTTTCTGCATCCTCGGCATCTTCACAATGTATGCACCTTACTTCACACTTGAAGAGAAAATCAGAGTTGCAGAGAAGCCGAAGAAATCTGCTATTAACTGGGACCGTGAAACATTATCCACAATGCTCAACACACGCACATTCATTATTGTTCAGATTGCTAACTTCTTTGAGCAGATCAGACAGCTTTCATACAAGCTTCTCCCCTACATTTATGACGATGTATTTGACGATTACAAGATGAAAGCAATTATTGACGCTATCAGCGGCGGACTTTCATATGCAGGTCTTGCAGCTGTTCCCGTTATCACAAACGCAGTTTCTGCAAGAACAGTTATGTCTGGCGGTTATGCATTCACAGGCATTTTCTATGCGATTATGTCATTATTCAGCATCGGCTTTGATGTTAAGAAGCTGAGAAAGAGAAGATACCTTATCGGTATTATGATTGGTATTGCAGGTATGCCCAACAACGCAATTTCAGCATCAAAGAAAGTTGTCGTTGGCGACTCAACAGACTACATGGAGTGGTATTCACAGAAGAATTTCGGAACACCTATCCGCTCTGAGGGTCTTGTAAGCGCAACACAGAGCGTTCTCGGCAACCTTTACAACCTTATCAGAACAAACATTTACAACATTGTATTTGACAAGCTGAACTACAAGCCAAACACAATTGACCCCATCACAGGCAAAGAGACGAAAGCCCCTCAGACACCAAAGACACTGAAAGGCATTTATCTTATGTTTACACTTTGCGGAATCATCGGCAACTTCCTTGCCGCAGCATCTTATCTGTTTGATGATTACACAGGCAACAAGAAGAAGAGGATTCTTGAAGAGCTTGACCAGATGAGAGCCATTCGTGAAGAGGTTACAGCGAAACGCCTTGCAGAAGAAGCAGAGGCTAACGGCGAAAAGGCAGAAGAAGCAACCGAAGAGGCTGTTTCTGAAATCGGTTAAATATAGGATATGAAAAGCGGACAGCCGAAAGGTTGCCCGCTTTGTTTTGTTGTGGTGGGGTTAGACAAAGTGTAGGCACACAACTTTAATTGCCCCTATTACCCTGCTGACACGGGGATGAACCCCGTGGGGTGGAGTGGCGGTGCGTGCAAGTACATTCGGGTGCGGGTGTCCCGCCCGAAATTATTCATTATTCGTTATTCAATATTCATTCAAATTGTGGATTGCCATGGTTGCGGTGCAACCTCGCAATGACAGTACTTTGAATTTCTGCGAATTTGAAGAGAACCCCTATCGTCAAAATCAAAGATTTTGCCACTTCCCCCGAGGGAAGCTAAGCATTGCTCACCGCCAAAAACGAAGTATGTTCACCTTGTTAGCACGGGGATGAACCCCGTGGGGTGGAGTGGCGGTGCGTGCAAATACATTCGGGTGCGGGTGTCTCGCCCGAAATTCATTATTCGTTATTCAATATTCATTCAAATTGTGGATTGCCACGGTTGCTACGCAACCTCGCAATGACATAACCTTTCACTTCTTCACTATTCACTACAACTTCTTACTTCAAAAGAACCCCTATCGTCAAAATCAAAGATTTTGCCACTTCCCCCGAGGGAAGCTTTTTCTTTTGATTTTGTGCTGATTTTCAGAG
>JAZLLI010000029.1:0-137705 GCA_045598085.1 Acutalibacteraceae bacterium
CTCTGAAAATCAGCACAAAATCAAAAGAAAAAGCTTCCCTCGGGGGAAGTGGCAAAATCTTTGATTTTGACGATAGGGGTTCTTTTGAAGTAAGAAGTTGTAGTGAATAGTGAAGAAGTGAAAGGTTATGTCATTGCGAGGCTTCGCAGAAGCCGTGGCAATCCACTCTTAAATTCCGCACAAATTTGCTTGATTTGTACCGTAAACATCGTAGGGGCGAACTGCGTTCGCCAGCATAAATCAAGATGAATTACTCTTAAATATCATACAAATCTACTTAAATTGCACAATAAAAACGGCTCCCTTGTGTAAAGGAAGCTGGATTTGGCGAAGCCAAAGACTGAGGGATTGTCTGTTAAAATTTAAATATAAGCTTATTTTAAAACGAACAATCCTCCCGACTCACTGCGTTCGCCACCCTACTTTACACAAGGAGGGCAGATGTTGCCAATAAATTCTATCATCAATCAAGGCAACATCTGCGCCCAGCCACGCCCAGCCACGCCCAGCCACGCCCACGCCCCCACGGGGTTCATCCCCGTGCTAAATAAAGTGAATTTATTTCACCTTACCAACGCAAAAAAGAGTATGACATTTTCGTGCCATACTCTTTCCATTTATCACACTTTTCTCAATTCGTCAATAACCTTGCCTGCAATGAATACTTCGGTGTTGAAATCATCTGTGGATGCTTCGATTGAGCATCTTTCACAGCCCGCATAATTCAGTGCATCAATAAATCCCTTGTAGTCAAACTCGTTAATATCTTTTGGATATAATCTTGTTTCGGGGCAGGCGAGGTGAGCGTGCTTAATGCTACCTTTTAAATCTCTGATGTCATCATATGTATCGCCCTCTTTCATCATATGGAAAAGGTCGCCAAGACCCTGAATGTTGTATTCACCGCATGATGCTGCCAGCGCAACGCCCTCTTTAACAGTGTTGATGATGTTACATTCAGCTCTTCTTAATGGCTCAAGAACGATTGTAATGTCATATTTCTCTGCAACAGGGGCGATAACCTCTTTAAGAATGTTGCTGATGTTGCAGAATGCCTCTCTGTAGCTTACATTTTCGGGGATTTTTCTTGCACCGCCAGAGCCGAGAACGATTGTCTTGAGTCCAACCTCAACACCCTTTTTCATTCCCTTTTCAATGTATTCTGCAAGTCCCTGTCTGTCGCAGCTGCTGTCAGAAATAGGAAACTCACGGGGGATAAAGCAGTTGGCTGCTTCGCACTTAATGCCAGCCTTTTTTAAATTATTCTTTGCCTCTTCAAATTCTTCGTCTGTTGATTCAGGAAAGAAAGCAAACCTGCTCTCAACATAGTCAAAGCCTGCCTTAGCCGCATTCTCAAGACCTTCTAAATTTTCAATACTTGTGCATACTCCAAAACGCATAATATTACTCCTTTATATATTTCTCTGCAAACTGAGTGAAATGCTTTTCATATTCCTCAGAGCATCTCTGATAACTCTCTGCATGGCTTGCACCGTTTGCAATAAATATTTCTTTTGGTGCAGGGCAAGCGTCATAGAGAGTGTAAACCATTTTTGTGGGTACAAAGTTATCCTTTTCACCGTGAATAAAAAGTGTGGGAACTTTTGATTTTTTAACAGCCTCAAGTGGATTCATTTCGTCAAGCGAACAACCCGAAAGCTTCTGATTATAGAAATCAACAGCGTTCATAATAACAAAATCGGGGATGTGTGCTTTCTGAAGATTATACGAAAATTCATCCTTTGCACTGGTATATCCGCAATCTGCAACGGCAAATTTAACATTTGAGGGCAGATTTTCGTTACCGCAAAGAGTTGTGATTGTGGCGCAACCCATAGAAATGCCATAAAGACCGATCTTTATATCCTCGCCGAATTTTTCATTAAGGAACTGAACCCACAGCAGTGCGTCCTCTGCCTCTTTACAGCCAAATGTTATGTATTTTCCCTCGCTGTCGCCAGAGGCACGGTGGTCAATAAGAAGCACATTGTATCCGCTGTCGTGCAGATATTTTGTTACAAATCTGAATTCTCTCTTGCCATCGCATCTGTAGCCGTGAGAGCAGAGAATGAATTTATCTGTCGGCTCGTCAGCTTTGAGCATATGAGCTTTCAGCTTGTTGCCACTGTTGTTTGTGATTTCAAAATCTTCAAAGCTCTGATTATTGAACCATACAAGTCTTTCATCATCATCCTTGATGCCGGGTTCAACGCCTTTAATGCTTAACTGAAATGCTTTTGTGGGAAGAGTTGCTCTTTTATCCATAATTTCAAAAAAGACAAGGTAGCTCACAGCCGCATATGCTGCGCTTGCCGCAATAATTTTTAAAGGTGTTGACTTTTTCATATCATCACTCCTGTTAACTTTTGTCGAAAAACAACGACCAAATATATTCTACACTATTTTCTGTAAAATTTCCACATATTTTTTAATCTTTTAAGAATACATATAATGTGGAGGTGTTTTTTATGAAAAAAACCGTTAGTATTTTTATATTGTGTATGATATTGGTGCTGTCGGCATCATTTCCTGTCCGTGCGGCATCAAAAGAGCAGGCAATGCCCGTTACCGTCAAGGCGAAGGCGGCTGTGCTGATGGATGCTGATTCTGGCAAAGTGCTTATGAGCAATAATATGAATGAAAAACTGTACCCTGCATCTGTTACAAAGATTATGACAATGCTCCTTGTGAGCGAAGCCATTGATAACGAAAAAATCTCTTTTGACGATAAAGTTACCGCAAGCGCAAATGCTGTCAAAAAAGGTGGCTCGCAGATTTGGCTCAAAGAGGGCGAAATCATGACAGTTGATGAGCTTTTCAAAGCCATGGCGGTTTACAGTGCAAATGATGCCTGTACCGCCCTTGCCGAGTTGGTGGCTGGCAGTGAAGAGGCTTTTATCGTTATGATGAATGAGCGTGCGGCAAAGCTCGGTATGAAAAATACCCATTTTGAAAATTGCACAGGTCTTGATGACACCGCAGAGAACCACAAAACCACTGCCTATGACATCGCTCTTATGGCAAGGGAGCTGATGACCCACGAATTTATCACAAAATATACAACTATTTGGATGGACTCCCTTCGTGGCGGCGAAACTCAGCTTGTGAATACAAATAAGCTGGTGCGTTTTTATTCTGGATGCACAGGGCTTAAAACTGGCACAACCTCAAAGGCAGGGTGCTGTCTTTGCGCAACAGCCACAAGGGATGGCACCTCGCTTATTGCCGTTGTTCTTGGCAGTGATAATAGTACAGGCCGCTTTGAGGGCGCAAAAGCTATGCTCAATTACGGCTTTGCCAACTGGTCAACTGTAAGTCCGCAGGTGAATCCCGAATCAATTGCCGATGTGAATATCACCATGGGCAAGGAGCGTAAAATCACACCACAGCTTCCTGCATCGTTTACAGTTCTTATTCCAAAGGGGAGAGAAGCAGAGATTACGCAGGATATTTCACTTGCCGCCAGCGTTGAAGCACCTGTGGAATCGGGGCAGAAGCTTGGCAAAATTGACCTGAGCCTTGATGGTGAATTGCTGGCTTCTTATGATTTGACCGCTCCCCACTATGTCGAAAAGACCACTTTTTTATCGGTTTTGAAAGAAATCTTGGCGACTTTTTCAAAATAAACTGTAAATTCTTCTAAATTTTGTTAAATAGTACTTGCAAAAACTCCATTTTAAGGTTATAATAAAACCATAAATAAAAAACAAATTGGAGGCATTTGGATGCCGTTAAGTCTTAACACAAATTATCTTAACAGCTTCGTTTCAGAGGCAGAGCTTGAAGCAATTCAGCCCGAAATCAAAAAGGCACACGATTTGCTTTTAAGCGGCAAAGGTGAGGGCAGCGACTTTTTAGGCTGGCTCACATTACCTGAGGATTATGACAAGGCTGAGTTTGAAGCAATCAAAAAAGCAGCAGAAAAAATTCAGAATAACTCACAGGTTCTTATCGTTATCGGTATTGGCGGTTCATATCTTGGTGCAAGAGCTGCAATCGAGTTTATTAAATCACAGAATTATAACGCTATGCCGAAAACAACACCCGACATTTATTTTGCGGGCAACACAATCAGCTCCCGTTCACTTAATGAGCTTAAAGCCGTTATTGGCGACCGTGATTTCAGCGTGAACGTTATTTCAAAATCTGGCACAACAACCGAGCCTGCCGTTGCATTCAGAATCTTCAAGGGTATGCTTGAAGAGAAATACGGCAAAGAGGGCGCAAAAGAAAGAATTTTTGCCACAACTGATAAAGCAAAAGGCACACTCAAAAAGTTTGCCGATTCTGAGGGATGGCAGACATTCGTTGTTCCTGATAATGTAGGCGGCAGATATTCAGTTCTCACAGCCGTTGGTCTTCTTCCAATCGCTGTTGCAGGCATTGATATTGATGCTCTTATGCTTGGCGCAAAGGATGCTATGGTTAAATATGCAGATTGCGATATGGCAAACGATTGCTACAAATATGCCGCAATCAGAAACATTCTTTATCGCAAGGGCAAAAAGATTGAAATGATGGTAAGCTACGAACCCTCATACACAATGATGAATGAATGGTTCAAACAGCTTTATGGAGAGAGCGAGGGCAAAGACGGAAAGGGCATCTTCCCCACATCCGCAGTTTTCTCAACCGACCTTCATTCAATGGGTCAGTATATTCAGCAGGGCGAAAGACATCTTTTTGAAACTGTTGTTTTCTTCAAAAATTCAGTCAGCGAGGTTCTTATCGGTGAGGATAAAGACAATGTTGACGGTCTTAACTTCCTTGCAGGCAAAAATCTTTCATTCGTTAACGAAAAAGCATTTGAGGGCACCGTTCTTGCTCATACAGACGGCGAAGTTCCCAATGTTGTTATTGAGCTTGACGAAATGAACGAATACGATTTGGGAATGCTCATTTACTTCCTGGAAAAAGCATGCGCAATCAGCGGCTATGTTCTTGAAGTGAATCCCTTTAATCAGCCGGGCGTTGAAAGCTATAAGAAAAATATGTTTGCTCTTTTAGGCAAACCCGGTTATGAGGAGCAGAAGGCTGAGCTTGAAAAAAGACTTGGCAGATAAAAATGTTTAATCTTCGTGCAAACCACGGATTTTAAAATATACTTAGGAGGACTAATTATATGATTACACTTATTTTAGGCCATAAAGGCGCAGGCAAAACAAAATTACTCATTGAAAAAGTCAACGAGGCTGTTGAAGCTTCAAAAGGCAATGTTATATGTATAGAGAAGCAGCCCAAGCTTACTTATGATGTAAATTATCGTGCTCGTCTTATGGACACTGACCATTACGGCGTAAGCGGTTTTGATGCTTTCTATGGTTTCCTTTGCGGCGTATGCGCAGGCGACCATGACATCACAGATATTTTCGTTGATGCAACTCTCAGAATCGGTTCTCGTGATTTCGCAGAGCTCGCAGCTTTCCTCAAGAAGGTTGACGATCTCAGCAAGAACCACGTTGCAGAGAAGAACATTACTTTCACAGTTTCAGCTGATAAAGAAGAGCTTCCCGAAGAAATCTTCACATTCTGCAATGTTCTTTAATCAATTGAGTTAACAAAAAATGACGCAGACAGTAAACGCTGTCTGCGTTTTTTTATGTAATTTCGGGCGGAACACTGTAGATGAAAGGCTTGCTGTTCCAGTCTATATTTGCACTAAATAGAAATCGTGGCAAACCATTCTCACAGTACGCACAAAACAATAGCTTCCCTCGGGGAAGTGGCAAAATCTTTGATTTTGACGATAGGGGTGCTCTTGAAGTAATAAGTTGTAGTGAATAGTGAAGAAGTGAAAGGTGAAAGGCACTGTCATTGCGAGGCTCAAAGAGCCGTGGCAATCCACATTTTTAATGAATAACGAATATTGAATAATGAATAATTGTGGGCGGGACACCCATTTTGAAGTAATACATTGTAGTGAATAGTGAAGAAGTGAGCGGTACACCGTAGGGGAAGGGCTTGCTCTTCCCGAAAAAATTAAGAAAATATCGTACAAATTCGCATAAATTGCACGATAAAAAGGCTCCCTTGTGTAAAGGGAGCTGGATTTGGCGAAGCCAAAGACTGAGGGATTGTCTTTAAAAAGTAAAATACTTGCTTAATTTAAACAAACAATCCTCCCGACTCACTGCGTGAGCCCCTTGACAGGGGAGTAGAACTTGAAGTAATAAGTTGTAGTGAATAGTGAAGAGGTGAAACAATACCGTGCTAAAATTGTGTCATTGCGAACCTCCGCAGGAGGTGTGGCAATCCACACTTCAAGTCAGCACCGAGCTTTTTTGTCGCCCCTTGACAGGGGGTAGAATTATAGAAAGTAGATATAGTGAAAAAGTGGACGGTACACTGTAGGTGATGCGTCCTCGACATCCCGCTCTGAGTGTCAACATAAATATAAATTTGAACAAAAAGTGTCGGCACTGTCATTGCGAGGTTGCACCACCATAAAATCACGGGGTTCATCCCCGTGTATACAAGGTGAATATGCTTCACTAAATATAGCGAGTTTGCCCCACCACAACAAAAAATCCGCCCTCAATAGAGAGCGGATTTAATTTTATCTGAAATTTGTCAGCGTGCCTGCGGTGTTATAATTCCATGTTTCAAAGCCAATCTCTGAAAGAGCAGGGGAGTTGTCCGCAAGGGTGAAATCAAAATTCTCGGCATCTCTGAAAAGCGGGTCGGCATAAACTGCGTTGCTATAATAACCCATATTTTTCATTTCCGCCTTGTAAATTCGTTGTTTCCACTTTGTGCCTGTGCCAGCAACACTCATCATGTGCTTGCCGTTGGCGAGGTCCCAATAAAGATTGCCGTCATCCTTAAATTTGCCCTCAACAACCTGACTGTATGCAGGCTGTTTGTTGGTGAGAATGATGTTCTTTGTCAGGTTCAGCTCGTTATGCTCCTCTTTTCTGGTGCATCGAATCTGTCCGTCATTGCTCAGTGCAAAAATATTGTTTGTAACATCGTTATTTTCGCCGTAATGCTGATGGAAGCTGTCTGAACCGCAGCCGTAAACAAGATTTTGCTTAACGGTGATGTATGACGAACCCTCGTCAAGGTAGATGCCCCATCCGCCGTAACCACCCTCGTTGGGGTCGGCGGCAACATTGTAGATTTTGTTGTGGGTCAGCACTGTGTTCGGCTGAATACCAAGGGTATAAATTCCGCCCATATCAGAGAGCCATCCCTGACCGATGTCATAAATCAGATTGTCGCTGATTTCAATTGCATCCGTTGCGCTGTCGGCATAGCCCCACATCCATCCGCAAGAAATGGCGGTGTAATATCCATCGTGGATTTCATTGTGAGAGAGCTTGCAATTTTTAGCTCTTGTGAGCAAAATTCCAATTCCGGCAGGGAAGTTTCTGCCGTAGCTTTCAATCAAATTATCGGTAACTTCAAAATTCTCTGTTGTGAGATTTTCGTCAAAAGTGTAAAGTCCGTTGATAAAAATGCCGTTGCAGCCGATTTCTTTAAATGTGCACGAAACAACACTGCAATTTTTATCTTCATTGTTGAATCTTATGCCCGTGTTGCCGATGTTAAGAAAATCGCAGTTTTTGAGGTTAATGCCCTGCGATTTCTGAATCTCCATTGCTCCATTGCACTCAAGATTGCCCTGCGGGAAAATCAAATCGTATTCAGAAAGCCAGCCGTTTGACGGGTCGGAGGTGGAGAAACACCAATCGGTATTTTTGAATTTAATACCGCTGAAAGTGATGTTTTCGCAATTTTTGATGTCAAAAATCATATTGAGAATGGGAGCTGTGAGCACTGTTGTGCTGATGTCGTCGCCATCCTGCGGAATATAATAAACCTTGTTTTTGGCGGTATCGTGATACCATTCACCAGCGGTGTTAAGTGCCTCAAACACATTCTCAAAAAAGAATCTGTCATTTTCTTCGATTCTCATAGAGCAAGGCTGTTTAAACGCCACTCTGCCGTCTTTATAATCGGTGAGGGTGGAATGTTCGCAATACCAGTAGTGCATCAATTTATACTGCACATCCTCAACATTATAAAAGCTGTCAAGTCCAATATCGCTTTTTGAATAAAACGCAGTGTCGCCATAGGTGTATTCCCACGGTGAATTTTCTTTTGTGAAAAGGGCAACGCTTCTGTCCGCTTCTTTTACAAAGAAATATCCGCTTTCGGGGTAACGGGTAACAGATAATTTCTGGTCGCCGTTAAAAAGTGTGCCGAATTTTTCGCCGCTTTCAACATCAGTAACCCATGCCTTAACGCCGTTTACTGTCGTTTCGGTGAATCCGCCAATCTCTTTCACCGCAGTGATTTCAACTTTTTCGTTTGGAAAAGCCTTGAAAGAAATGTTCTTGCATCTGTCAAGAGTAACTGTTCCGCTGAGGTTGTATATGCCCTCGTGAAGCCATATTGTTATCTCTTCACCGCCTGCATTCTTTGCCTCTTCAATAGCTTCTTCAAGACCAATGCCGTCAGAAAGAATGATGTCGTTGCTCTTCGCTTCGTATTCCTCATAAATTCTTTCTGCTTTTTCAACCTCTTCAAGTTCTGTGTAAACAGCGTCAGCAGGCTTTTTCATCATAGCAAAAAGATTTGAAAAAGGGATAATTATCGCCATAAAAAGCGAAATCATAAATCTTATAAAATTCATAATTTATCACCTTTATTCAGCTTTATAAATCACTTTAAAAGGTGTGCCGTCCTCGTTGAGCATCTGAATTTTGTCAATATTGTATGTTTTCAGCACCTTTTCCCAGCGTTCAACCATGCCTTCGTCATATTCAACGGGCAAAAATCCTGCGGTGAGATATGCCTTAACAGCGGCAGGTCTGCCCTCGCCAGTTGTCAGCGAAACAAAATCTGCGCCACGCTCTTTAAGAGTTTTCATAATAATATTTGTCAGATATTTTGAAAGACCCTTGCCTCTGAATTCCTTTTTGATGCCGACCCAGTGCATATCGCCGTGTCCGTTTTCACTCATAATAAATGATGTTGAAGTGCCGATATGCTCGCCATTGTAGTCAAGGAACCATACATCCTCTTCGGGTACAATATCCTTAAAATCATAGATTTCTTTTTTGAAACGCTCTTCGTCAGTTTCGTCAGATTCTTCCCATGTTCTGATGCACTCGTTCCAATCGTGAATGTCAACATCTCTGTTTTTTTCACTGAAATGAGAGAATGAATATCCCTCGGGGAGAGTGAGCTCCTCAAGTTCGTTGCTTGTGAACCAATACATTTTAAGCTGTGCCATATTAACCATCCTTTAATCAAATTTATATATTATTTTGCCCCTGTCAAAAATAACATCATTGTAGCCAAAGGCATTTTCACGGTTGCCAAGAAGCAAAGCACTTCTGATTTTGCAAAATCCGTCTTTGCTTTCTGCGTTTTCAATTCCTATGTGATAATTTCCGCTTTTCTTGACATCCACAGGCATTGTGATTTCTTCCCACTCTGTGTTGTCAAATTCCTGCGAATTTATCATTTCGCCTGTGTCAAGGTCTTTCACAAAAATTCTGCCCTTAACTCCGCTTGATAAAACATCCATTTTAACAGCGCAGGGGACACCTGCTTCAATAAATAAACCCTGATATACGCTCGCATCGCCCTCGTTGAAATTAGAAATGCAGAAGCAGTTAAACTCTTCTCCTTTTTCTATAACGGCGGAGCTTTCATTTTTATTGGCTTTATAAGACCAGAAAACCTTGCCATCATTAAACTCTCTGTTGCAGAAATGGCGTGATGAGCGGTAATAGTTCATGTCAGTGATAACTGTTTCAAAAAAGTTCTCTTCAATGCCGTCAATTGTGTTGTTCTCGAATCTCAAATTTGTAACAGGGTGGGGTGCAACCTTTGTTGTGTAAGGGTTAAAGTTCCAGTTGCCCATTGTTTCAAAATGGTTATCGTGAACATAAACATTTCTAACCTCAACCTTTTCAAGGTCGGGGCAGTCAATTCCCCAAAGAATCATACCGAATGCCTTGCAGTGGTTGGATTTTAAATCGTTGTGGTCAATCTCAATGTTGATTGACGGCTGCGGCTCGGCAGATGACCACCATTCGCTGGCTCTTGGGTCTTTGTATGATGAAAATATGTAAACGGAATCGTCGCCTGTATACATTTTGCACCCTGTAACACGCATATCCTGACAGTTCATCATGCAAATGCCGTCTCCGTTGCCAAAGCTCCATTCAGAAATTTTAAGGTTTCTGAAAACACCTCTTTTGCAGGTGAACGGCATCATAGCGTAGCCGTGATAATTTTTGATTGTAATATCTGCTATTTCAAAGTCGCTGACTTTGTAAAATCCAACAGGGCAGGTCTTGACGATTTTGTTTGTGTCATCTCCCTGTGCCATAATCAGCGTGCCGTTGCCCTTAACGGCAAAGTGATGTGCGCCCTCCTGCGCAAAAATAAAGGGATAATTCTTATACCACACATGGCTCCACTTTATGTTTTCGTCATAGTTATGACCAAAGATTATTTCATAAGGCTCATATCCGCCGTCAGCGGTTGGCTTTACATAATCATCCTTGCAGTTGCTTTGAATCACAACAGTGTCATCGCCAAAAAGAAGCGTAACATTGCTTCTTATAACGATACCTGCACTAAAAAAAGTCTTTCCGCTGTCAAGAATTACAGTTCCGCCACCATGTGAATACACAAAGTCAATGGCATTCTGAATTGCTTCACGGTCATTGGTTTTTCCGTCAGCCTTTGCGTTAAAAGGCTGCTCGGTAACATAAACTTTCAGTTCATTCACTTTTTGCACCTCATTATTTTTTATAATGCTTTGTGTTGAGCCAGTAGGCACAATCACATATTTCGTTTTCGTTATCCTCAATAGTTTTATTGTTTTCGGATTTTTCGATAGCTTTTTTGATTATTTCTTTTTGCTTTTCATCTGACTGAAGCCTTAAAAGTGTAATAAGTTTAATCTCCTGCTTTGTCAGATGTGGTAGATGATTTGCTGAATCAGACATATGCTCGCTCCAAAATAAAATGCTAAACAAATTTTACCACAAAGATTATAATTTTACAATGCAATATTCAGATAATATATGTTTGACTTTTTTGGGAACATTTTATATAATCAATTTGTAACAGGCAATTTGTTGCCGAAAAAGGAGAGATAATTATGTCAAAAATCATAGGCGAAACAATAAAGAATCTGCCTTGGCAGGAGAAGCCAGAGGGATACCTTTACCCTGTATGGCGATATGATGGAAACCCAATAATCACAAGAGATAACCTTTATATGGCAAACAGCATTTTTAACTCTGCCGTTGT
The DNA here is from genome assembly GCA_045598085.1 of Acutalibacteraceae bacterium. Classification (GTDB taxonomy): domain Bacteria; phylum Bacillota; class Clostridia; order Oscillospirales; family Acutalibacteraceae; genus CAG-488. Next base: position 11,281 of record JAZLLI010000029.1, read on the forward strand.
GCCCTTTGGCGATGGCTTCGCAGGCGTGTTCAGGGTTGATTTCCGCTCAAGAGATCAGCGACTTGTAACAGGCTTCAGCAAAGATGCAATCAATTGGGAGCTTGACAGCAAGGTTATTTTTGAGGGTTATGACCCCCGACTTTGCCTGATTGACGGCAAATATTACCTTTCATGGGTTAATCACACGCCCCACGGCACCACAATCGGTATTGCTTACACAGAGGATTTTAAAGAGTGGGTTCAGCTTGAGGATGCCTGCTATCCCGTTGCACGAAACGGCGTTCTGTTCCCAAGAAAAGTCAATGATGAGTATATGCTTCTCATAAGACCCTGCGACAGGGGACACACACCGTATGGCGATATTTATTTGTCCCACAGCAAAGACCTTACATACTGGGGCAAGCACAGATATGTAATGGGTCCCGTTAAAAATTGGGAAATGACAAAGGTTGGCGCAGGCCCCACACCCATTGTAACAGACGAGGGCTGGCTGATGTTCTATCACGGAGTTATCACAAGCTGTAACGGATTTTCTTACAGTATGGGTGCGGCAATTCTTGATAAAGACGAGCCGTGGAAAGTGCTTCACCGAGCAGACAGCTTCCTTTTAGGACCTCACGAAATCTATGAGTGCTGCGGCGATGTTCCCAATGTAGTTTTCCCGTGCTCCGCCCTTGCAGATGCCGAAACAGGCAGAATTGCAATTTATTACGGTGCGGCAGATACCACCGTCGCCCTCGCATTCACCACAATTGATGAAACAATCAAATATATTAAAGATAACGATATGATTAAATAAAAAGAATCTCCCTTGGCGCCCAGCCGAGGGAGATTTTTAAATGAATATTTAATATTGAATAATGAATAATTTCGGGCGGGACACCCGCACCCGAATTGAAGTAATAGGTCATAGCGAATAGTGAAGAAGTGAAAGTGGCACTGTAGGGGATGGCGTCCTCGACATCCCGTTCTGAATGTCAGCACAAGTATAAATTGAATATGAAATGGTCGGAATTGTCATTGCAAGCGAACCGTGGCAATCCACAATTTAAATGAATATTGAATACTGAATAATGAATAATTCTGGGCGGGACACCCGCACCCGAATGTGTTTACCCCACGCACTGACCGCTCACACCTCACCCATCACGGGGTTTATCTCCGTGTAAGCAAAGTGAATTTTTTCGCTTTTTGAACTGAGCAATAATTAGCTTCCCTTGGGGGAAGTGGCAAAATCTTTGATTTTGACGATAGGGGTAAAAAGTAGATAAAAGATAATACATAATAGATAATAATGGAAAACGGCACATCGGGCGGGACACCCAATTGAAGTAATAGGTTGTAGTGAATAGTGAAAAAATGAATACAGTAGGGGCGAACTGTGTTCGCCAGCATGAATAAGGTGAATTACTCTTAAATATCATACAAATCTACTTAAATTGCACAATAAAACGGCTCCCTTGTGTAAAGGGAGCTGGATTTTTGCTGTGCAAAAAGACTGAGGGATTGTCTTTTGCCATTTAAATATCAGCGGACAGTAAGCCACAATCCTCCCGACTCACTGCACCCACGCCGACCGCACATCTCTATAAACACATAACCCGCCGAGAAAATCCCGACGGAGTTAATTCATTTTAACTTCGATTTTGAAATTCGCACTCTGAAAAGTCCGTGCCTGTTGCAATAGGCATAAATCGCATACGTGCGGTTAATCTTAAACCTCGCCTCTGCGCTGCCCTCGGGGTAGAGCTTCTTAATCTGAATTCCGTCATCGGTAACAGCTGCAAGAAACGAAATGTGATGCTTCTTTGTCATGGGGTGCGAAAGCTCGGCAAAATATTCGTCCTCCGCAATGCTTACAGTAATTTCATGCTCGCCCTCAGCATCCTCTGCTTCAGTAGGGGGCAGGGCAATGCCATGGCAGCACACAACTGCTTCGCCAGTGCTTGCAATCACATTTCCGCACACAGGGCAAACATAAAAAAGCGTTCGCTTCATATTAAAGCTCCTGTTGCGGTTTGTAATTTCATCGCCCGAAAGTAGCTCCATAACCGAAACATTCAGTGCGGCGGCGATAGGCTCAATCAGCGTAATATCGGGGTAGCCTTTGCCCGTTTCCCACTTTGAAATCGCCTTGTCGCTAACATTAAGAATCTCTGCAAGCTCCGCCTGCGTCAGCTTTCGCTCCTCACGCAGACGCTTGATAATATTGCCTGTAACATAACTGTTCATGTGAATCATCCTTTCACAAATCAGTTTATCACATCATTTAAAAATTTCAACCTACGGAAAGTAGAGTTGCTCACTTGCCTTTTCTTTCAAGCATCTTTTTAGTTCTCATGCTGTTGAATTTCCAGATAATCGCACAGAAAGCAAATGTAACAGCGTACATTGCAATGCCAACTATCGGCACAAGCTTGAAGTTGCCGCCAAATGTGAAGTGGTAGAAATCGGGCCAGCCACCGTTGCTTTCACCAACAAAAACAACCTCGTAAATGTAAGCGATTGAATAAAGTACAGTTGGCAGAATGCCGAAAAGGCAATATTTAAACTTGAAATCCTTCGTTCTTTCAAAAAAGATAACGGAAATAATTGCAAGAACGGGTGTGAGAAAGTGTAAAAAGAAACTGTTATCCTTAAAAAGATGGAAGTAGCTCATTCCCATTGTGGTGGTGATGGGCGCAAGAAAGCAAACAACTGTCATCAGCGTGAGCGTAACAGAAACTGTTGCGGAGAATTTCAGCACCATAACCCATTTTGGAAGAAAGAACTTGTCTTTGTATGCCATTTTGCAGTTGAAAATCAGCGTAACAAAGCTTGCAATTGCTACAAAAATATTTGAAAGGTTGGTGAAATATCTCATCCATGTTGCTTTGCTTGTGAGCAGAGCGTCATATTTTTCGCTGGTGAAAAATACTGAAATTGCATAAACTGTGAAAAGCACAATTGCAACATTCAGAATGATTGAAATTGAATTTTGAAGTCTTTTCTTTTTCATAATAAACCGTCCTTAAATTTTAAATGTTATTTTTCGGATTCTTGTTCGTGAAAGGCATTTGCCGTCATCCTTGCCGCCACAGCAATAAGATAAAAGCATTTCACTCTCATTGAGAAAATACACAGCAGGGTAGCAGTATCCGTGCTCGGGAATATCCTCAATAAACGCAAAATCTGAAAAGTCTGTTCCGTTTTCGCTCTGCGCAATAACAAACGGAAAACGCCCTGCGTGGCACCACACCTTTTCTTTGATTCTGCCGTTGTAATTCGGCACAGGATTCCATATTGCATAATATTTTTGTGAATACGGATTTTTCGTTATGAGCATAGGGGATTCGGGTGAGGTGAACTTTGACGGAACAGGCGTTGACCAGCTTTTGCCCTCGTCAGATGAAAATGCTTCAAACTGAAAGCATCTGTCTGTACGGAAATAAGCGTGAAGCCTGCCATCGGGCAAGATTAAAATTCCAGGTTCCTGCAAGCCTGTTTCTGAATGTGCAGGGTTCGGCATTTCTATAAAAGGTGATACCGCTCCCCAGTTTTTGCCGTCAGCATCACAGCCAAAAATACGGCAGGAGCCAAAGTATTCCCCACGCTCCGTATCACCATTTCTGTTTACTTTGTGAACAGCCGCAGGGACGAGCAACCTGCCGTCAGGGAGTTTGCAGATACGGCAGTTGTTGACTACATAATATATGTCTTTGTCAAGCTCAATGCAGGTTTCCGCTTCGCCGAGGGTGAGATTTTCTTCATCAATACGGCGCATATAATAGACCGAGTTTGGCGCAAACTTTGCAAGATAAAACAGGCAGAGCGTGCCGTCGTTGAGCCTGCAAAAAGAAACGCTCATTATGTTTTGGGTGTTGTGCTCTTTTGCTGTAACAAGCGGCTTTTTCAGATGTTCAAAGGTGTTCCCGCCGTCATAAGAAATCATACCTGCAATGTCGCACGGCGCTTCGTCCTCAGATGAACTGCCGTGATACTTGCTGAATGCAAAAAGAATCGAGCCGTTTTTTAATTGTGCAAAATCTCCCTCGCTGTTTCGTGGGTTGTTTTCGCTTGGCGGAAGCTCTGCCGAAACAGAAGCTTTCAAAATTTCAGGAATATTCATAAAATTCCTCCGTTGCTGATTTAATATTAAAAACAAAAAGTATGGAATAAAAGATGAAGCAAAAAATCGTCTTAAATCCCATACTTTATTTTTATTTATTCGTCTTTAGCTTCAAAGATTAGAATGTATCAGTTTTGATTACATAATAGATAATCTTCGGGAGGAAGATAAGTGTTTTGGGAAGCCAGTTGATAAATGTATATTTTGCAAGGTTCATGAAAGAGGGGATAACAGTGAGTGCATAATCAAAAACTGATGTTGAGTTGTCGCCACTGAAAGAGGGCTTTGCTTTGCCTGTTTCTTTGGTGAGTGTGAGAGTATCAATCAGCTTTGTTGTCATTGTATCCTCTGTGAGAACATATGCGTTGAGTGTAAGATTGCCGCCGTCAATTGAGATTGCGTCAAATACACCGCCAACATTTGTTTCGTCAGTGTCTTTCCAGTCCTTGCCGTTCCACTGATTGCCATAGCCACTCTTCTGAATTGTCATAGCATCAATGAACTTTGTTTTCATGTAAAGGTCAGCAGAAAACTCACGAACCTCATATCTCTTTGTGCCTGCTGTGCCGCCAAGAACATATGTTGCACCGCCGTCAGTAACTTTGTTACCTTCAAGAGGCTTTGTTCTCAGATACATATGGTCATGACCAGACATAACAAGGTCAACATCGCACTCGTCAATAATCTTTACAAGAACATCTGAAAGATAAAGTGCATCGGGCCATTTGCCGTCCTTACCAAGTGTGTAAGGTGATTTGTGCATGAAAACGATTTTCCAGTCAGCAGCTGACTTGTTCATATCGTTCTTGAGCCACTGCATCTGTGCAAGTGTAACGCAAAGAAGATCGTTTGTGTTAAGAACAGCAAAGTGAGCATTGCCGTAATCGAATGAATAGTTTACACCGTTGAGTGTCTGAACAGCTTCGCTCTCATCAAGGTTGAAGATGTTTTCAAACCAGTGCCATACACCAAGACCGTCATGGTTGCCTGCTGTGGGGGCAAGTGAAGTTGCCATGTTGTGTCTTTCAAAGTTAGCAAAGTAGCCGTCCCACTCTTCGTTGGTGCTGTCGTTTGTGAAGTCGCCCATGTTTGCAACGAAATCAGCGTTGGGAACTGTCTCAAAAGCAGCGTCAAGAACATAAGATGCTCTCTCAAAATTCTCATTTGAGCTTGCCTGAACATCGCCGATTGAGATGAAGTTTACCTTCTGGTCGCCGTCATCTGTTGTGAATTTACCCTCTTTGCTCCAGTTTTCACCGTCGCCAACCTGATATGTATATTCACTGCCTGCTGTAAGTCCGCTGACTGTCAGCTGATGAACAAAGTTGCCTTCCCACTCTTCATTCATTTTTTCATAAACTGTGAGTGTGTCAGTAACATCCTCGCCGTTAAGAGAAATCTTTATCTGACTTTCTGATTCTTCTGTTGTGTACCAGCAGAAACCTCTCTGTGTTTTTGTGTCGCCATTGATTGTGCACGAAACTCTTGAAATAACATTATCACTCTCTGCAGAAGCAGAAACGATACCTGTTGCCAAAAGAAGTGCAAGGCACATAACAACGCAGAGGATTTTCTTCATTGTTTTTTTCATTATATATACCTCCATTTTCAGTCCGTCAATTAGACCTAACTAATTATAACATTCATACGAAAAAAATGCAATAAAAGGCGAATAAAAACTCCGTGGGGCAAATTAACAAAATTTTAGCTGAATATTTGGCAAAAATTTTGAAATTCTTTATGTTTTTGTGTTGACATCCAATTTTTCCTGATATATAATAATGGGCAAGTGGGGAGAAGTGGGGAAGAAATCCACAAAGTGGGGAGAATCCCTAAAACCTAATTTTTCAGAAAGGAAGTGCAGAAATGGCAAGCGAACGAGACGAACTTATCTTTTCGGGCTATTTTGAGCGCAACCTTGATGAAAAGGGCAGACTTGCCATCCCTGCAAGACTTCGCTCACAGCTTGAAAAAGCTCAGAGTAAAGACGAGGTTGTTTATGTCCATTATTCACTGGCATACAACTCAATCAGAATTTATCCCTATGACGGATGGATAGAATTTGTTCAGCCTAAGATTGACGCAATTGAGGATCACGATAAACGAGTTCTTATGATGAGAACCCTTTATCATTTCACCGAGGAGCAGAGAATGGATGCTCAGGGCAGAATCCTTGTCAACAAAAAGCTTGCCGCAAAGCTTGGCATTGAAAAAGGCGTCAGCATCATAGGCGAGGGCAGAGGCATTGAAATCACAGCACTTAAGGAAGACGATAACATGGATCTTGATGATGAACAGTTCGAATTCCTCAAGAGCATCATTCACTGATACGGAGGTGGCTTATGGAGTTTAATCATGTATCAGTTCTTCTTAAAGAAACAGTTGATGCGTTAAAGGTTCATGACGGCGGCTTGTTTGTGGATTGCACAGCAGGCGGCGGCGGTCATTCGGCAGAGGTTCTTTCACGATTGAACAGTGGCAGGCTCATTTCAATCGATCAGGACCCTGACGCAATCGCAACACTTAATAAACGGTTTGAGAATGAAGACAAAGTAAACGTGGTTCACTCAAATTTTGAAAATCTTGATTCTGTGCTCACATCCCTTGGTTACGAGGGTGGATGTGCAGACGGCATTATGGCAGATTTAGGCGTAAGCTCATATCAGCTTGATAATGGCGACAGAGGATTTTCTTATCATAAAGACGCTCCACTTGATATGCGAATGAGCGGAACAGGCATCAGCGCAGCTGACCTTGTTAATAATCTTTCGCAGCCTGAGTTGCAAAAAATACTTTATATGTATGGCGATGAAAAATTCGCACCTGCAATTTCACGCAATATCGTGAGAGCGAGAGAAAAAGAGCCTATTAAAACAACTCTGCAATTGGCAGAGGTCATTTCCTCATCCGTCCCTTCTGCTGCAAGAAGGGACGGTCATCCTGCAAGAAAAAGCTTTCAGGCTTTAAGGATAGAGGTCAACGGTGAAATTGAAAAATTAGAAAACACTGTTGACACAATGTTTGACCGATTAAAAGTTGGCGGAAGGCTGGCGATAATCACTTTCCACTCACTTGAAGACAGAACGGTCAAAACCCATTTTAAAAAGCTTTGCGAGGGCTGTATCTGCCCGCCCGATTTTCCTGTCTGCGTATGTGGCAGGAAGCCAAGGGGCAAAGCACTGAAACCTGTTCTTCCCTCAAAAGAAGAAATCGAACGAAATCCTCGCTCACGCAGTGCGAAGTTAAGGATTATTGAAAAAATCAATCCATAAAATATAAACGATAAAAAGAAAGGTAGGTGTAAATCATGACTGGCAATGTATCATCAGCTTATCGTTTTGACCTGTTTGAACCCTCAACCAAAGGTCAGGTGAACGGAACCGCTGCTCCAAAAATCAAACAGCCCGTTAAACCGCATCTTGTACCCAAAAAGCCTCGCTCAAAGAGTGCTGTAATAAGAGAAGAGAAAGCGGCTCGTGTTTACACCGTTAAAATACTCGTTGTATCAGTTGTAATGCTTCTCCTTGTTGGCTCACTGATTTTTGGCAGAGTTAAGATTATGGAAATCAATGCCGAAACAGAAGCTCTTGCAGCTCAGTATAAAGAAGCTCAGAGTGAAAATGTTCGCCTTGAAAGCGAAGTTAAGGCAATGTATTCAATTAACAACATTTCCACTTATGCAGAAGAGAAACTGGGCATGATAAAAAAGGACTGCTATCAGGTCAACTATTTCAGTGTTGACGATGCTGAGCAGGGAGACTGATAAATATGAATATTAAGTCAGGCAATAATCATATATAAAAAAGGGCGGGTATTTTCATCCGCCCTTGCAGTGGTTTTTAAGACAGGGCATAATTTTTAGATTTAAGAGGTAAATTAGCGGTGGCACAGAAGAAAAGAACAAGAATAACACGAAAAGAAATAAATACGAGAAGTATTGTTGTGCTTCTTGTTTTGACTTTTCTCTTTTTAATCAATGTTGGAAGTCTTGTGAATGTTCAGCTTATAAAGAACGACACTTTCAAAACATACGCAGAAAAAAATCAGCTTGAAGATAAAGCGATTTCTGCAAGGCGAGGAACAATCTATGACTGCAATATGAATGTGCTGGCACAAAGCGCATCAGTGTGGAGGGTTTACATCAACCCCAACAACTTCACACTTAACAGTGATGAATTTAACACATATGCAATTGAATGTGTGTGCCAGAACCTTTCACAAATTCTTGAAATAGATAAAGAAGCTCTCAGGGAAAAGATTACAAAATATAAAGACCTTAAATACATAGTTGCCAAGGGCAAGGTTGAAAAAACTCAGAAAGATAAAGTCAGCGAGCTTCTCACAACCCCAATCACTATGACGGTTAAAAATTCCAAGGGCAAGGACGAAGAAAAGTCAGTTTACTATAGCTACTATATCGGCATTGAGTCAGACATCAAACGCTATTATCCAGACGGCAACCTTGCTTCAACCCTTTTAGGCTTCACAGGCTCACAGGACGAGGGTCGTTACGGCATTGAGTTTGCCTATGATAATGTGCTCACAGGCACAGACGGCAGAATGATTTATTCCAACAGCGCAATGAATAAAAACACCGCTCTTGAGTTTGAAAGCACCTATGATGCCGTTCCGGGTAACAATATTGTGCTTACAATTGACGAAACTATCCAAAGGTATCTTGACGATGCGCTCGAACAGTGTTATATTGATTCTTACTGCGAAACATGCTACGGAATTGTTATGGATGTTAAAACAGGCGCAATTCTTGCAATGAGCGCAAAGAATGACTATGACCCCAACAGTCCCAGCGAAATTAAGGATGAAAGACTTCTTAAAAACCTTATTGAGATTAAAGATGAAAAAGACAGAGAAAATTATGAAATTGAAGCAAGAGCTCAGCAGTGGAGCAACAACGCAATAAGCGATGTTTACGAACCCGGTTCAGTTTTCAAACTTATTACTCTTTCAGCCGCTATTGAAGAGGGCGAACAGCTTGAAAGCCTTGTTTGCGGCGGTCATATTCAGATAGAAGACAGACTCTATTATTGCCACAACCGTGGAGGCTGCGGAAACGAAACTCTTAATCAGGGTCTTGCAAATTCCTGCAATCCGTATTATATTACTATGGGACAGCGTCTTGGCATCAACCGATTCAACAAATATTTTGAAGCATTCGGCTTCACAGAGAAAACTGGAATCGACCTTCCTGCCGAAGCAAATCCCGTTGCAGGTGTTACATATCATAAGTTTGATGAGATGTCCCGTGTTAACCTTGCATCATCATCATTCGGTCAGTCTTTTGCAGTTACTGCAATTCAGATGCTCACAGCAGTTAACGCTATCGGCAATGGTGGCAAGCTTATGCAGCCATATGTTGTTGCAAAAACTCTTGACAGCAATAATAATGTAATATCAAAAACAACACCTGTTGTTAAAAGACAGGTTATTTCAGAGTCAACATCAAAGCGTGTGCTTGAAGCAATGGTTGAAACCGTTAAAACAGGTACAGCAAAAAATGCCTACGTTGCAGGCTACAATGTAGCAGGCAAAACAGGTACATCAGATAAGCTTACTAAAAAAGGTCAGTGTATCGCTTCATTTGCAGGTATCGCTCCTGCCGATAACCCCGAAATTTCAATCATCATCGTTGTTGATGAACCGCAGGGTGCAGTAGGCGGCGGTGCTGTTGCGGCTCCTGTTGCGGCAGAGGTTATCGAAAATACACTTACATACCTTAACTTTAAGCGTAATTACAATAATGATGAGCTTGCAAAGCAGAATATCGCAGTTCCAAACTTCGTTGGCTCAGATGCTTCTTCCGTTCTTTCATCTGCAAATGAAAGCGGACTTACAATCAAGGTAATAGGCGAGGGCAAAACTGTTATTTCACAGTGTCCCGCATACGGTCAGTTTATTCCACAGGGCGGTATCGTAGCCGTTTACACTCAGGAAGATTCTGATAAATATATGATTACTGTTCCCGATTTCACTGGTATGTCTGTTGCTACAGCAACGACAACGGCGGCTCAGAATGGCTTGAATATCAAAATTTCAGGTAACTCACTTCAGAGCGCTGGCTTAACAGCATACAGACAGAGCATTGAAAAGAACACAAAAACAGAATACGGCAGTACAGTAACGGTTTATTTCAAGACCAACACAGGTATTACCGACGGTTAATTTCCTATGGGCGGGGTGTTATAATGAAAACTCTTTCAATCAAAGAAATTGCAGCTGCTCTTGGCGCAAAGTGCGAGGGCGATGCAGAAATTAAAAATATTTCAATAGATTCAAGAACTGTTAAAGAGGGCGACCTTTACATTGCTATTCAGGGCGAAAAGTTTGACGGTCATATCTTCTCAAAGAGTGCTGTTGAAAACGGTGCGGCGGCAGTTATGTGCCATAAAGATATTGATTGCGATTGCCCCAAAATAATAGTTGATGACACACAGGAAGCTTTCCTTGCAATGGCTTCATGGTATAGACAGCTTTTCCCAATCTTCGTTGTGGGTCTTACAGGCAGTGTTGGTAAGACTACCACAAAAGAAATGATTGCGGCGGCTCTTTCAAGCGAAAAAAATACCCTCAAAACAGAGGGCAACCTCAATAACTCAATCGGTGTTCCAAGAACGCTTATGCGCCTTGAAGAGGATACCGAAGCGGCAGTTATTGAAATGGGTATGGATAATAAAGGTCAGATTTCAGTTCTCACCAATTGCGTTAAACCCGATGTGGCTGTTATCACAAATATCGGCGTATCACATATGGAAAACCTCGGTTCAAGAGAGGGCATCCTCAACGCAAAGATGGAAATTATTGAGGGACTTAAAAAAGGCGGCAAGCTTTTCCTCAACAGTGATGACCCTTATCTTATGAGCGTTCACACAGATGAGCACGAAATAATTTATTTTGGCATCAACAATTTTTCCTGCAAGTATAAAGCAGAGAATATTGAAGCAAAAGGCGAGTCAACAGAGTTTGACATCTGCTGGGAAGAAAAATCACAGCACATTGTCATTCCTACAATCGGCAAGCATAATGTTTATAATGCACTTGCAGGCTTCTCAGTTGCAGTTGAGTATGGCATCAGCCCCGAAAATGCGGCAAAGGGACTGAGCGGCTACACTCCGTCAGGTATGCGTCAGCGACTTCGCACTGTTAAAGACATCACCTTTATTGAGGATTGCTACAATGCAAGCCCCGATTCAGTTAGAGCGGCAATCAACACCCTTGCAAGCTTAAAGGCAGAGCGTAAAATTGCAGTTCTCGGTGATATGCTTGAGCTTGGCTCAATCAGCGAAGAGGCTCACAAAAACTCAGGTATGCTGGCGGCAAAGAAAGGCATTGACGCAGTTTTCACCCTCGGTGAAAGGTCAGTGGTAACTGCCGAAAAAGCAAAAGAAATGGGTGTGGAGTTTGCAGAGAATTTCACTTCACACGAAGCTCTTGCAGAGAAGCTTTTCTCATTCCTTAAAGCAGGGGATGCGGTTCTTTTCAAAGCAAGCAGAGCTATGAAACTTGAAGATGTTATAAACAATATTTACGATAAGTTGAATTGAGAGGATTTGATTATATGAGCGGACAGGTAATTTCAGCAGTAGCTTCAATGGTGGCGGCAGCAATTGTTGCGTTTGCTGCAACATGGCTTTTAGGCAAGGCAATGATTCCTTGGCTTCACAAACTTAAATTTGGTCAGACTATTCTTGACATTGGACCCTCATGGCATAAAAACAAGCAGGGCACACCCACAATGGGCGGCATTATGTTCATCATTTCAATCTGTGCATCAGGTGCGGTTGTTCTTCTTATAAACACAATTATGAAAAACCCCCTCGGCATTGATTCACAGATGCACATTAAGCTGTGGGCAGGTATGGCAATGGCACTTGCATTTGGTCTTATCGGCTTTGCAGATGACTACATCAAGGTTGTTAAAAAGAGAAATCTCGGTCTTACAATTCCTCAGAAATCAATCGCTCAGATAGTTGCTTGCGCAGGCTATCTTGTTGCTCTTTATTTTGCAATGGGCAAATCACCTTATATGTATGTTCCTTTCATTGGCAATGTTAAGTTAGGCATATGGTTCTGGGTTCTCGGTGTGTGTGTTCTTTATGGTGCAATTAACGCTGTTAACTTCACAGACGGTATTGACGGACTTTGCGCAAGCGTAACAGTAACATGTGCTGCTGGTTTTGTTGTAATCGCAATTATGCATTCATTCTTTGGTATGGGCGTTCTTGCATCTGCTCTTATGGGTGGTTGCGCAGGCTTCCTTGTTTATAATCATCACCCTGCAAAGGTGTTCATGGGCGATACAGGCTCAATGTTCCTCGGTGGATTAGTTGTAGCTCTTGCGTATGCAATTGATTGTCCTCTTATTCTTATATTCCTCGGCATCCTCTATGTTATCGAGGCAATGAGTGATGTTATTCAGATTGGTTACTTCAAGCTCACTCACGGCAAAAGAATTTTCAGAATGGCTCCCATTCACCATCATTTTGAGATGGGTGGCTGGAGCGAAAACAAAATTGTAACAGTTTTCTCAGTTGTAAACATAATTGGCTGTATAATCGGCATAATTCTTATGAAATAAACTTTTTATATAAATATTTAAGGAGGATATAATGAGCGGCTATTTTAATAAATTTATAAAGTTCATGGAAGAAATGTACAGCCGCAAGGTTCTTTTCGGTGTTCCCCTCGTTAAGGCTGGACCCAAAGAGGGCGAAAGCAAAGGCTTGTTTGCAAAAGGCGGATTTGATATTATATTCCTCATTTTAGTTTGCGTTCTTCTTACAATCGGCATTATAATGATGTTCTCAGCAAGCTATATTTCAGCAAAATACAGCTATAAAACAAATTATGATGCACTCTATTATTTCAAAAGGCAGGCAATTTTCGCAGTGCTCGGCGTTGCGCTTATGCTTGCAGTTTCAAAAATCAACTACAATATGTTCAGGGACATTGCTCCCTACCTTTTCGGTATTTCACTTATTCTTCTGCTCCTCGTTCTTATTCACCCCGCAACAATCGAGGGCAAAGATAACATCAAACGCTGGCTTCAGATTCCCATTATCAAAATGAACATTCAGCCGTCAGAAATTGCAAAATTCGGTTTGATAATGTTCCTTGCATGGAGCTTTGAAAGGCATCAGAAGCTTCTTGAGGTTTACGGCACAAAGGCTTCACTTGCTTATATCGGCATTGTTGGTATGTTCGCACTTCTTGTTTATATGGAAGACCACCTTTCAGGTGCAATCCTTATGGCAGGTATCGGTGTTATCATCTGCTTCCTCGGCGGAACAGACTGGCGAATATACGCAATCGGCATTGTTGTGGTTGCGCTGGCGGTTATAATCGTTATCAGCGCACCCGAAAAAATCATTAAAGGCTATATGGCAGAGCGAATCAATTCGTGGCTCGTTAAAGACTATGAGGATACAGGCTCACGCTGGCAGACTAATCAGTCCCTTTTCGCACTTGGTTCTGGCGGATTTTTCGGTTTAGGTCTTGGTAACTCAAAGCAGAAATATCTTTATCTTCCCGAACCGCAGAATGACTTTATTTTCGCAATCGTTGGCGAGGAGCTCGGTTTCCTCGGCTGCACAATTATAATTATTCTTTTTGGACTTCTTGTTTGGCGTGGATTTGCAATTGCAATGAAATCTCGTTCCACATTCGGCAGACTCCTTGCCATGGGCATTGTAACGCAGATTGGCTTGCAGGTAATACTCAATATCATGGTTGTTACAGATACCTTGCCAAACACTGGTATCAGTTTGCCGTTCTTCAGCTATGGTGGTACATCACTGATGATGCTCCTGTTTGAAATGGGCGTTGTACTTTCAGTTTCAAGAAGTTCAAGAATTAACAAAAATTTAAAGGCGTGATTTTATGTTAAACGGAAAAAAGATACTTTTCGCCGCAGGTGGCACAGGCGGACACATTAACCCCGCTCTTGCCGTTGCAGGCTATATCAGAGAAAATTATCCTGATGCTCAGATTCTTTTTGCAGGAACACCCAATAAAATGGAGTCAACTCTTGTTCCTGCCGCTGGATTTGATTTCACACCCATTGAAATCAGCGGATTTCAGCGTGATTTCACCCTTGAGGGCATCAAGGCAAATATAAACACAATCCTTAAACTTATGAAAGCTCTTCCAAGAGCAAAGCAGATTGTTAAGGATTTTCAGCCCGATGTTGCAATCGGCTTTGGCGGATATGTAAGCGGTCCTGTTATCAGAGCCGCTGCAAAGCTTAAAGTTCCCACCGCTGTTCACGAGCAGAACGCTTTCCCTGGTGTTACCAACAAAATGCTTGCTAAAAAGGTTGACAGGGTAATGGTAACAACCGCCGCCGCACAGGATTATTTCAAGGCAAAGAATCCAACAGTTGTAACAGGACTTCCCGTAAGAGGTGAGCTTCTCACCGCAAACCGTGAGCTTAGCCGTGCAGAGCTTGGACTTGACAACAGACCTCTCATTCTTTCAATGGGCGGCAGCCTTGGCGCAAAGTCTATTAACGAAGCAGTAAGCACAATGATTCTTGAGCATTACGGCGAAAAGAAATGCTATTATCTTCACGCAACAGGAAAAAACGGTGTTGCACTTATTGACGAGCTGGGTCAGAAAATCAATCTTGACGAAAACAAGCACATTATGCTTCGTGAATACATAAACGATATGGATAGATGTATGTCCGCCGCTGACCTCGTTATCTGCCGTGCAGGCGCAAGCTCAATCAGCGAGCTTCAGGTAATGGGTAAGGCTTCAATCCTCATTCCTTATCCATATGCGGCAGAAAATCATCAGTTCTATAACGCAAAAGACCTTGTGGATAACAATGCCGCAATTCTTATTGAAGAGAAAGACCTTAACGGCGAAAAGCTTTCACAGGTTGTTGATCTTCTTATTTCAAATCCCGATAAGCTCAAAGCATTTGGCGATAACGCAAAGAAAATGGCTGTTACAGATGCCGCAAAACGCATTACAGAGCAGCTTTGTGAAATCGTAAAATAAGTAACCCTTTCCCCATAGCTGAATAATATAAAAAAGAAAGATGCTTATTGTTCAGATTAAAGGGGTACTTATTATGAATAGCTTATACATACAGGGTAGAAACCGCCTTGAAGGCACAATCTCAGTCCATGGTGCAAAAAACAGCGCATTGCCCGTTCTTGTGGCAAGCGTTATAACAAACGGGGAGTGTGTTTTTCACAATTGCCCCGATTTGTCAGATGTAAGGGCAACGCTCAACATTCTCTCATGGCTCGGTTGTTCCAACAAAAATGAAAACGGCACTGTTGTTGTTGATTCGTCGGCGGTGATGAAAAATGAAATTCCCGATTTGCTTATGAGGGAGCTTCGTTCATCATTCATCTTTATGGGTGCGCTCCTTTCACGCACGGGCAGGGCAGTTATGTGCGCACCTGGTGGATGTGAAATCGGCGTTCGACCTGTTGATATTCATCTTCTTGCATTTGAAAAAATGGGCGCATGTGTTATCAGAGAAGAGGGCAGAATCATCTGCGAAGCTTCAAAAGGATTGCATGGCGCAGAAATAAATCTTTCGTTCCCAAGCGTGGGCGCAACAGAAAACATTATGCTTGCGGCGGCAACTGCAAAAGGCACAACCTACATAAAAAATGCCGCCCGTGAGCCAGAAATAGTTGACCTTGCAAATTTCCTTAAACTTTGCGGTGCTTCGATTTTCGGAGCAGGGGAGAGCACAATCGTTATCAATGGCAAAGATAAGCTCCACGGTGCAGAGTTTACCATTATGGAAGACAGAATCGTAGCCGCCAGTTATCTTGCGGCGGCGGCAGTTACAGGCTCGTCAATCCTTGTCAAAAATGCTGTCAGCGAGCATATCAGCTCCGTTATCTCTGTTTTTGAGCAGGCAGGCTGTGTCTTTCAGTGCGAAAAAAATGCAATCCGCATCAAATCGCCATACAGGCTTCGCAGTATGAAAACTATCCGCACAATGCCTTACCCGGGTTTCCCAACAGACTGTCAGGCAATCGTTATGGCAATGGCTGTTGTGGCTGAGGGAACAACAATTATTAACGAAAACATATTTGAAAGTCGATTCCGCCATGCAGGCGAGCTTAACCGAATGGGTGCAGACATCACCGTTACAGGCACATCCGCCATTGTCAATGGCAGAAGCAGGCTCTTTGGTGCAAATGTCAGCGCAACAGATTTAAGGGGCGGAATGGCACTTGTGCTTGCGGCTCTTTCAGCGGAGGGCGACACAAGAATAAGCTCAGCTCAGTATATTGACAGAGGATATGAAAAAATAGAGCGTGATCTTGCGCTTATCGGTGCAAAGATTCGGAGGGATAAAATTGGCAAACCCCAATCAGAAGCAGGTTAAAAAGCCGACTAAAAGTCAACCCAAAAAACCTGTAAAAAAACAGGCAAAAAAGCCGACCTCAAAAAAATCAAATATAAACAAGATGTCGCCACAGAAGCGTCAGGCATATCTGAAAAGAAAGAAACAGGTTGAACGCAACAGAAAGATTCTCGGCATTTCCGTTGCGGCTCTCCTTGCCGTTGTGCTTCTCTTCTTCCTCCTTTTCAGGGTGGCATTTAAAATAAAAACAATCACCATAACAGGCAAAACTTCTTATGAAGAAACGCAGATTATAAATGCCTCAGGCGCATCAAAAGGTGATAGCCTCCTCGGCTTAAAAGAAGAAAAGGCAGTCAATTCCATTAAAAAAAATCTGCCTTACATATCAAGCGTTAAAATCAAAAAGAAGCTTCCCTCAACTCTCATAATTGAAGCAAAAGAAACAAAGCCGTTTATGGCAATCGACACAACCTCTGGCACCGCTATGGTGGATAAAAAAGGCAAGGTGCTTGAGTTTGCTTCAACCGATAAATTCAAAGGTAAAATAACAAAGCTTGAAGCAGGCACATCATTCAACGCAGAGCTTGGCGAAACAATCTTTGAAACAAACACAAGCGAAAAGCTCAAAAAAGAGCAGATTGAAAAGGCAAAATCATTAAAAACTGTTTTTGACGCAATCAACGCAAGCGGTCTTAAAGATTTAACTCTTGTCAATATCAAATCTGTGAACAACATCACAATGATGTATCAGAATCGCTTGAAGCTCAACATCGGCACAATGAGCGAAATTGATTATAAGCTCAAAGCGGCGGCAAAAATTATTGAAAAAGAAAACAAAGCCGCACCAACAGAAAAGGGCGAAATTTTCCTTGCAGATACAAAGAATATTTATGTAAGCCCCGAGGGAAATTGAATATAAATCCAAAAAAATAAAAATAGGACTTGAAAAAAAAGAAGTTCTATGATAGAATATCATAGTATTAGTGTAAATTTTATTATTTCCAAATATAAGTGAAAAACGGAGGTTAATCAAATGGCATTCGGAATCGACAATGAATATGAAAGCGAAGTTACAATAAAAGTTATCGGTGTAGGCGGTGGCGGCGGAAACGCTGTTAATACAATGATCTCCACTGGTATGCAGGGCGCTGAATTTATCGTTGTAAATACAGACAAGCAGGTTCTTAACGAATCACAGGCAACTCAGAAAATTCAGATAGGTGAGAAATCAACAAGAGGTCAGGGCGCAGGCGGCAAACCCGAAATCGGTGAAAAAGCTGCTGAAGAGAGCAGAGAAGACATCATTCAGGTTCTCAAAGGCACTGACATGGTATTCATCACCGCTGGTATGGGCGGCGGCACAGGTACTGGAGCAGCTCCCGTTATCGCAGGTATCGCAAAAGAACTTGGCATCCTTACAGTTGGCGTTGTTACAAAACCCTTCAAGTTTGAGGGCAAAAAGAGAAGCATCCTTGCGGAGCAGGGCATTGCAAAGCTTGCAGAGAATGTTGACTCTCTTATCGTTATCCCCAACGATCGTCTTAAGCTCCTTTCAGACCGCTGCAAGACTTTAACAGAAGCTTTCAAAGTAGCTGATGAAGTTCTTTCACAGGGCGTTAAGAGCATTTCAGACCTTATTAAAATCCCCGGCTTTGTTAACCTTGACTTTGCAGATGTTTGCAGCGTTATGCGTGATGCAGGCTATGCACATATGGGTGTCGGCACAGCAAAGGGCAAAGATAAATCAATTCAGGCTGCTGATTTCGCAATTTCAAGTCCTCTTCTTGAAACATCAATCGCAGGTGCCAAGGGTGTTATTATCAGCATCACTTCTTCACCCGACATTGGTCTTGACGAGGTTGAAAACGCTGCTGAGTCTATCACAGAAAAGGCTCATCCAGATGCAAACATCACATGGGGCGTTTCATTCGACCCAGCTATGGAAGACGAAATCACAATCGTTGTTGTTGCAACAGGCTTTGAAAAGGTTGACGGCATTGAAGACATCAATCCTATCCCCACATTCAAGGGTCAGCCCGCAACAATCAACCCTGTAACAACAGCTGCAAAAGCTCCTATCGAGCCTCTCAATCCTCTTAATCCTGCTCAGCCTGCTGGTCCCGCTCCAATCGAGCCTCCCATCCTTGGCAACATTCCCGCTCCCAAGGCTCCTCAGGCAAGCTCAGTTAACGATGATGATTTCTTTGTAATCCTTAACGACATCATCAAAAAGAAACCCGAATAATAATTATTTTTCTGAGCAGCAAGCATTTGTTTGCTGCTCGTTTTTTGTGCTATGATAACTAAAGATAAAAATTTTTATAAAACATTTTTCAATCTGTTCAGAATGCTTGTCATTCAGAATGTCATTGTCCTCTCTGTTAACCTTGCAGATAATGTGATGATTGGCTCATATAGCGAAACTGCCCTTTCGGGTGTTGCCGCTGTCAATCAGATTCAGTTTGTGTTCAACCTCCTTGTTGCATCCCTCGGCGATGCAATGGTTGTTCTCGGCAGTCAGTATTGGGGGCAGAATGACACAAATTCAATCAAAAAAATCGCCAACGGTGCGCTGATTTCTGGCGTGATTTTCGGTGTACTCCTTTTCGGAGCGGCAACATTTTTTCCTGCCGAAATCGTTGGACTTTTCACCAAAAATCAAGATATTATTGCCGAGGGTGTGAAGTACCTCAAGCTTATTAAGTTCACATATCTGCTCTTTGCGCTGACTAATCTTTTCCTTGCAATTCTGCGAAGTATTGAAAAAGTGCGCATTGCTTTTTTTACTTCGTTGATGTCCCTTATCATCAATTGCTCAATCAATTATTGCTTGATTAAAGGCAACTTCGGCTTTCCGCAGATGGGTGTAACAGGTGCGGCAATCGGCACGCTCACCGCAAGAACGGTGGAGCTTATTGTGGTTGTGCTTTATGTTTTTGTCTTTGAAAAGCGACTCAATCTTAAAATCCGTGAAATTGTTAAGCCTGATTTTTCATATATCAAGGATTATATTATCACCTGCCTGCCATTTGCGGCTGTTGGCACAATGTTCGGTCTTTCAACTGCATTGCAGACAGTTATTCTCGGTCATCTCAGCGACAGTGCAATTGCCGCCAACTCCGTTTCATCAACACTGTTTATGGTGCTTAAGGTAGCTTCAACGGGCGCAGCCTCAGCCGCCGCAGTTGTTATCGGCAAAACTGTCGGCTCGGGCGATTTGTCAAAAATCAAGGAGTACGCACGAACACTACAGCTCATTTTTATTTCAATCGGCATACTTACAAGCATAGTTCTCCGCATTGTAAAAGAGCCTGTGCTCTCACTTTATAACCTTACCCCCGAAACACTTGAAATGGCACGGAAGTTTATCGGCATCCTGTGCATAACCTGTATCGGCACGGCATATCAAATGCCTGTTAATACAGGTATCGTCAGAGCAGGCGGGGACACAAAATATGTGCTGAAGCTTGATATTATTGCAATATGGTGCATCGTTCTTCCGCTTTCGTTCCTCGGTGCGTTTAAGTTCAATTGGTCTGAACCTCTCGTTATGTTCTGCCTTAATTCCGACCAGCTTTTCAAAGCAATCCCTGCGGTTATAAAAGTCAACCGTTACCATTGGATGAAAAAGCTCACAAGATAAAACAAGACGGCATTGAATCAACCGATTCTCTGCCGTCATTTTTTATATTTTGCGGTATTTTTTTATAAAAATTTCAACTGCAACAGCCAAAGATACAACAAATGCTATAACAAATCCAACATTTATATTGTCCAAAATACTGTGTGCTTTTATGCTTGTTTCCTCTGTCCAAAGTTTAATATGAGTAACATTTTGCTTATCATGTTTAACGCTATATTCGTGGATAAAACATTCATTTTCAATATCATCTGAAAAAGTCAGTTCGTTATCGTCCGTTATTTCAACCTTGTAGTAATTCTCGTTATCAAAACAATCAACAAATTCTTTTTTTAGATAATCCTCAAGCTCATTTTTGCTTTCTGTAACACAAAAGACAACTGGCTTTTCAATCCAGTTATGACATTTTAAGTTCACTAAAGCCATTGCCGATGCTAAAACTGCCAAAATAATTGTATATATGATAACAGATTTAACTGATAAATTTGCTCTTTCCTTTTCTTTTTCAGTGAAGGGGAGGGCAGTATTTTTTATAATAATGCTTTTCACAAAAACGCAAACAAGAAAAGTTATGATTGAAAGTGCAGGACCACTCCACAAAAACAACCGCCAGTCAACCGAAATAATCAACGCTTCAATGCAAAGAAGAGCGGTGAAAATCCGAAAAGAAAAATTAAAAAATCTGAGCTTAAAGGAACTGATAACTTCATCATTTAACTCGCTTGTGTTGATTGAGTTTTTGAAAATCAGCAGAAAAATAATTTGACATGTAACCGCCGCCACAAAAAGCACAAGAGAAATTCCAATTGCGATTTCTCTATAATCACAAAGCAAAATACTCACAATTCCAATTATAATTCCCACCAAAACAATGGCAATTGGGATAACCGATTTCGTTTTATATGATGCAAATTTATTTTCAAGGATTGTTTCAAGTCGTTTGTTTGTGTTCTTTTCCTGTCTTTTGGTTAACTGTTCGCCCCTTATTTTTCCACCACGAATAAGCTCGTCCGCCGTAACATCAAAAATATCTGCAATAACGGGAATCAGCATAATGTCAGGCGTGGTTTGGTCGCATTCCCAGCGTGAAACAGCTTTGTCAGAAACATTAAGCATTTCCGCAAGCTCTTTTTGGGTAATGCCTTTTGATTTTCTTAATGTGCTGATAAAAGCACCCATTGTCTGTTTGTCCATATGAAAACCTCCTTTTCCTGCTTAAATTCTACATTTAAGAGAGTAAAAAGTCAATAAACAGCACCGAGAATCTATCTCATAAAGTGAGAACAGGGGAGCAGGTAACAAAAAAGCGGAGGTTTTCGCCTCCGCCGTTTTTATTTAGCTGAAATATTACTGATACTGTGCAACAAGCTTATCAAGTGAACCGTCAGCCTTCATTGAATCAATGATTTCATTAAGCTGGTTAAGGAGCTCTGTGTTGCCTTTCTTAACAGCGATACCGTATTCTTCAACAGGGAATGCTTCTTGATCCTCAACAATTGTAAGGTCTTTGTTGTCGCCGATGTAATCCTTAGCTGTTGCAGAGTCAAGAACAACAACATCACATTTGCCGTTCTTGAGCTCAAGGATAGCTTCTGAGCCCTTCTTGAATGCTTCGTACTTATAGCCTAAGTCCTTAACGCACTCTTCACCTGTGTAGCCCTGGATAACAACGATCTTCTTGTCAGCCATATCTTTAGCTGTCTTGATGTCAGAACCCTCTTTAACAATCATAACCTGAGTTGCTTCGTAGTAGGGATGTGTAAAATCAACAGACTGCTTTCTCTCTTCTGTGATTGTCATGCCAGAGATTGTTGCGTCAATCTGACCGTTTTTAAGAGCGATAAGAAGTGAGTCAAATTCCATGTTCTCAATCTTAACTTCCTTGCCAGCTTTGTCGCCAAAATTCTTAACGATAGCCATGTCGATACCGTCAAACTTGTCGATGACACCACCCTGATTGTTTACATACTCAAAGGGAGGAAATTCAGCGTTTGTGCCGAATTTAATTGCTGTTGTTTCAGCGCCTTTTTTGCCGCCGCATGCTGCGAAAGCTACTACCATTGCTGCAATTGCTACAACGATTACTGCGATTTTTAATGCTTTTTTCATTTTTGTTTTCTCCTTTTTTTATAATGTATATAAAATGCTTTACAGCACTTTACTCAAGAATGATTTTGTTCTTTCGTTCTGCGGATTCTCAAGAACCTCTCTCGGGTCGCCGCTTTCAATGATAACGCCTTCGTCCATAAAGAGGAGGCGAGTGCCAACTTCTCTTGCAAAGCCCATTTCGTGGGTAACAACAACCATTGTCATGCCAGCCTTTGCAAGCTCTTTCATAACATCAAGAACCTCACCAACCATTTCGGGGTCAAGTGCTGATGTTGGCTCGTCAAAAAGAATAACCTCGGGGTCCATTGCAAGAGCTCTGACAATTGCAATTCTCTGCTTCTGACCACCAGAAAGCTGTGAGGGGTATGCGTCTGCTTTGTCGGGAAGTCCAACAACATTAAGAAGCTCCTTTGCTTTTGCATTAGCCTCTTCTTTAGTCATCTTTTTAAGCTTAACAGGTGCAAGAGTGATATTTTCAAGCACTGTAAGGTGGGGGAACAGGTTGAAATGCTGGAACACCATGCCCATTTTTGCTCTGATAGTGTTGATGTCTGCCTTGGGAGCGTTAATCTGAACATCGTCAAGATAAACCTCACCCTCTGTTGGTTCTTCAAGAAGATTAAGGCATCTTAAAAATGTGCTTTTACCTGAACCTGAGGGACCGATTACAACAACAACCTCGCCCTTTTTGATATGCTCGTCAATTCCGTTGAGAACCTGAATCTCTCCGAAGCTTTTATGTAAATTGTGTACCTTTATCATTTCATTCACCTCGTTATCTCATATCGGATTTTCTGAGCTTTGCTTCAAGCTTGCCAAGTGTAACAGTAAGAATTTTGATAAGAACAAAATAAACAATTGCTGTTGCAATAAGTGGCATAAATGCTTCGTATGTAGCACTCTTGATGAAGTCGCCCGCTTTCTGAATATCCATAAGTCCAACATAACCAACAATAGCTGTTTCTTTAATAAGTGTGATGAACTCGTTGCAAAGTGCAGGGAAGATGTTTTTAACCGCCTGAGGAACAACGATGCTGAACATTGTCTGTCTGCCATTAAGACCAAGTGAACGGCCAGCCTCTGTCTGACCTTTATCAATTGAAAGAATACCGGCACGGATAATCTCTGAAACATAAGCACCTGAATTGATAGCGAATGCAAATGATGCAATAATCCATTTTTCAAGTGAAACAGATGCAAAGACTACGAAATAGATGATCATGAGCTGTGTAACTGAGGGTGTGCCTCTGATGACATCTGTGTAAACCTTGCCGATAATGTTGAGCGGTTTACTTTTTGAAAGATTGCATAAAGCAATCAGAAAGCCGATTACAAGACCGAGAGCAATAGCTAAAAGAGCAACCTTAATTGTAACTCCGACACCCTCGAGAAGAAGCTTATATCTTTCTTCTGCAACAAAGCATCTTAAAAATGTGTTTTTAATTCCTTCGAACCATGTGTTGAAATCCATTGGCTTTCTCCTTTCCTTTATTAAAATAAAATTTGGCTCTAATTATATCAGCACATAGTGCGGTTGTCAAGTGTTTTTCCGAATATTTATTTATTTTTCTTAAAAAAATTCATTCAAAAATGAATAAAATACAGAATATTATGTATAAAAATACATCCTTGAAAATTTTAAAACAATGTGATACAATGTGAACAGAAAGAAGGTAATAAATATGAAAACTTGTGTAAGTAGTTACAGTTTTTCAAATTATATGCGCAAAACAGGCGCAAATCAGAAAGATATTATTTCAATTGCCGCCAAGATGGGCTTTGATGCAATCGAATTTACCGATTTATCAGCTCCCGAAGGCATGACAGAAATGGAATTTGCACAGATTCTTCGTGAAGAAAGTGAAAAATGCGGTATTCCAATTGTAAATTATACAATCGGCGCAGACTTCCTTAATTGCGAAGATTTTGATGCTGAGGTTAAAAGAGTATGCCTTAAAGCAGATGTTGCAAAGGCTCTTGGTGCAACAGGTATGCGTCATGATGCAACAGTCGGCTATAAGGATGACAGAAAAAAATACAGCTCATTTGATACAGCTCTGCCAACTCTTATTAAAGGCTGCAAGGCTGTTACAGATTATGCAAAAACAATCGGCATTGAAACAATGGTAGAGAATCACGGTCAGTTTTGTCAGGAAAGTGCAAGGGTTGAGCGTCTTATGGGCGGAGTTAATGACCCCAACTTCGGCTGGCTTGTTGATATTGGCAACTTCCTTTGTGCAGATGATGAACCTATAAAGGCTGTCGGTGTTGCCGCCCCCTTTGCAAAGCATGTTCATGTTAAGGATTTCCATGTAAAGAGCGGCAGTGAATTTGACCCCGGCAAAAACTTCTTCACCACAAGAGCTGGCACATATTTAAGGGGCGCAATTCTCGGTCAGGGCAATGTTCCCGTTTATCAGTGCCTTAAAACAATCAAGAGAAGTGGCTATGACGGATATGTCAGCATTGAGTTTGAGGGAATAGAGGA
Source organism: Acutalibacteraceae bacterium (assembly GCA_045598085.1). Lineage (GTDB taxonomy): Bacteria > Bacillota > Clostridia > Oscillospirales > Acutalibacteraceae > CAG-488. The sequence continues at coordinate 35,981 of JAZLLI010000029.1, forward strand.
TAACCTCTCTGCTCTTGAAACAGGACTTGAAAATCTTAATAAAATGATAAAATCTTTATAAGAGGTGTCTTAAATGAAAAATGCCATTAAAGTTTTAATTTTCACAGTTGCTTTTATTGCTGTTGCGGCAGGTGTCCTTTTTGGCGTAGTTAAATATAATCAGTCAGATTTCACTTATGTTGACGGAGATGAAAAAGGCACAATCGCCATAACATCATATAACGGCAAATCTGTTAATATTGAAATACCAAAAAAAATCAAAGGTCAAACAATCGTTTCAATTGATAAAAACGCTTTTGCAGACCTTGGCATTAAAACTGTTGTTGTGCCCGAAGCTGTTACAGGCATTGAAGACGGCGCATTTGCAGGCTGTGCAAAGCTTGAAAAAGTTACTTTAGGCAATTCTGTTAAATATCTTGGCGATAAAGCGTTCGAGGGTTGCGCAAAGCTTTCAGAAATCAACTTCCCAGAAAAGCTTAAATCAATCGGTGCTCTTGCATTCAGTGGCTGTGAAAGCCTTAAAGATGTAAAGATTGCAGACGGCGCAGATTTTGCCATTGAAAACGGTGTTGTTTATAATAAAGATAAAACACAGGCTTTCTTTGCACTTAAAGGTGTTGATTATTCAAACTTTGCTTTTTCAGAAAATCTCAAAGAGCTTCCTGATTCTTTCTTCTTCGGCAATGAAGAAATCAAGTCTTTCACCATTCCCGACGGAATCAGAATTATCCCCGATAGCTTCTTTGCAATGTGCTCAAACCTTAAAGAGGTTAAAATTCCCGATAGCGTTGTAACAATCGGCAACAGTGCATTCTTAGGCTGTAGCTCACTTGATAAGCTCAATGTACCAAAGAGCGTCAGAAATTTCGATAGCTATTGCTTCCCCGTTGCAGTTAAAAAAGATTCTTCTTCATCAGACAGCAAAATGTTCAATAAAAACTTCACCCTTGTAGTTGAAAAAGATTCAGCCGCACAGAAGTATGCGAAAGATAACAATATAAAATATGAGCTTGCAAAATAATTATAAATACACTTCCTGCATTTTCGACCTTGACGGTACGCTGACCAACACACTGGAGGACTTGAAAAATTCAGTGAATTTTGCCCTCCAAAGCGAGGGTCTTCCGCTTCGTTCAAAAGAGGAAATTCGCCGCTTTGTCGGCAACGGAGTGCTGAAGCTAATCGGCAGAAGCGTTCCCGAAAACACACCGAAAGATGTTGAATTAAAGGTGCTTGAAACATACAGAAAGCATTATGCAGTTCATCTTAACGATACCACCACACCGTATGACGGCATTGTGCCAATGCTGAAAACGCTTCAGCGTGATGGTATCAAAACCGCAGTTGTTTCAAATAAGGGCGATGAAGCGGTCAAGGTAATTGTAAAAAGATTTTTTGGCGATATAATCTCTCTTGCTATCGGCAGAAAAGATGATGTTCCTGCAAAGCCTGCCCCCGATTCTGTGTGGTCGGCAATGAAACAGCTTGGCTGTTCAGCAGACGAAACAATTTATATTGGCGATTCTGAGGTGGATATTGAAACAGCACACAATGCAGGACTTAAATGTATCGCCGTAACATGGGGATTCCGAGATAAAAAAATGCTCCAAACTGTCGGTGCAGATTATATAATCGACACTCCCGAAGAAATTTTTAATATAATCAAATAAAATCATTTAATCAGTCAATAATCTTATTGGCTGATTTTTTCTTGCTTACATAACAAGTAAAGGAATGATTTTGTGCAGTTTAATAAAGTTGAAATATGCGGTGTGGACACTGGCAGATTAAAGGTGCTTAAAGAAAAAGAAAAAATCGAGCTTCTTAAAAAAATCAGAGAGGGCAACACTTCCGCAAGGGAGGAGCTGATAAACGGCAACTTGCGTCTTGTGCTCAGCGTGATTCAGCGTTTTATGAACAGGGGAGAGAACCCCGACGATTTGTTTCAGGTTGGTTGTATCGGTCTGATAAAAGCAATTGATAATTTCGATTTGTCGCAGGATGTCCGCTTCTCCACATATGCGGTGCCTATGATAATTGGCGAAATCCGCCGTTATCTCCGTGATAACAATGCGGTGCGTGTCAGCCGTTCTATGAGGGATACCGCCTATAAAGCTATACAGGCAAAAGAAAAACTCTCTAACGAATTGCAGAGAGATCCAACAGTTGAAGAAATAGCCAAAGAGCTTGATATAAAAAAAGAGGCGGTTGTGTTAGCCCTCGAAGCAATTGTTGAGCCTGTTTCACTGTATGAACCTGTTTATAGCGAGGGCGGGGACGCAATTTATGTTATGGACCAGATAGGGGACGGCAATATTTCAGACGGCTGGGTTGACGAAATCCTCATAAAGCAGGCGATGGAAGACCTGAGCGACAGAGAAAAGCGAATATTAAACCTCCGCTTCATGGTGGGCAAAACACAGACAGAGGTTGCCGCTGAGGTTGGCATCTCACAGGCGCAGGTTAGCCGACTTGAAAAAGGCGCAATCAGAAAAATTAAACAATAATAGTTGGTATGCAATTGATTTTTCCCTTAAAATATGTTAAAGTATAAGGGAGAGGACGGCATATCACGCATGAGAAACTTTAATTATACAACAATCAAAAATCAGAAATGGGATACTGAAACCCTTTCATTAGTTGGTGCAATTTATAAAAAAGCTGGCAAGCTTGAATATTTTTTGGCTCAGCAGCCCCATAAGCTTGAAAAGCTCAAGGCGATTTCAAAAATTCAGAGCATCAGTGCGCTGAGCAGTTTAGAAAATATTCCAATTGCGCCTAATCGCATAAAACAGCTTGTGGAAGATAAAGAAACTCCGCAAAGCGAGGACGAGCAGGAGCTTGCAGGCTACAGAGATGCTTTGACTATCATCAATAAAAGCTTTGAGTCTATCCCCATTACCCGCAAAAATATTTTACAGCTCCATAAAATTCTGAACAGGCATATGAACAACCCCATGGCAGGCAAAATGAAAAATGTTCAGAATTATATCAAAACAATCAATGCAGAGGGTCGCAGTGAAGTGATGTTTATGCCGCTTTCTCCCTTTGAAACCCCCGATGCACTTGAAAAAATCTGTGAAGAATATAACCGATTGATTGCAGGCGGTGCAGTTGATCCGCTGATAGCAATTCCCGTTTTTATTCACGATTTTCTTTGTATTCACCCTTTCAATGATGGCAACGGCAGTTTGAGTCGTCTGCTCACAACATTGCTCTTTTATCGCAGTGGGTTCACTGTTGGCAGATATGTTTCTCTTGAAGCAAAGCTTGCCAAAAATAAAGATGGCTATTATGAGGCACTTAAAGCTTCACAATATGGTTGGCACGATGGCACAGAGGATGTTGTGCCGTTTGTCAAGTTCATTCTCGGCACTCTTTTTGAAGCATATAAAGAGCTTGAAGAAAGCTTTAACGCTGTTGACAGCAAAATGTCTGCGGTTGAAATGGTTCGCAAGGCAACACGCAAAAAAGTCGGCAGATTCTCAAAGCAGGATGTTATGGCTCTCTGTCCGTCGCTGAGCATAAGCTCTGTTGAGGGTGCATTGAGAAAGCTGGTTATTGACGGCGAACTGAGAAGAGACGGTAACGGAAAGGCAATTCGATATTTGCGAATAAAGCAATAATTTGCTAAATTGTAAATTTATCTTTCCTGTGCTTGATTTTTTCAGAATATGTGATATAATCGATTAAGGCAATGCCTAATATGATGAAAGGAGAGATATTATGCAGACTATTAACGCAATCCTTACAACACTTGTTGAGTATTTCCGCACCTTCGATGTAAATAAGGCTGGCGAATTTGTTAATATGATTGTTAGCAACTTTAATGCTGATACAATCAAGATTACATTCCAGGAGTTCGTTAACTTTGTTAAGGATGTTTATGCTATGATTAAGGGCTAATTTCAGTAATACTCAAAGGCAAAATACGATAAAATAATGGTTATGAGATTCGTTCTCATAACCATTTTTCTTTGTAACTACCGAGCCTTTTTGTCGCCCCTTGACAGAGGGGTGGAACAGTAGGTGTTAGATAAAAGATAATGTATAATAGATAATAGTGGAAAGCGTAGAGGAGCCGTCCTCGACATCCCGTTCTGAATGTTAGAACAAATGTAAATTTGAACGAAAAATATCGGCATCCACACCAAAATTCCGCATATATTTATCTGATATGTAGCATAAAACGACATAGTAACACCGTAGGGGAAGGGCTTGCTCTTCCCGAATTGAATTGAAAAATATTGAACAAATCCACTTGAAACGCACAATAAAATGACTCTCTTGTGTAAAGGAAGCTGACTGAGGGATTGTTTGTAAAAATTCAAATATCTGCTTAATCCAAACGAAACAATCCTCCCAACTCACAGGTTCACCACTTTCTTAACCTAAGGAGGGCAAATGTTGCCGATAAATTTCATCAACCAACAAGGCACCATCCACGCCCACGCCGACCGCCCACGCCCTCACGGGGTTCATCCCCGTGAAATCAAGGTGAATCAAATTCATATATTTTTTTTAAAAATTTATGTCATATTTTGGATTATCGTTGGCTACTATATGAGAAGCAAATTTAAAGCGGTAAGAATCTGCATCTTTTTGCCCTGTGCTAAAGGTATAGTCGTTGCGAGGTTGCTTGCAACCGTGGCAATCCACGCTTAAAGTTAGCAATTATTTGCTTAACACCACATCAAAATGTAAATTTTACCGTTTTACCCTTGTTTTTTTCTGCTACAATGAAACTAACTAAAAATATTGGATTTTTTAGCAGAAAATTCATCACGAAATGGGAGGCTGATTCACAGATTTTTTCGCAGACCCCCAAAATATTAGTAATTAAATTTAATGAGTTGTTACAATGAAAAGAAAAATTTTTATAGGAATTATCAGCATTATATTGGCACTGACAGTTTCCTTTATTCCTAATTTATTCTTCAAATATATACTCCTGAATATACATATTCAATAAACGGACATTATACAATTATAGACACAAGTTATCCTGAAAAGGTTGGGTTGGGAGATATTCATATTCTTTTATATAAAGTTATTTCTCCCCCACAAGACATCAATAGACCAACTAATAAGCACGATCTTGTAGATATGTTATATGAGATAGAGCTTCCTTGGACAACTCATATGAGATATAGAGATACACATTTGTCTGGCTTGTTGGAGGAGGATTACAGAAAACAATAGTTCATGTAACTTACACAAATGAGGAAACGGGCAAACAGTTGTCATACCCGATTTATGTTACAGTAAAATACGCATGGTGGCAGCAGCTTATCCGTTATCTTCTCTTTGGTATTGATTTTAAAATTGCACTCACAGCACTTTGCTGTGGGTGCTTTTTTACTCTACCATTGCAAAAACGGCTACCGCAAAAGCGATAGCCGTTCACATTCTTATTCTTTTTAATATGAATAAACTGATTTAACGCCAAGGTACTCTTCAAGTGTAAGACCGCTATTATAAACGCTTGTTGCGGTGCTTGTTCCTAAATATCTGATGTGCCACGGCTCATACATATAGCCTGTGATGCTTTCTTTGCCCTTGGGGAATCTGATGATAAATCCGTATTTGTGGCAGTTAGCCGCAAGCCATTTGCCCTCGGGAGTATTTTCAAATGACTGGCTCAGTGAGTTAACATCAAATGCAAGTCCTGTCTGATGCTCCGAATGACCGGGGCGGGCAGAGTATCTGTCTGCGGCGGCTTTGCCATCCCTTGCAACATAGTTGTTATAAATATCTCTCTGTGTTGAATAGCTTCTGAAGCCTGATACAATATAAAGATTGATGCCCTCTCTTGCGGCGGCAGACTGCATTGTGTTAAATGCACTCTGTGCGGCAGGGTTCACACCTGGGTTGTAATTTGCAGGCAGGGGATAGGATTTGTTTACAATAAGAATACCGTTTATATAAGTCGGTGATGTAGCATTTGGTGTTGCACTTGTGGACGGCTTTCTGGTTGTTGTTGACGGTCTTCTTGTTGTGGTGGTAACAGGAGCCTTTGTTGTGGTTGTGGGACCTGAAAGGAGAACTGTTGTTGATTCTTTATCACTCGTACTCTCACTTGTGCTTTCGCTGGTTATCTCGCTTGTTGAAGAAGAAAACTGCGTAAGTGAAGCGGCAGTGCTCTCCTGAGTGCTTTCTGCTGAATAAGATACTGAAACTGGCTGAGTTGTTGTGGGTTGTTCAACAGGCTTTTTGTGCATAGCGGCGTTTACGCCAACAACCGCCGCTGCGGCAACAGCCACCGCAACAGCCCCGACTAAAACTGAATTTTTCATATGTATATTCACCTTGGGAAAATAAATTTTTATCTTATATATTATATCAGTATGAAGATTTAAAGTCAACCAAAATCACAGAATGTGTATAAAAAAATACTTAAAATTTAGTAAAAAAATTTGGAATTTGGTGTTGACAAATTGAATATAAAACTATATAATATTCGAGTATGACATATGGGGTGAAGAGTGAAAATGTTCTTATTAGAGCTTGAGCCTATCTTCAATAATGAAGGGGCAGCGCAGTCATTTGAATATGAGCTTGATTTTAGCGATTACGGCTATAATGGCGGTTATCCGTTCAATAAGCCTGTTAAAATTATTGGTGAAGTTAAAAACTCCACTGGCATTGTTTCATTAGCTGCAAAGGCAGAATTCACCTTGTGTCTTTCCTGCGACAGATGCGCAGAAGAGTTTGACCGTTCGTTCTCTATTCCCATTGAGCACACTCTGGTTACCAAAGTTGAAAATGAGGATAATGACGAACTTATCGTAGTGGACTCTTACAGCTACGATATTGACCCTCTCGTAACTGAGGATATCATCCTCAGCCTTCCAACAAAAATCCTTTGTCAGGATGATTGTAAAGGAATATGTCTGCAGTGCGGCAAAAACCTCAACCAAGGTCCGTGCGGGTGCAAAAAAGCAACCGACCCAAGATGGGATGCACTCTCGTTGTTTGACGATGCGGACGAAGAAAAGTAATTATTTTTTGTTTTAATAGGAGGACTCAGAAATGGCAGTACCTAAGAGAAGAGTATCAAAAGCAAGAAGAGACAAGAGACGCTCCAATGTATGGAAGATGAGCGCACCTGAGCTTGTTAAGTGCTCACAGTGCGGCAGCTACAAAAGAGCTCACAGAGTTTGTCCCGAGTGCGGCTACTACAACGGCAGAATGGTAGTAAGCAAAGAGGCATAAGTCTTTTGAACTAAATGAAGGTAGAGAGCAGTTGCCTCTCTGCCTTTTTAGTTTTTTTATTGAAAAATTTAAAATAACGGAGGTTTCCCCATGAAATGCTTTAACTGCGGATGTGAACTTAAAGACGGCAAAATGAATTGCCCCGAATGTGGTGCTTATCAGATTGATAAACAGTCTGCCAAAAGGATTTCTTTAAAAGCAGGCTTGATCACTGCGCTGCTTGTGATTGTTGCGGTTGTTGCGCTGACAAGCTTTTATTTTTATGCTGGCAAAGATATGATTGAGCGCAATTATATTCAGAAACAGATTGAGCGTGTTTCAAGCAGTGATTTAATTCAGATTTATTATGACGATTTCAATGGGGACGGCAGCAAAGAAGCATTTGCCGTTACTGGTATCGGCACAGAGGATGTTTTCACAGATGGCGAAATATGGTATGTTAAAAGCCGACTTGGCGTAAATATCAGGTCAGGCGTTATCGGTGGAATAAACGGCATCGTTGAAGAGGACGGCAAAAAATACCTTTCCGTTGAAATTTCTGATGAAAAAAGACGCACTTCATCATATATTTTCGGTGTTGATGAAAGAAACAACTATTATGTTCCCGTTATCTCTGGCAAGTATAACAAAATCCATCAGCAGGATGGCAAGGTTGTAACAGAGGACGGCAAAGAAATCACTGTAAAAAATTCCTGATTTATAATAGATTTTAAAGGAGTGAAAAGGTTTGGCTGTTAAAATTGCGTGTGTCAAAAAGCATTCGCCTGCCGCAAGGCATTTTATCAAGGCAGGGGATAAGCTGTTGACTGTCAACGGAAACGAAATCAGAGATATTCTTGATTATCAGTTTTATGTTGACGACGACAGGCTGATTCTTGAAATCGAAAAAGAATCTGGCAAAAAAAGAACTGTCAAGCTCAGCGGCGGCAGCGATTTAGGTCTTGAGTTTGACACTTATCTTATGGATAAACAGCGTTCCTGTGCCAATAACTGCGTTTTTTGCTTTATTGACCAGCTCCCGAGAGGGCTTCGTGAAAGCCTTTATTTTAAGGATGACGATTCCCGACTTTCATTCTTTTTCGGCAACTATATCACACTTACAAATATCGGTCAGAAAGATGTTGACCGCATTATAAAAATGCACATCAGCCCTGTGAATATTTCTGTTCACACCACCAACCCCGAGCTGCGTGTTAAAATGATGGGCAATAAAAGAGCTGGCAAGGTATTAGATTATATCAATCAGCTTGCCGAAGCAGGCATAAAAATGAACACTCAGCTTGTTCTCTGCCCAGGGTATAATGACGGCGAGGAGCTTTCAAAAACTCTTAAAGATTTAGGCGCACTTTACCCCGCTGTGCAGAGCATTGCCTGCGTGCCTGTTGGTCTTACCTGTTGCAGGGATGGACTTACACCCCTTGCACCCTTCACAAAAGAGCAGGCTTTAGATGTTTTATCTCGAATAAACATTTACAACGACGAGTTTTTGTGCTATAATAAAACGAATATTGCGTTTGCCGCAGATGAGTTTTATTTAAAGGCGCAGGAGCCTATGCCTGGGGAAGAGCGATATGGCGATTTTCTTCAGCTTGAAAATGGCGTAGGTTTGTGGGCACTTCTTAAAAAAGAGGTGCTTGAAGAGCTTCAAAACTACACATATAACGGCAAAGAAAGGCGAGTTTCTGTTGCCACAGGTGAAGCGGCATATCCGCTTATTAAAGAGCTTTGTGAGCGTATATGTGAAAAATCGCAGGGACTTTCAGTTGATGTTATTAAAGTTCCAAATATCCTTTTTGGCGAAATGATAACCGTTGCAGGTCTTATTTGCGGTAAGGATTTTTACACAGCTCTTAAAGATAAAGATTTAGGTGAGGAGCTTTTGATTCCTGCCGTTTCACTTCGCAGAGAGGGCGATATGTTCCTTGATGATGTTACCCTCGAGGAGCTTTCTCAGATGCTTAAAATAAAAGTTACTCCCGTTCATAATGACGGGGCAGAATTTATAAACAAAATTTCAGGAAAGGAATGATTTTATGTCAAAACCGATAGTTGCCGTTGTCGGCAGACCGAATGTTGGCAAATCAACACTTTTCAATAAGCTTATCGGTCAGAGGCTTTCAATAGTTGATGACACCCCTGGTGTTACAAGAGACAGAATTTACGGCGATTGCGAATGGCTTGGCAGAACCTTTCTTCTCATTGACACAGGCGGTATCGAGCCTCATTCAGACGATATAATTCTTTCACAGATGCGCCGTCAGGCACAGCTTGCTATCGACAGCGCAGATGTTATTGTTCTTGTAACAGATGTAAGAACTGGCGTTGTTGCAACAGATGCAGATGTTGCCGCTATGCTTCAAAAGAGCGGTAAGCCCATTGTCCTTTGCGTTAATAAATGCGATGGTGTCGGCGAAGCTCCTATGGAGTTTTATGAATTTTATAATTTAGGTCTTGGCGACCCCATTCAGGTTTCAGCTGTTCACGGTCATGGCACTGGCGATTTGCTTGATGAGGTTATCAAGTATTTCCCTGAGCAGACAGAGGATGAATTTGATGACGATACAGTTAAGGTTGCTGTTATCGGCAAGCCTAATGTAGGCAAATCATCACTTATCAATGCTATTGCAGGCGAGGAGCGTGTTATCGTTTCCAATATCGCTGGCACAACCCGTGATGCAACAGATACACTTATCGAAAATAAATACGGCAAGTTTGTTTTTATCGACACAGCAGGTATGCGCCGCAGAAGCCGTGTTGAGGATGATATTGAAAAATACAGCGTAATCAGAGCAAGAATGGCTGTTGAAAGAGCAACCGTATGCGTTATTATGATTGACGCAACAGAGGGCTTTACAGAGCAGGATTCAAAGGTTGCAGGTATCGCCCATGAGCTTGGTAAGGCTTGCATTATTGCAGTTAATAAATGGGATGCTGTTGAAAAAGACGGCAAAACAATGGATTCATACCGCAAAAAGCTTATGAACGATTTCTCATTTATGTCATATGCTCCAATCATCTTTATTTCTGCAAAAACAGGTCAGCGACTTGACAGACTTTTTGAGCTTATTAAGTTTGTTGACACTCAGAATGCAATGCGTATTTCAACAGGTAAGCTTAACGATGTTCTTGCAGATGCTACCGCAAGAGTTCAGCCACCAACAGATAAGGGCAGACGACTTAAAATCTACTACATGACTCAGGCATCCACAAGACCCCCAACGTTTGTATGCTTCGTAAACAGAAAAGACCTGTTCCATTACAGCTATCAGAGATATCTTGATAATCAGATTCGTGAAATTTTCGGACTTGAGGGAACACCCACAAGAATGGTTATCAGAGAAAGAGAGAATAATAAAAAATGAGAATACTGGGCATTGACCCTGGCTATGCCATTGTTGGTTACGGTGTGCTTGATTATCAGAATAACCGCTTCAAGGTTGTGGATTTTGGCGCAATCACCACCCCTGCAGGGATGGACTTTAACCGCCGACTTGAAATAATCTATGACGAAATGGATTTGCTTATTAAGCGCACAAAACCTGAAGCAATGGCAATAGAAAAACTCTTTTATAACACCAACGCTAAAACAGTTATTGATGTTGGTCAGGCGAGGGGAGTTATAATGCTTGCCGCTCAAAAAAACGGCTTGCAGGCATTTGAATACACACCCTTGCAGGTTAAGCAGAGTGTTGTTGGCTACGGCAGAGCAGAGAAAAAGCAGGTGCAGGAAATGACGAAGCTTATGCTTCATCTTGACAGTGTGCCGAAGCCAGATGACACAGCCGATGCCTTGGCAATGGCTATTTGCCACGCTCACACAGGCAGTTCGCTTATGAATAAGCTGAAAACAGATAAAAAATTCAGGGAATGGTAAATTATGTTTTATTCCGTAACGGGCAAGGTTGTTGCAATTGAAGAGAGCTTTGCCGCTATTCAGTGCGGTGGAATCGCTTTCCGTTGTATGACAACGCTCAACACCCTTTCAAAAATCGGCAAAACAGGCGAAGAGGTTACTCTATACACCTACCTCAATGTGAGGGAGGATGCTATGGAGCTTTTCGGCTTTTATACCCAGCAGGAGCTTCAGTGCTTCAAACAGCTCATTTCTGTTTCGGGTGTAGGTCCCAAGGCGGCTCTTGCCATTCTTTCACAGCTTTCACCCGACCAGTTAGCTCTCTGTGTTGCTTCGGGTGATGTTAAATCAATCACAAAGGCACAGGGGGTAGGCCCCAAGCTTGCACAGCGTGTTGTGCTTGAACTTAAAGATAAGCTTTCAAAAAGCATTGCGTCAGAGTCCGTTGCGGCAGACAGTGTATTTGCTGCTCCCACAGCTTCGGGCAATTGTTCAGAAGCTATTGAAGCTCTTGTTATGCTTGGCTACAGCCGTTCAGAGGCGGCAGGTGCAATAAATAAACTTGACAGAAATCTTCCTGTTGAGGAGCTTATAAGGCTCGCTCTCAAATCACTTATATAATAAAAAAGAGGTGCGTTTAAATGGAAACCGATTACGAAAACCGAATCGTAGCTCCCGAATATTCGGGCAGTGCAGATTCTGATATTGAGTTACAGCTTCGCCCTCATACCCTTGCTGACTATATCGGTCAGGAAAAGGTTAAAGAAAATTTATCAGTTTATATTGAAGCGGCAAGAAACAGGGGAGAATCCCTCGACCATGTTTTGCTTTATGGTCCTCCTGGTCTTGGCAAAACAACCCTTGCAGGCATCATTGCCAACGAAATGGGCGTTAATTTCCGCCTCACCTCGGGCCCTGCTATTGAAAAGCCAAAGGATTTAGCCGCACTTCTCACAAATCTCAATGAGGGCGATGTGCTTTTCATTGACGAAATTCACCGCATGAACAGGCAGGTTGAAGAAATTCTCTACCCTGCAATGGAGGATAATGCCCTTGACATCATTATCGGTCAGGGACCTTCTGCAAGAAGTATCAGAATCGACCTTCCTCATTTCACGCTTGTTGGCGCAACCACAAGGGCAGGTCAGTTGAGCGCACCTTTGAGAGATCGTTTCGGTGTTGTTCTCCGCCTTGAGCTTTACACTCCCGAGGAGCTTGCAAAAATCGTTAAACGAAGCGCAGGAATCCTTGGGGTTGAAACAGATGAACAGGGTGCAATGGAAATTGCTTCACGCTCACGAGGAACACCACGAATTGCCAACCGCCTTTTAAAGCGTTCAAGAGATTTTGCTCAGGTGCTTGGCAACGGAATCATCACAGATGCCACCGCCAACATGGCGCTTGAAAAGATGGAAATTGACCCCTTGGGTCTTGACTCTATAGACAGAATGTTGCTCACCTGTATGATTAAAAACTACAATGGCGGTCCTGTTGGACTTGAAACAATCGCCGCCGCAATTGGTGAGGAATCAGTAACAATCGAAGATGTTTATGAGCCTTATCTTATGCAGATAGGCTTCCTCTCACGAACACCGAGAGGCAGATGCGTTACCCCTGCTGGTTACAGGCATATGGGTTATCAGATGCCTGGTCAGCAGAAGCTATTTTAAATAAAATTTTACGGAGGTATTTTTATGGGCAGATTATTCGGAACTGACGGCGCAAGAGGCGTTGCAAACTCAGAGCTTACATGTGAACTTGCTATGCAGATAGGCAGAGCAGCCGCAATGGTGCTTATTGACGGCAATGTTAAGCGTCCCAAAGTTATGATTGGTATGGACACAAGAATTTCATCAAATATGCTTTGCTCCGCAATCACAGCGGGTCTTTGCTCAGTTGGTGCAGATGTTATGCACTTAGGCGTTCTTCCAACCCCCGCAGTTGCATATCTTGTTAAAAAATATAATTATGATGCGGCTGTTATGATTACAGCTTCTCATAACCCCTGTGAATATAACGGAATTAAAATTTTCCAGAAAGACGGCTTCAAACTCCCCGATGAGCTTGAAGAAAAAATAGAAGAAATTATTCTTGACGGCAAAACAATTCCACCTGTTAAAATTGGCGCAGATGTTGGCAGAATCCGCACATCTGAAATGCCTATTTTTGATTATATCCGCCACCTTGAAAAGACAGTTGACTTCACATTTGAAGAGTATAAAGTAGCTCTTGACTGCGCAAACGGTGCGTCTTGCGTTACAGCTCCCGAACTTTTCACAGATTTAGGTGCGGATATTCACATTAAATCATCAATCCCCAACGGTGTTAATATCAACCGTAAGTGCGGCTCAACTCACCTTGAAGGACTTCAGCACCTCGTTCTTGAGCATAACTGTAATGTTGGCTTTGCCTTTGACGGTGATGCAGACAGAATGTTGGCTGTTGACGAAAAAGGTCAGATTGTTGACGGCGATAAGATTATCGCAATCTGTGCCGCAGATATGAAAGAGAGGGGAGTCCTCTCAAAAGATACCGCAGTTGTTACAGTTATGAGTAATATGGGCTTCTTCAAATTCTGTGAGGAGCGTGGCATCAACTGCGAAAAAACAAAGGTTGGCGACAGATATGTTCTTGAAAATATGAAAGCCAACGGATACAAAATCGGCGGCGAGCAGTCAGGTCATGTTATCTTTTATGATTATGCTTCAACAGGCGACGGTCAGCTTACCGCAATTCAGCTTCTTTCAGTTATGAAGCGTACAGGCAAAACTCTTTCAGAGCTTGCCGCACAGATGGAGGTTTATCCTCAGGTTCTTATCAATGTTAAGGTTTCTCAGATGGGTAAAGCAAGATATGATAAGGACGAAGAAATCAAAAAGGCTATTGCCTGCGCTGAGAAAGAGCTTGGCGACACTGGCAGAGTGCTTGTTCGTGTATCGGGCACAGAGCCTCTTGTAAGAGTTATGCTCGAGGGCAAGGATGAGGAGCAGATTCAGCGACTTGCCGAAGAGATAGCAGATGTAGTAGAAGAAAGACTTATATAAATTTTCAGTTTCAGAAAGGGTGTATTTTATGCGCAGTGCCTGCCAGTGGGAGGATTATGAGCTTTTAGATTGTTCGGACGGTGAGCGTCTTGAACGCTGGGGCGATATAATACTGATAAGACCTGACCCTCAGGTTATATGGAAAACTCCAAAAAATCACCCTTTGTGGAAGAATGCTCACGCAAGATATCTCCGTTCAAATTCGGGCGGAGGAAGATGGGAAACTTATAAAAAAATTCCCGATTCGTGGAGCGTTAAATATAAATCCCTCAATTTCAATGTTAAGCCTATGGGATTCAAGCACACAGGCATTTTCCCCGAGCAGGCTGTCAACTGGGATTTTATGTCAGATATTATCAAAAACGCAGGTCGCCCCGTTAAGGTGCTCAACCTCTTTGCATACACAGGCTGTGCCACAATTGCCGCTTTAAAGGCAGGCGCAAGCGTTTGCCATGTTGACGCTTCAAAGGGTATGGTCGCATGGGCAAAAGAGAATGCCGCCACTTCTGGTGTTGCAGATAAGCCTGTCCGCTGGATAGTTGATGACTGCATAAAATTTGTACGCAGAGAAATCCGCAGAGGGAATAAATACGATATTATTATTATGGACCCGCCCTCATACGGCAGAGGCCCAGGCGGCGAAGTGTGGAAGCTTGAAAATGAAGTCCATTCTTTCGTTGATATATGCAAAGATGTTCTTTCAGATGACCCGCTGATGGTGCTTGTTAATTCCTACACAACAGGACTTTCACCGTCAGTTATGGAATATATCCTCGGTTGCACCGTTTCACCGAAGTATGGCGGAAAGCTCACCTGCGATGAGATCGGCATCCCTGTTAAAAATACAGGTATGAACCTGCCCTGTGGTGCATCCGCCATGTGGCTGAAAGACAATACCAAAATTAAGTAATAGTGAATAAGTGCAGATGGCACACCGTAGGGGAGGGGCTTGCTCCTCCCGAATAAAAAAGTCGAAATAATATCATACAAAGCTGACTGAGGGATTGTTCTCTCAATGTTAGTACAAAGTAAAATTTGTGTGAATTGTGGCAGGTATTGTCATTGCGAGGTTGCATAGCAACCGTGGCAATCCACAATTTAAATGAATATTGAATAATGAATAACGAATAATTGTGGGCGGGACACCCGCACCCGATTTAATTTATACTACAATTATATCGTAGGGGAGGGGCTTGCTCCTCCCGAATTGAAAAAAACTACCCCACCGAAAAGGAGACATTATGGACAACGCATTTATAAAATTTAATAATGTAACCTTTTCTTACACAGTGGACGAGGAAACAGGGCAGCGAATCAAACCTGCTCTTAAAGGCATATCCTTTGAAATTCCAAAGGGTCAGTTTATCGCAATTCTTGGTCATAACGGCTCTGGCAAATCCACCGCCGCAAAAATGATGAACGGTCTTGTTATCCCCGACGAGGGTGAGGTTACTGTTGACGGAATCCCCACTTCTGACGAAAAGCGAATCATTGACATCCGCAAAAAGGTGGGTATGGTTTTTCAGAACCCCGATAATCAGCTTGTTGCAACAATCGTTGAGGATGATGTGGCTTTCGGCCCCGAAAATTTAGGTGTTGAGCCTGCTGAAATCCGCAAAAGGGTTGATGACGCTCTTAAAGCCGTTGGAATGTACGAATTTAAAGACCGTGAACCTCATAAGCTTTCAGGCGGTCAGAAACAGCGTGTTGCTATCGCAGGCGCAATTGCAATGCAGACAGAGTGCATTGTTATGGATGAGCCTACCGCAATGCTCGACCCCCGTGGCAGAGAAGAGGTTATGAAAACCATAAAAATGCTCAAAGATGAATTGGGCGTTACGGTTATTCTTATAACTCATTATATGGACGAAGCCGTTAAGGCAGACAGGGTGCTTATTATCAACAACGGCAAAGCTGTTGCAGATGGTACACCGAGAGAGATTTTTAAAGATGTTGAGCTTATAAAATCACTTGGTCTTGATGTTCCGCAGGCAACAGAGCTTGCATACAGGCTCAATAAACTTGGATATAAAATAGATTACAGTGTTCTTGACGAAAAAGAATGTGCCGATGCCATTCTCAGGTTAGCGGGGGTGGTGTGATGTCAGCAGTTATTTCAGTTAAGAATCTTACACATAGATATAACGAGGGCTTGCCCCACAGCCATGTGGCGGTTGATAATGTGTCTTTTGATATTGAAAAGGGCGATTTTATCGGTCTTATCGGTCATACAGGCTCGGGCAAAAGCACTTTGGTTCAGCACCTTAATGGACTTATGAAGCCAAGCGAGGGCGATGTTCTCATTGATGGCAAAAGTATTTGGGAAAATAAAAAGTCAGTCCGTGCTGCAAAGTTTAAAGTAGGGCTTTGCTTTCAGTATCCCGAATATCAGCTTTTTGAAGAAACTGTTGAAAAAGACATTGCCTACGGTCCCAAAAATATGAAGCTCAAGGAAGAGGAAATCCGCAGACGAGTTGCAATTGCCGCTTCGTTTGTAGGTCTTAAACCAGAGCATCTTATGAAATCACCCTTTGAGCTTTCAGGCGGTGAAAAACGCCGTGCCGCTATCGCAGGCGTTATGGCTATGCAGCCAGAGGTGCTTATTCTTGACGAACCAACCGCAGGTCTTGACCCAAAGGGCAGAGATACTGTGTTGAATATGATAGAAAATTATCGAAAAAGCACAGGATGCACCGTAATCCTTGTTTCACACAGCATGGAGGATGTGGCAAAAGCTGCCTCAAAAGTGCTTGTTATGAATAAAGGCAAGGTCGCAATGTATGACGAAACTGAGAAAGTTTTTGCAAGAGCAGATGAGCTTTCAGAAATGGGGCTCAATGTTCCGCAGGTGTCAAAGGTTTTCTCAATTCTCCGTCAAAAAGGTCTCCCTGTTTCAGACGGTATTTTCACTGTTGATAAAGCGGTGGAAGATATTGCCCGTCTTATGAAAGGGGGCAAAGTGAAATGATTAAAGATATTACAATCGGTCAGTATTTCCCGGGAAATTCATTCTTACACAAAATGGATGCCCGAATGAAAATTGTGCTGACCTTGGCTTTGATTGTTGGCATTTTCCTTTGCAGAAGCCTTGTTTCAATTGCCGTTGTTGTGGCTGTTACATTTGCGCTTATTTTTGTTTCAGGTGTACCGCTTAAAATGGTGCTCAAAAGCATCAAACCACTTGCAATTATCGTTGCGTTTACGGCAGTTCTTAATATATTTTATATCAGAGGCGGCACAACGCTTTTTGAATGGAGATTTCTCCACATCACATCAAAAGGCTTGTTCACAGCTCTCTTTATGGTTGTGAGAATCATCTGCCTTGTTATTATCAGCTCGCTTCTCACCTACACAACCACCCCAACGGTGATGACAGACGCAATCGAAAGTCTGCTTTCACCATTAAAGATTTTTAAAATCCCCGTTCATACCCTCACAATGATGATGACTTTGGCTCTTCGCTTTATCCCCGTTTTGGTGGATGAGGTTGACAGAATCACCAACGCACAAAAGGCGAGGGGAGCGGACTTTGACTCGGGCGGACTTAAAGAAAAAGTCAAGGCTCTTGTTCCAATAATTGTTCCGCTTTTTGTTTCATCAATTAAGCACGCATTTGAGCTGGCAGATGCCATGGAATGTCGCTGTTATGTTGACGGTAAGGGCAGAACTCGAATGAAAAAAATGAAGCTCAGCTTCAAAGATTTTATCGCACTTTTTGTTGTTGCGGTAATTTTTGCAGGTATAATCCTCTGCAACATTTATTTTAAAAAGGTAGTTTAATATGCTTAAAAATTATCTTGTTACCATTGCCTATGACGGAACAGATTACCACGGCTGGCAGGTTCAGCCAAACGGAATAACTGTTCAGCAGGCTGTGCAGGACGGTATCGAAAGAATCCTCGGCAAAAGAGAAAATATAACTGGTTGCAGCCGCACTGACGCAGGCGTTCACGCTAACGAATTTTGCTTCAATATGCGCACCGAAAAGGAGCTGAATCCTTTCCGCTTTGTTGGTGCAATGAATGCGGTTCTCCCCGATGATATTGCCGTTAAAAATTGTGTTGAAGTGCCGTATGATTTTCACGCAAGGTATGACTGCACAGGTAAGGAGTATGTTTATAAAATCTGGAATTCTCCACAAAGAAATCCTTTCTGTAACGGCAGATACCTCCACTATAAAAAAGAAATTGATGTTGATATGCTCAATTCACAGGCGCAGTATTTTTGCGGAACACACGATTTTCAAGGCTTTTGTGCCGCTAAAAGCAGTGTTGAGGATACTGTGAGAACAGTGGAATATTGCACCGTAACACGAAATGACGAAGAGGTCATTTTCAAAATAAAAGCAGACGGCTTTTTATATAATATGGTCAGAATTGCAGTGGGCACACTGCTTGAAATATCCGAAGGCAAAATTGAAAAAGACTCTTTGCCGCAGATAATTGACTCGCTTGACAGGGCAAGAGCTGGCAGAACAGCACCGCCCCACGGTCTTTATCTCAACAAAGTTTTTTACGGGAAGTGATATAATGGCAGAAGAAAAATCAACAGGCAAAACAATTAAAAAACAGTTAAAAAATGTTGAAAAAATCGCTCAGAAAAAATTAACTGAATCAAAGAAAAAGCCAGCCGAAAAAACTTCAAAACCAATTCAGAAAAAGAAATCATCTCAACCAAAAAATGCTCCGCAAAAATCGCAGATTCCCGAAAGAAAACCGCAGCAGGCTGAAGTGAAAAAATCATCTGAACCTGCCACTAAAAAAGAGCAGAGGTCAGCCAAAAAATCAGCGCAGAAATCCACAACAGGCACTTCGGCAATTCTTAAAATCGTTCTTGTTTTATTTGTGGCAATTTCAATTGTTTTCATTGCCGCCCGCACAATCGGCGGTGTTACTCTCACATCTATCACAAGTGATATTAAGGTTTTCTTCCAGTCCCTTGGTTCGGGTGATGGCTTCCCATACAAAACAACAGGCGAATCCCCAGAGCAGATTTTCTGTGAGGGCAGCGATGTTTTTGTTTATAGTAAAGATAAAACCGTGCTGTTAAGCCCCAGTGCAAAGGTGATTTCGGAGCTTCCTATTGAATATGGTAGCCCTGCTGTGAAATTAAAAGGCGATAAAGCCTTGATTTATGACAGAGATTCGGCTAAAATAAGGATGCAGAATAAATCACAGGTAGTTTTTGAAAAAGAGCTTGATGGAACAGTTGTTTCTGCCGCCATTGGCAAAAAGGGCAACTTCGCCGTCGCTGTTCAAAAGCCTGCTTCTGTAAATGTGCTGAATGTTTATAAAAAGAATCAGAAAGAGCTTTTCACCCGCACATTCAAAGGCGAAAAAATAACAAGCATCACCCTTTCAGATGATGGCAAATTTGCATCGGTCAGCACAATCCGCTCTAAAGATGCTCAGATAAATTCAAAGGTTTATATCTTTAAATTTGACGCAACAAAACCCGTTGCCTGCTTCGATTTTGAAGGCTGTGCAGTTGTCAGCGTTGAGTATGATTCTGCTCACAATATTTCAGTTATCAGCAACACTGGCAGGGTTTATATTAAAGACAATTCTTCCCTTGGTAAAGCAGAAGAATTTGCCCCCGATATTCTCTTTAAATACAGCAATAATGATAAAGTAAGTGCTGTTGCACTTAAAAAATTCGGTGGCGATAATTTCGGAACAATCAAGATTTTTAAAGGCGGAAAGCTTGACAGCACTGCCAGCGTCAATAAAGAAATCAAAGATGTTTTCTGCACCGATAAATATACCGCCGTTCTTACTTCCGATTCTGTTATGGTTTTCAAAAACAGTAACGGCAAATTGAAAGAGGAAATCCCTTCAGAAACTTCGGTTACTGAGATTTCAATAAAAAATAATAAGATTTATATGTTATCTCCCAGTGAGGTAACTTGTAAAAAATTCCGTTGAGGAGGATGTATATGCAAATTATAGGAACAGCTATTGACATGGTTAAAGACACCAGCGAGTATATCGTAAGCTTTTTTCTTGTCCTGATTTTTGTTCTTACGGTTATTCTTCATCTCAAAAAGAATGTTATCAGGTCAGTGCATGAGCTTATCGCACTTATTGCGGCAACATTTGTTGCAAAGGTATATTCATGGCCCTTGGGCAGTATTATTATGAGACAGACGGATATGTTTATTACATATAATGACAGAAGAGCAAATGCAGTTCTTTTCTCAATTGTTGTAATCTTTGTTGCCACTTTCGTTATTGTCAATTTCCTGCTTTTCTTCATTGAAAAACTTTTCAAAATGACAGAGGTAAAATTAGAAAACAAAATCCTTGAAATTGTCCTGGGTGCATTCCTTGGTATTTTCTATGTTGGTATCGCAGTTTTCATAATCAAGCTTATCGAAATCACTGGCTTCACACCTATTGAAGAAATTACAAGCAAATCAGCATTGATGGGTCTTTATGTTAAGTTCTTCTCATCATATTTCCCATATGCGTCTGTATTGCTTGGTGCTTAAGGAGGATAAATTATCATGAAAGAATTACTCAAAGGTTGGAATACAATCCCTAACTGGCTCACTTATTTAAGAATCGTTCTCGTTCCCGTGTTTGCAGTTCTTTTCTATAAAGGATACATAGCTGCGGCACTTATCGTTCTTGCTGTTTCAGGTCTTTCAGACTTTTTTGATGGCAAAATCGCAAGAAGATTCAATATGGTTTCAGACCTTGGCAAGCTCATTGACCCTGTTGCCGATAAGCTTACAGAGATCACAATCGCTGTTCTCTTCTTCCTCAAATTCAGAGAGGGCGAGGGTCTCATCAAAACATTCAGCTGGATTTTCCTTATCTTTATCGTTAAGGAGCTTCTTATGGTTATATTCGGCGGATTTATGCTTGCAATCGGTCTTCGTCCCAGTGCTGCAGAGATTTGGGGCAAAGCCGCAACAATGGTATTCTACCTTGTAATGATTGCAATTGTAATGTTTGGACCTGGTGTTGGTCTGCTTGCAAAATTCTGGACTATTCCCGATCTTCCTCTTCTCATTATGGTTGTTGTTTCAGCTGTTCTCACAGTTGTTGCATTTATCGGCTATCTTCCCTCATCTGCAAAGCAGATTCTCGGCAAACTTAAAAGCAAAAAACAGTAATTTTCAGGAGCAAAAACTATGAAACAAGTTATATGCAGTAAGTGCAAAATGCGCCCTGCGGTTATATTTATGACAAAGATGGACGGAGATAAAAAAACTGACTCCGAGGGTCTTTGCCTCAAATGTGCAATGGAAGCTACGGGACCCATAAAGCAGATGATGGAAAATATGGGTATCACCGAAGAAGATGTTGACGAAATGAGCGAACAGTTTGGTGCCATGATGGGCATGGGCGAGGACGGCGAAGGCTTTGAGCCTGGCGGAATCCCCACATTCCCGTTCATTCAGGGCATGATGGGCAATATGAACCCGCTTAAAAACAGTGCCGATAATGAAGAAAAATCAGACACCAAAGACAATAAAAAAGAAAAAGGCAAGAATAAGAAAGAAAAGGGCGAGAAAAACAATAAAAAGAGAAAGTTTCTGCCCCTTTACTGCACAAATCTCACAGAGCGTGCCAGAGATGGCAAGCTTGACCGCATAATCGGCAGAGAGAATGAGATTTACCGCACAATTCAGATTCTTTGCAGACGAAGCAAAAACAATCCCTGCCTTATCGGTGAGCCTGGCGTAGGTAAAACCGCCATTGCAGAGGGACTTGCCCTCAAAATTGCATCTGGCGATGTTCCTGCAAAGCTTGCCAATAAAGAAATCCACCTGCTTGACCTTACATCCCTTGTGGCTGGCACTCAGTTCAGAGGTCAGTTTGAGGGTCGAGTAAAAGGCCTTGTTGAAGAGGTTAAGGCAGACGGCAATATAATCCTTTTCATTGACGAGGTTCATAACCTTGTTGGTGCAGGCGGCGATTCAGAGGGTTCAATGAATGCCGCAAACATCTTAAAGCCTGCCCTTTCAAGGGGAGAGGTTCAGATTATCGGCGCAACAACCTTTACCGAATACAGAAAGCATATCGAAAAAGACTCCGCTCTTGAAAGAAGAATGCAGCCTGTTAAGGTTGAAGAGCCGTCAATTGACGATACCTGCGAAATGCTCAAAGGTATCAAAGAATATTACGAAAATTATCACCGAGTTAAAATCAGTGATTCACTTATCCGCAAGGCGGTCAACCTTTCAGAACGCTTTATTAACGACAGATTCCTGCCCGATAAAGCCATCGACCTGCTTGACGAAGCCTGCACCTGTGCAAATCTCCGCAATAAAGAGATTTCGGAGCAGGAAAAGATTGAGCAGAGAGTTGCCGACCTCAAGGTTCAGCAGCAGGCTTTGATGGAAGATGCTGAAATCATCGACTATGAAGCAATCGCAAACATCAAAACAGAGATTTTACAGCTTGATGCCCGCCTTGACGAACTTGAAAAGCTCACTAAGGACATCCCTGTAACAGAGGAAGACCTTGCAAGAGTTATCCAGTTGTGGACAGGCATCCCTGCACAGAAAATTGTAGAGAGCGACCTGCGCCGACTTGCAAGCCTTGATAAAAAGCTCAAATCAAAGGTAATCGGTCAGGACGAAGCAGTTGACCTTGTTTCAGCCGCCATCCGCAGGGGCAGGGTAAATATCAGCCCACGCAAGCGTCCTGCATCATTCATCTTTGTTGGACCCACTGGTGTTGGTAAAACAGAGCTTGTTAAACAGCTTGCCAATGAGCTTTTTGACACACCCGAAACACTTATCAGACTTGATATGTCTGAGTTTATGGAGAAGCACTCCGTTTCAAGAATTATCGGTTCGCCACCTGGATATGTTGGTTATGACGAGGCTGGTCAGCTTACCGAAAAGGTACGCAGAAAGCCTTACAGCGTAATCCTATTTGACGAAATCGAAAAGGCGCACCCTGATGTTATGAACATCCTGCTCCAGATTCTTGACGAGGGCAAAATAACTGACGCACAGGGCAGAACAGTTCCCTTTGATAACACAGTTATTGTTATGACCTCTAACGCAGGCAGTGAAGGCGGAAACACCGCCCTCGGCTTTGGTAAGAGTGCCGCCACCGCTTCGGCAGACAGAGCAATGAAAGCTTTGAGAGAGTTCCTCCGCCCCGAGTTTATCGGCAGAGTTGACGAGGTTGTTGTTTTCAGACCTCTTTCACAGGAGGATTTTGAAAAAATCGCCGTTCTTATGCTTGATGAGCTTGAAGAGCCGCTTCTCGATAAGGGCATCAGCTTCTCATACACAGAGGAAGCCGTTAAGCTCATTGCAGAGAAGAGCGTAGGCGGAACCCGTGGCGCAAGAGATCTCCGCAACTTCATCAGACGCAATGTTGAGGATAAAATCGCATCCCTCATTGTTGATAGCGTAGATGACCCAATCACCTCCGTTTCAGTGGATGTTGAGGACAACAAAATCATTCTTAAATAAAATTAAAAGTATGGAACTCTACGGAATTCCATACTTTTTTCTTTGCCCATGCCATATATTATAAAAAATCCCTTGCAATTACCGCCCCGATGTGGTAAAAATTATATATGACAATTTTCGACAAAGAAAGGCGGGCGACATATGAAATTCGTAATAAAAGAACTTATAGCTCTCATTTCGGCTTTGGTGCTGGGGCTTTGCACCGTTGCAGGCTGTCTTGTTTATAACTGCAACGCTTATAAAACCAAAACCGCACCCGATGTTTCTTTCACTGATATTTGCTCGGCAGAATCGCCCGATTTCTCCTATTACGCTCATTTTTCAGATGTTGACACTTCCTATGACCCTGTGATTTATCTTAAAAGCGATTCAGAGAAATTCATCAACGCTTTGCAAAACGGCAAATATAACTGCCTTACCAAGAAAAAGGCTCTTTTCACTTCACTTTTTGCTCTCAATAGCTTTGATTTCACAGGCAGTTTTTATGCCAATAATAAGTCGGGCAAAAGCGTTGTGTATTTTATGGTGTATAATTTTTTCGGCAAAACATATGTCAGTGCCGAATCTCACACCGAGCATGGGAACAGCATTTCACTTTATAAATGTGCAGATAAGAGTGTCAGTGCCGACCTTGCAAAATTCAACGAAAAAAACAGCATTTCACCACGATACACTGTGTGGCGAAACTTCTATAACTACGAAACCCACATTGAGGATGTTATAAAAGTCGCATTTTTGGTTGTTGCGGTGGTGTCCTTTGCCACAATCAGCGTGTTTGTGAATTTGCCGAAAATAATTGAATTTATCAAGAGCAAAAAGAAAATCAGCGACACAAAAGGCGAAAAGAAGTTGAGCAAGGCTCTTGAAATTCTTGTGCTTTTCGCTGGCGGAGCTGTGTCCTTGTTCGTGATATGCTTCCTCACCTTTGCCATCATTCTTACGGCGCACGATAGCAAAGTGGAGTATGTCGATACGCTCAATACCGATTTTGGCATCCATTACTATATGCCAATCGGCAATAAAGTCAAAATGAAAGAGTATTATAAGCTGGACGATTCACTGCTCTATTCCGATAACGAAATAAAGCCCCACACCGTCAGCCGTTATTATGTTAAGAATGAGGATTGCTATTCTCATAAATCCTATGACGAAAAGAAGTTTTTCTTTGGCATTAGCAACAGGGATTTGCAGTTGTGCGCCAAATTCACAGAGGGCTATTCCGAAGCTAAATGGTACGCAAGGGAAGATTACAAAATGCCCACTGTTGATAAAAACAGAATCGAAAAGATCATCGTTGCAGGTGTGGATTGTGCAGAGTCCGACCTTGCAAAAAGTGGCTTCGGCTGCTTCGCCACGGTGAAAAATGACAAGAGTAACACTGAATCTGTAACAAACGATGATACAATCACTGAATGTGTGGAAAGCTTCAAGGACGGGCAGTATAATTTAAGCGGTATCACGCTTCCAAGACCCAAACCCTCGTCAGATTATTACATAGTCCTTGCCGCTTTTGATGATAGCGCCGCATATCAGTGCCTTGGATTTATCGACTAAAACTGAAAAAAATCACGGCATAGGAGCAATTCCCATGCCGTTTTTGTTATTTATTAAAGAATAATTTTTTTGCGTTCTCTGCTGTGAGATTTAAAATTTCCTGTGCCGTTGTGCCTCTCACGCTGGCAATTACTTCCGCAGTGCAGGGGATAAGCGAAGAATCGTTCCTCGTTCCTCTGTGCGGAACAGGTGCCATGTAGGGGCAGTCCGTTTCAATCAGAAGTCTTTCACTGGGAACAGCCGCCGCAACAGCAACGGGAGTTTTTGCATTCTTAAATGTTACCGCACCGCCAAGACCGATGTGCATACCGATTGAAAGAATATCCCTCGCCATTTCAACACTGCCCGAAAAGCAGTGAACAACGCCCTTTGGCTGATACTTTTTAAGAAGCTCCCAAGTGTCCTGATGTGCCTCTCTGTCATGAATCACAACAGGCATATCAAACTCCTTTGCCAGCTTCAGCTGATACTCAAAAACCTGCTTCTGAATATCTCTCGGCGAAAAATCATAGTGATAATCAAGACCGATTTCACCAATGGCAACGCATTTCGGATGCTTTAAAAGCTCTCTGATTTCATCAAAATCACTTTCGCCCATTTCGTCAGCTTCGTGTGGGTGAACACCTGCGGCAAAATAGATATTTTCGTATTTTTCGCTCAAAGCCATTGAACGCTTGCTTGATTTCAAATCACTGCCACAGTTGACAATGGCACAAACACCATTGTCAAAAAGTGAAGCGAGCAGATTCTCACGGTCATCATCAAATTTTTCATCGTCATAGTGAGCGTGAGAATCAAAAATATTTCTGTATTCCGTCAGCATAATTTTGCACCGGCAGGGATAGCGTCATCAACAAGAAGCAGGTGAAGCTTTTCCTCGCCCTTTTCTGTGTGAACAGCAGAAATCAGCATACCGCATGACTCAATGCCCATCATCTTTCTTGGGGGCAGGTTGAGGATAGCAACGGCAGTTTTGCCAATAAGCTGTTCAGGCTCATAATATTTGTGAATACCTGAAAGGATAGTTCTGTCTGTGCCTGAACCGTCATCAAGTGTGAAGCGAAGAAGCTTGTCGCTCTTTTTAACAGCTTCGCAATTCTTGATTTTAACTGCACGGAAATCTGACTTGCAGAATGTGTCAAAATCAACCTTTTCTTCTGTGTAAGGCTCAACCTCAATTGCAGGGAGAGCTGCTTTTTTCTGTGCTTCCTTAATAGCGTCAAGCTCTGCAATAGCCTTTTCAACATCAAGTCTGGGGAAAAGTGCCTCGCCCTTGTTTACCTTTGCGCACTCGTTAAGTGAGCCGAAAACATTTGCGTTTTCCCATGTTCTGCAACATTTGCAAGCGCCAATGCAGTCAAAAATCTTGTCTGCTGTGTCGGGCATAAAGGGGATAAGAAGTGTGTTGCAGATACGAACAGTTTCAAGAAGATTGTAAAGAACAGTTGCAAGGCGAGCCTTTTTGCTCTCGTCCTTTGCAAGTGCCCAAGGCATAGTTTCGTCAATGTATTTGTTTGCTCTGCCGATAACTGTGAAGATGTCCTCAAGACCATCCTGGAACTGATATTTTTCCATATCAGCTTCGTATTTATCACGAAGTGCAGATGCCATTTCAATAAGATTATTGTCAAGCTCATCTGCCTCACGGTCTGCTGGGAGCTGACCGCCAAAATATTTCTCAACCATTGCGCATGTGCGTGAAACAAGGTTGCCAAGGTCATTTGCAAGGTCCATATTGATTGTTTTAATAAGAAGCTCGTTTGAGAAGTTGCCGTCTGAACCAAATGGGAATGTACGCATAAGGAAGAAACGAAGTGCATCAACACCAAATTTCTCTGCAAGAACATATGGGTCAACAACATTGCCCTTTGATTTACTCATCTTGCCGCCGTCAATTACAAGCCAGCCATGACCGTAAACGCATTTGGGCAGGGGAAGATCCACGCTCATAAGCATTGCAGGCCAGATGATTGAATGGAAACGAACAATCTCTTTACCAACAAAGTGAACATCAGCAGGCCAGTATTTGTCAAAGTCTGCATACTTATCGTTCATATAGCCAAGAGCGGTTGTGTAGTTGAAAAGAGCATCAACCCAAACATAAACAACATGGTCGGGGTCAAAGTCAACGGGGATACCCCAGTTGAAGCTTGTACGGCTAACACAAAGGTCATCAAGACCGGGCTTGATGAAGTTGTTAACCATTTCGTTTACACGGCTCTTTGGCTGAAGGAAATCAGTGTTTTCAAGCAAATCCTGAACTCTGTCAGCATACTTGCTAAGACGGAAGAAATATGCCTCCTCCTCTGCATCATGAACATCTCTGCCGCAGTCGGGGCATTTGCCGTCAACAAGCTGGCTCTCTGTCCAGAAAGATTCACAGGGTGTGCAGTATTTGCCTTTATACTTACCCTTGTATATATCGCCGTTTTCATACATCTTTTTAAAGATTTTCTGAATTGACTCGTAGTGATAATCGTCTGTTGTGCGGATGAAACGATCGTTAGAAATGTTCATCAGCTTCCATAAATCAAGGATTCCACGCTCACCCTCAACAATGTTGTCAAGGAATTCTTTGGGAGTAACACCCTTTGATTTTGCAACAGTTTCGATTTTAAGACCGTGCTCGTCAGTGCCTGTGAGGAACATAACATCACAGCCTTTAAGACGCTTGTAGCGAGCCATAGCGTCAGCTGCAACAGTGCAGTAGGTATGACCGATGTGAAGCTTATCTGATGGATAATAAATCGGTGTGGTAATGTAAAATTTTTCTTTATTCATAATAAAGCATCTCCATTTCTGGTCCGAATGAAAGACCAATTAAATCAGTTTATTTTACATCAAATACTAAAAAATGTCAAACTTTTTTTGTGAATTTCAGATTGACCCAGCCTGCCCCTGAATCAAGTCTGCCCCAAGGCTCGCCATCAACTGTTTTTTCTTCGATTATTTTATATACCTCACCGCCAAAAACCCTTGCTGTTACTGGATATTTCGTGCCTGCTCCGCTTCTTACATTCAGCGTTCCCGTGGTGATTTCAACAAAATACGGCTCTATATTTTCGCCGTTTTCTTCTTTTAGCAGATAGATATAATTACCCACAAGTGCCTTAAATCCAAGCCAGTCGGGCAGAATGTAAATGGGGCAGTATTTATACGGATTTGGCAGTGTGTTCAGATAATCCCTGTCGCCCTCAACGCCGTCCCTCACATTGAGCCAGTGGGTGTGGGTGTAAAGATCGTTTTCGTCAAGTTCGTTGGTGTAAAGCAGATAAGCCGCAAGTCTTGCAGTGTTGTCCCTTGCTTTGATGTCATCCTCTTCGGTGGAGGAATCCATAATCGACTCAATTGAGATTGTTTTTGAGTTGCCGTCGCCCATGTCGTCTGCGGCGTGCCACGCACTTTCGTCAAGGGGCAGATTTTGCCACGCTCCGTTTTTGTCAACATAAAAATGAACTCGCACATCTTTCATATCTCCGTCAAGTGTTGCAATTGTATATTGCTCCGCTTCGTCAGCCACTCCGTCAATGCCGTTGGTGTTGTGAATGGTAACACCGATAAGCTCCGTAATTTTTGTGTCGGGCAGGGGAATATTATTCTCGTTATGCTCAAAGAGGTTGTATTTATTAACCCTGACACCGTTTAAATACTCAGTTTCGTCCGGTTTAAGTGCCATAAAACGTAAATCTCCCTTTAAATAATATACACATCATTTTATGCAGGGGATTTATTTAGGTTAATTTAAAAAAATTATTATTTTTCTGTTGTAATTTACAGTTATATTGTGATATAATAATTTGAATTATACTACAAGATAGGGGGAAAATTGCCTTGAAAACCAAAATTGTTGCGGCGATGCTTGCTTCAGTGATGAGTCTTTCACTTCTCAGCGGTTGTTCATTAAGCATAAAATCTCCCGAAAAGCTCATGGCTCCGCCAAAGCTTACAGGCGACTATCAGTCTTTGCAGGATTCTTTTCAGAAATCTGTAAACGGCAATGTTGACTTTGTAACGCCCCTTAACGGCGAGCATAAATCCGCCTTCATTGTGGATGATTTTAATTCAGACGGTAAAGAAGATGCCATTGTTTTTTACACCAAAAAAGACGGTGCAAAAATGGTCAATGTTGGCGTATTCCAGAAGAATAACGATGACGAGTGGGAATATGTCAAGAATGTTCAGGGCGCAGGCAATTCAATTGATTGCGTTATTGTTGAAGATATGAACGGCGACAATGTTAAAGAAATCACTGTCGGCTGGAACATCTTCACCCTTAACAGGCAGTTTACCGTTTATGGATTTGGCAAAGACAGTGTTAAGGATTATTTCTGTGAGCTTGGCTCATCTCAGTATAATCTCGTTACTTTGACCGATGTTGACTCAAACGGAAGAAAAGAGCTTTTCTTCGTTTATATTGATACAAATAACCCTGCACCCTCAGCATTTGCCTGCGTTGCCGATGTTGATTCAGAGGGCAGATTCGGCATTATAGCAAAGACACCTGTTGACGGCAATATTTCTGGCTATAGTGCAATTTACACTGATTCAATTGACGGAAGCACAGTGCTTCTTGTTGACGCATATAAAAACGAGCACGATATGATAACAGAGGTGCTTGTGTGGGATAAGTCCGCTAACGGACTTTGCGCACCGTTGTTTGATATTGGAACACAGACCACAACTGCCACATGGCGTCCCACAAGGCGTTCTGTTGCAGATATTGACGCTGACGGTCATTTTGAAATCCCCGTCGGTGTCAGAATTGTTGGCTCAACCTATGTTGTCAACGGTGAATTGCAGGACGAAAGCCTGTATTATACCCTTTGGTCTCAGTTTAACGGTCATAAGCTTAAATCAGAAAAATATGTTATTTATAATCATTCAGAAAATTACAGCCTTGATATACCCAGCAGCTGGGTCGGCAAAATAACCGTAACAAGACTTGATTCTCAGCTTTATTTCTACCGCTGGAATGAGCTTACAAGTGAGCATATGGGTTCTCAGCTCTTCTCACTTGTTTCTCACGCTGTGGGAGCAGCTGGAATCGACGGCTATAAGCGACTTGCCGATTATGAAGATAAGGCATACGAATACTGCATAACAGCAGACGGCAAAGAGTTTGGTATAAAAGATAAGAACATCAAAGATGGATTTTATGTTGCCGTGAATAATATAGGAGGAAGCATTGATGAATAAAAAAGTTCTCGTAGCCGAAGATGAACAGGCAATCAGAGAGTTTATTGTAATAAATCTTAAAAGAGCAGGATATGAAACAATTGAAGCAGCAGATGGACTTGAAGCACTGGAGCAGTATGAAAACTGCAACGGTGAAATTGCCGTGGCTTTGCTTGATATAATTATGCCCA
This sequence comes from Acutalibacteraceae bacterium, assembly GCA_045598085.1. Taxonomy (GTDB): domain Bacteria; phylum Bacillota; class Clostridia; order Oscillospirales; family Acutalibacteraceae; genus CAG-488. The sequence continues at coordinate 66,455 of JAZLLI010000029.1, forward strand.
ATATGAACGGACTTGAGGTCTGCAAAAAGCTGAGAGAAAAAAATAAGGTTCTCGGCATTATGATGCTCACCGCCAAAACACAAGAGATGGATAAGGTCAGCGGACTTCTCAACGGTGCAGACGATTATGTTACAAAGCCCTTTTCACCCTCAGAGCTTATGGCTCGTGTAGATGCTATTTACCGCCGTGTTGCCATGCTTCAAAGAAGCACTGGTGATGAAGACAATTCACTTGTTCAGGGCAAATTTTCACTTAATGCTGAAAAAATGACTTTCACTAAAAATGACATTCCCGTTGACCTTACACAGGTCGAGTTTCAGATAATGAATTATTTCTTCCAGAATCAGGGCAAAACCCTCAGCAGAACACAGATTCTTCACAAGGTATGGGGAGAGAGCCGTGAGGGCGAAGAAAAAATTGTTGATGTAAACATCAGAAGAATAAGAAAGAAAATTGAAGACGAGCCGTCGGTTCCCAAGCACCTGCTTACCATTTGGGGTATGGGATATAAATGGGTAGGATAAGCAAAGGATTATCGCAGAAAGGGGTGGCATAGTGGCAGACACTAAAAAAGACAAAAAGTCCGTTTCTTTCAGCGGAAGGCTTATTTACCGCTGGCTTTTCAGGTCGGCAGTTATCTCAGTTGCCATACTTGCGGTTATCTCTGTTGTGTGTGTTTTCTTTGTAAGGAATTTCTACTACAACTCAGTTTATAACAAGCTCAAAAGCTACTCCACAGGTACTGCGGCAAATTACTTCGACCTTGTTGATGATGCAGATTTTGACACTGCGGCAAGGGAGTATGTTTCAGAATTTTCAGAAAAAGCCTATATGGAAGTATGGGTGATTGACAAAAACGGTAAGGTTATCGTTTCTTCCAGCGGATTTGAAACAAACTATCCCGAAATGCCCGATTATTATGAGGCAGTTAAGGCAGATAATGACACATCACTTTTTATTAAATGGACAGGCAAGCTTCGCTCCGGCGAAAAGGTTATGGCTATAACAAATGTTATCAGAACAGAGGATGACCAGATAAGAGGAGCTGTGAGATATATCACTTCACTTGATGCTGTTGACAGTCAGCTGGCAACAATCTATATATTCATCACAGTTGTTTTCCTTACATTTGCAGTTCTCGTTCTTATATCGGGTCTTATTTTTGTAAGCTCCATTGTTAAGCCGATTAAAGAAATTAACGAAACTGCAAAGCTTATTGCAAACGGCAATCTTGATGCCCGAATTGACCATTATCTTTATGATGATGAAATCGGTGAGCTTTGCAAATCAATAAATAATATGGCGGCAGAAATCAGCACCGCCGACAGATTAAAAAACGACTTTATCTCCACCGTTTCTCACGAATTGCGTACCCCAATCACAGCTATCAAAGGCTGGGGCGAAACAATTTTGCAGGTGAGCGATTCTGACCCCGCACTTACTCAAAGGGGAATGAATGTTATCATTGACGAAGCGGCACGCCTTTCGGGTATCGTTGAGGAGCTTCTTGATTTCTCGGGGATACAAAGTGGCAGACTTACATTGAGAATAGAAAAAATGGATGTTCTTGCAGAGCTTGACGAAACCGTCTTTGCTTTTAAAGACAGGTCAACAAGAGAGGGCGTTGACCTTATATATAACGCTCCCGACCTGCCTGCTCCAATGGACGGCGACCCCGACAGAATCAAGCAGGTGTTTGTAAATATCCTTGATAACGCTCTTAAATACACAAAGCAGGGCGGCAAAATCAATGTTACGGCAGATATTGCAGATGACAAAATCAAAATTGCCGTTGTTGATACAGGCTGCGGTATCTCCGCAGAGGATTTGCCCCATGTTAAAGAGAAATTCTATAAAACGAATATGACAGTTCACGGCTCAGGCATCGGTCTTGCCGTTTCAGATGAAATTATCAAGCTTCACAAAGGCACACTTGATATTTACTCTGTATTGGGCGAGGGCACAACGGTTGTTATTGGCTTTGATATTGACCATGTTGAGCTGGGCGAAGAATGGGATATTGAAGCTGCCATAGCGGCAGAGAATGAAAAGAATGCACAAAGTGCGCAAGAAAAAAATACACAGGAGGAAGAGAATAATGGCTGATGAAAAGAAAAAGTACAGCATTGGCGGTTCCGCACTTATGGAAGGTATTATGATGATTGGTCCCAAGGGTCTTGGTGTCAGCTTCCGACTTCCAAACGGAACAATCGAAACAGATTTAAGACAGCAGCATATGCTTAAAGATAAATACAAAATTGCAAGAATCCCCTTTATAAGAGGAACAATCAACTTCATTGACCAGATGGCTTTCACTTATAAAATCCTTATGGAGTCTGCTGAAAAAACAGCTATTGACCTTGATGAAGACACAGAGGATATGTCAAAGCTTGATAAATGGCTCACCGACCATTTCGGACCAAAGATGATGGCGGTTATCGGTGCAATTGCGGCGGTTTTTGGATTTGCACTGGCTTTCCTCCTTTTCTTCTATCTTCCAAGCCTTCTGGCAGACGGTGTTGAGTTCCTTGTGAAGTCAGATATTACAAGACTTAAACCGCTTATTGAGGGTATCGTAAGAGCCACAATCCTTGTTGGCTATATGTGGGCGGTCAGCAATATGAAAGACATCAAGCGTATGTTCATGTATCACGGCGCAGAGCATAAGTCAATTTTCTGCCACGAAAAAGGACTTCCGCTTACAGTTGAAAACATCCGTGAGCAAAAACGCTTCCATCCAAGATGTGGCACAAGCTTCATCTTCCTTGTTATCATTGTTAGTATGCTCATTTCCACAATTATCGCATTCATTTTCCCTGCATTGAGAGCACAGCGTCTTTTATGGCTTGCAGTGAAGCTTCTGCTTCTTCCGCTTTACCTCGGTATCGGCTATGAGGTGCTCCAGTATGCAGGTAAGCACGATAACCTTTTTGTTAAAATCACATCTGCCCCTGGTCTTTGGATGCAGAGAATAACCACCAAAGAGCCAACAGATGATATTATCGAGGTTGCAATTGCCGCAACAGAGGCTTGCCTCGGTATTGTTAAAGCAGAACCCGCAGCAGAACCCGAAGAGCATTTCCCCGCTGAAGAGAGCTTCAGCACAGAAATAAATGCAGAGGATGATGAAGTATGACAGTAAACGAGCTTTACAGACAGGGAGCAGAAATGCTCGACTATGCCTTTGTTGAGAATGCTTTTTTTGATGCACGCTGGCTTATTGAAAAAGCTGTTGGCATTGACGCAAATCAGTTTGCACTTAAAAAAGATAAAAAGGTCTCTTCAAAGCAAGAGGTTGAGTTTCTTTCACTTATCCGCAGACGAATCGCAGGCGAACCCCTCCAGTATATTTTAGGGGAGTGGGAGTTTATGGGATACCCCTTCTGCGTTGGCGAGGGTGTTCTTATCCCAAGACCCGAAACAGAGCTTCTTGTGGATTTTGCAAAAGAAAAGCTCAACGGCAAAGCATCACCCGTTATTTTTGACCTTTGCTCTGGCAGTGGATGTATCGCCATCAGCCTTGCAAAGATTTTCCCAAAAGCCAAGGTTTATGCAGTTGAAAAATCACACGAAGCCTGTGTTTACCTTAAAAAGAATATCAAGCTCAATAAGGTTAAGAATGTTGAGCTTATTCAGGGAGACATTGCATCTTCACTTATTTTAAAAGGTGTAACACCCGATTTGATTCTTTCAAATCCGCCCTATGTTGAAACTGACGAAATTCCAAGGCTTCAAAAAGAGGTTCAGCATGAGCCTGTTATGGCACTTGACGGTGGCAAAGACGGTCTTGATTTCTATAAAATCCTTGCAACAGAGTGGATTGCAAAAATGCCCGCAGGCACAGTTATGGCTGTTGAATGTGGCGAAAGTCAGGCAGAGGACATTTCACAGATGTTCTTCCTTTCAAAATGTGATGTTGACACAATCAATGATTTAAGCGGAATACCGAGAGTGGTAACCGCAATAAAGAGGTAATTTCATGTTATTAAGTCTTTTAAGAGGCGGAGATTTCACACAGGCAATCATCGGTGTATGCGTTAGTGTTTTTGTAGTTCTCTGCATTTTGCCCCTCCACGAATATGCCCACGCTTTGGTGGCTTATAAGCTGGGGGACGACACTGCAAACCGTCAGGGCAGATTAACTCTTGACCCCTTTGCACATCTTGATTTGATTGGCGCAATTATGATTTTGCTTGTTGGCTTCGGCTATGCAAAGCCCGTTCCCGTTAATGCAGGCAGAACCAAATTAAAAAACAAAAAAGCCGCTATGGCAATTATCGCCCTTGCAGGCCCTGTTTCAAATCTTTTAGTCGCCTTTATCAGTATTCTTGTTTATACATTTATCGGCTCCCGTTTCACAACAGATAACACCCTTGCATATGCGCTTTATATTTTCTTTAATTTCTGTGCAATGATAAATGTAAACCTTGCGGTGTTCAACCTTATTCCTATTCCGCCACTTGACGGTTCAAGAATCCTCACCGCATTTCTTCCCAACAAAGCTTATTTCAAATTGCTTCAGTATGAAAGATATATAACCCTTGGAATTTTTGCACTTCTTCTTTTAGGCGTTCTTTCAGCACCACTCGGTTATCTTTCAGATGTAGTGATCAACGGCTTTGAGAAAATAGCAAATATGATTTTCTGAACGGAGTTTTTATGGAACCCATATCATATAAATTAGAGGTGTTTGAGGGCCCTATGGACTTGCTTCTGCACCTTATAAGCAAACACAAAATTGATATAAACGATATTCCCATCCTTCAGCTTGTGGAGCAATACCTTGATTATGTCCGTGCCATGGAGCTTGCGGATATGAATGTTGCCAGCGAGTTTGTTGAGATGGCGGCAAGGCTTGTGTATATTAAAACTGTTTCTCTTCTGCCTGTTCATGAGGAAGAGGCGCAGAACCTTAAAGAGGAATTGCAGGGCGAATTGCTTGAATATCAGGATTGTAAAATTATGGCGGGCAAATTAAGTGAACAGGTGGATATGGATCACCTTTCACGCAAACCGCAAAAATTGCCTGTGGATATGAAATATAAGCGACTTCATGAGCCAATGGAGCTTCTGAAAGCCTATCTTTCAGCCGTCGGCAGGGGAAAGAGAAACCTTCCGCCCCCAATAGAAGCCTTTTCGGGCATTGTGGCACACAAAATTGTGCCCATTGCCGCAAGGGTAAAATACATAATGCAAAAGCTTTTCAAACAGAAAAAGCAAAAGTTCAGCGAATTTTTTGAATCAGCTGAATCCCGTTCCGAAATGGTGGCAACATTTCTTGCCCTCCTTTCCCTGACTAAAGATAAAAAAATCTCTGTTACAGGTGAGGGTGGCAATTTAGAGGTCGAAATTTTATCAGATGACCCCGATTACGAACTTGGAGAGGATTATTTTGAAGGTTGATGAAATGCAGGCGGCAGTTGAAGCAATACTTTTTGCTTCGGGTGAGCCGATAGAATATGAAAGAATCGCCGAGGCTCTTGAAATTGAGCCTGAATATGCAGAAAGCCTGCTTATGAATCTGGCAGATTCTCTTGATGAGCGCAACAGTGGCATCTGCGTTGTGCGAATGGATGATAAATTTCAGCTCTGCACAAGAAGTGAGTATGCAAACGAGGTTCGTGCCGTTCTTGAAATCAAAAAGAATGCACCTCTTTCCAATGCGGCATTTGAGGTGCTTGCAGTGGTTGCATATAATCAGCCTGTTACAAAATCCTTTGTGGAGCAGGTGAGAGGTGTTGACTGTTCGGGTGTTATTTCAACCCTTTGCCAAAAAGGACTGGTTGAAGAAAAAGGCAGACTTGACCTCCCTGGCAGACCGCTTTTATATGGCACAACAGCAGAATTTTTAAAATGCTTCGGTGTTTCTTCACTTGAGGAGCTTCCTGAGCTTCCAGAGCGTGAGGATATGCCAAAACGAAACGAACTGCCCGATCAGCTTTCACTTGATTTGCAGGGTGAAGCCGAAACGCAGGCAGACGAAAACAATCAATAAACTTTTGCGGAGGTGGTTCTTTGAAAGTTCTTTTAATAATTTTAGGAATAATACTTTTCTTTATCGGTATTCTTTCAATCCCGTTCCATGTCTATACTCAGTACATAGATGAATTTTCTCTTTATGTCAGATGGCTTTTTGTTAAAATACACATAATCCCGAAGCCAGAAAAAAAGAAGAAGAAAAAGAAAAAGAAGAAAAAAGAGGACAAGCCAAAGGACGAGGAAAAGCCTGAGGAAGAAGAGGAAAAAGAGGAAGAGAAGCCAAAAGAAAAAGGCGATAACTTCATCAAAGTCTTTTATAACAATCAGGGCGTGCCGGGTATGATTAACCTTATTGGCACAATCGCCAAAAAGCTTAAAAAAGGACTCTACAAAATCGGCAAGAGCTTTTACATAAGAGAGCTGTGGCTTCGCATCAATGTTGCAGATGGCGACCCGGCAGCAACAGCAGAGAAATACGGCAAAATCTGCTCCGCAGTTTATCCCTCTCTCGGCTATATTATCAATTGTGTTCACGCAAAAAAATGCTCCATCAAAATTCAGCCCGATTTCCTTGGCGACAAAACAGAGGGTGGCTTCAAGCTTCATCTGTTCCTTGTTCCCTCAAAGCTTATCGGTTCAGCAATCGGTATGGGCATTTCACTTGGTATTGAGCTTCTTAAAGTTCTCATTTCAAATGCAAAGTCATCATCCAAAGGCAAAAAAGAAACAGTGAAAGCTATGGATAATGCGGCAGAAATTATGGCAGAAGCAACAGAGAAATCTGTTGATGATGATACAAACAAAACACAGAAAGGTGGAAAAAATAAATGAAAGACCAATCAGCAGCAGGCATTTTAGGCACAACCATCGAAAAAATTAAGGATATGGTGGATTCAAAAACCATCATCGGCGAACCCATTGACGCAGGCGACGGCATCAAAGTTATCCCTGTATCAAAGGTTTCATACGGCTTTGCATCAGGCGGCAGTGATTTCCCCACCAAAGCTTCTAAAGACCTTTTCGGCGGCGGCGGCGGAGCTGGCGTAACACTTACACCCGTTGCATTCCTTGTTATCAATAACGGCAATGTTACAGTTAAGTACCTTTCAGAGGGTCCCGAATCATCTGTTGAAAGAGTTGTTGGTGCTCTTCCTGAGCTTGTTGACAAGCTTTCTGGCATCGTTGAGAAGTTCAAGGGTGGCAAAGAAGACGACAACGCAGACATTTCTGTTGTTGAAGACGAAGACTGATTGATTTTTTCACACCACCGTGCATAGTATTCTATGGACGGTGGTAGTATGAAAAAATTTGTATCCTTTTTTATAACTTGTATAGTTTTTGTTTCGCTTTTTGCGTTTTCGGCAAAGGGCTTGGATTGTTGCGATTTAAGTGCAGAGTGTGCGGCTGTGATGTGCGTGCAGACGGGCGAGCTTCTCTTTCAGAAAAACGCTCACTCTCGTCATTCCATGGCAAGCACCACAAAAATTATGACTTCCCTCATTGCCCTTGAGCAAAACACTCCAGACCGCATTATCACGGCGGACAGTGCCTCAATCACAGTTGAGGGCACTTCAATGGGGTTGCAGGCGGGGGATAAGATTACACTTAAATCACTGGTTTACGGTATGTTGCTCCTTTCGGGCAATGACAGTGCCAACCTTACGGCTAAGGCTGTGGGTGGTTCAATTGAGAAGTTCGCTCTTCTTATGAATAAACGAGCGGGCGAAATCGGTATGAAAAACACCCATTTTGTTACGCCCTCAGGTCTTGATGACGAAAAGCATTACACAACCGCTTACGATATGGCTCTTTTAGGCTGTGAAGCGGTGAAAAATCCTGCTTTTGTCAATATCTGCTCAAAGAAAAAGGCTGTTGTCTGCTTCGGTAATCCTGTGGCAGAGCATACATTATATAATCATAATAAACTTCTAAGCTATTATGATGGTGCGCTGGGCATCAAAACAGGCTTCACTCGCAAAAGCGGTCGGTGCCTTGTTTCCTGCGCAGAAAAAGACGGCGTAATGCTCGTGGCAGTTACCCTCAATGCTCCGTCAGACTGGAGCGACCATAAGAAAATGCTCGACTTCGGCTTTTCGCAGATAAATGAAAAAAAGGTAGGCGAAAAAAGTGTATCTGTGCCTGTTACAGGCGGTGAGCAAAAGAGTGTAACCGCTTCGTCTTTGGAAACAACCCTTTGTAAAGAAAGCATAACGAAACATATATTTATAGAAAAATTCCTTTACGCTCCCGTTAAAAAGGGCAGTGTTGTGGGGCAGGTGCGCTATTTCAGCGGCGGCAAGGTCATTGAAACAGTGCCGCTTGTGGCAGATAGTGATGTGAAAGCTATCCCAGCACCCAAAAAGCAACCGAAACAGGGGATTTTTCAAAAAATCAAAGATTTATTCAGGAGAAATTGATATGACTGATGATAGAATCAGACTGCAAAAGTACCTTTCAATGTGTGCTGTTGCTTCACGCCGTAAGGCAGAGGAGCTTATCGAAGCAGGCAAAGTAAAGGTCAACGGCAGACCTGCCCAGTTAGGCGATAAGGTCAGCCCCAAAAGAGATACAGTTACCGTCAGCGGTAAAAAGGTGGTTTTTCAGAAATCACATTATTATATAATGCTTCATAAACCCCGTGGATTTATCACCACAATGGAGGACGAAAGAGGCAGAAAGTGCGTGGCACAGCTTGTTGAGGATGTTGGCGCAAGGGTTTACCCAGTCGGCAGACTTGATAAGGATTCAGAGGGACTTCTTCTTATGACAAATGACGGCGAATTTGCCAACGCTCTCACTCATCCCTCAAAGCACGTTTCAAAAACATACCGTGTTACTGTCAGACCTGATATTGACGATGAACAGCTCACAAAGCTTGCAACAGGTATTGAAATTGACGGCAGAATGACAGCACCCGTTGATGTTCATATTCTTGAGAAGCAGGAGGGCAGAGTAGTGCTCGAAATGATTCTCAGAGAGGGCAGAAACCGCCAGATAAGAAAAATGTGCGAATCCTTAGGTCTTGAAGTTGCAAGACTTAAAAGGACAGCTGTGGGCACAATAAAATTAGGTATGCTTGCACAGGGCAAGTGGAGAGAGCTTACCGAGGATGAAGTGCATAAGCTTATGGTGGCTTCGGGTATGAAAGCACCTAAAAAATAAGCATCTGAAAGGCGAATTATGTTAATTTTTAAACCGAAAACCAATGTGGAATTAGGTGGAAAATTTGAATCTGACCCCTCCGCCCTTGGCTATATTGCCTATGACGAAGAGGATAATATCTGTGGATTCGTTGCCTTTCACCTTAACGGATATTCCATGGAAATTTATGAAATCTCTGTTGATGACGGAGATGCTGAAACCTATGAGGGTCTTATAAGAAGTGCCCTCAATTACGGCGGAAACAGAAATGTATATATTGCATATTATTCTGCCGAGAATGCCGTGTCCGTTGCAAAAAACCTTGGATTTGAAGAGAAAGAGGACAAGCTCTATGGCGAAATCCCGTTCCTGCTTCAAGGTCATTGCTGTAAGGGATGCTGAGCATCAGAAAGGAAAAATTATGATTAAAAGTATGACAGGTTACGGCAGAGCGTGCAAAAGCATCGACTCAATGGTCGTTACCGTTGAAATAAAAAGTGTAAATCACAGATATTTTGAGTTCTCTTCCCGCTGTCCCAGAACATACGGCTTCCTTGACGAAAAGCTAAAAAGCTTCATTCAGTCAAAGGTTGCAAGGGGCAAGGTTGAGTGCTATGTTCAGATAGAAAATCTTGAGGATGACTCTGTTGTTGTTGAGGTAAACCACGCACTTGCAAAGGGTTATCTTGACGCAATTAAAGATTTATCTGAACGCTATGGCATTGACGGCTCAATCAATGCCGCCAACCTTTCACGCTATCCCGATATTCTTGTTGTAAGAAAAGAGGAAGCAGACGAAGAAAAAATCTGGAACGCAGTTAAAGAAACAGCTGAAGAAGCTGTTGAAAAATTCATCGCAATGAGAAGCGTTGAAGGCGCAAAGATGAAAGAAGATATTTCTTCAAGAGCTGATTATATTCTTTCATGTGTTTCTTTTGTTGAGGAACGCTCACCGCAGACAGTTAAGGAATATAACGAAAAGCTTCTTGCAAGAATGAGAGAGCTTATTGGCGACACAACTGTTGAAGAAACAAGACTTCTCACGGAGGCTGCGATTTATGCAGACAAAATTGCAGTTGCAGAAGAAACTGTAAGACTTCGCAGCCACATTTCACAGCTTCTCACATTCCTTGAATCCAAAGAGGCAATCGGCAGAAAGATGGATTTCCTTGTACAGGAAATTAACCGTGAAGCCAACACAATCGGCTCAAAGGCACAGGATGTTGAAATTGCACGCAGAGTTCTTGACATCAAATCAGAGGTTGAGAAAATCCGTGAGCAGGTTCAGAATATAGAGTAATTCCCAAGCGAGGTGCATTATGAAACTTGTTAATATCGGCTTCGGCAGTATGTTCAATGCCGAGAGAATGACAGCAATAGTAAACCCCGATTCAGCGCCCATTAAGCGTCTTATTCAGGATTACCGTGAAAAGGGCAGACTTATTGATGCCACCCACGGCAGAAAGACGCGCGCTGTTGTTATCACCGATTGCGATCAGGTTATTCTCTCTTATCTTCAGACAGAAACACTTGCAAATCGTGTTGGAGAGTTAGTTGAGGGGGAAAATGATAATGGCTGATAAAGGAACACTTATTGTTTTTTCCGGTCCATCCGGAGCAGGAAAAGACACAGTGCTTGAAGAGTTTTTCAAGCGTAAGCCTCAGGGAGTGTGGAAATCCATTTCAAACACTACCAGAGCGCCGAGAGATGGCGAAACAGACGGCGTTGATTATAATTTCATCACTGTTGATGACTTTTTCAATGTTGTTGATAATAACGGAATGGTTGAATACACAAAGTACGGTCTTAATTATTACGGAACTCCCAAAGCTCCCGTTGATGAACACCTTGCAAATGGCGATACAATCATTCTTAAAATTGAGGTTGAGGGTGCAGGCAATATCAAAAAGCTTTATCCCGATGCCGTTGGCGTTTTCATTATGCCTCCAAGCCTTGAGGTTCTTGAAAACAGACTTCGCCGCCGTGGCAGTGAAAATGACGAGGATGTTCAGCGTAGAATGAACATCGCACTTAATGAGCTGACATTTAAGGATAATTACGAATATCATATCGTAAATGACGAACTTGAACAGGCAGTTAACGACCTTTGCGACATCGTAAAGGCTTTACAAAAATAATTTTTAAGGAGCAAATACTATGTTTAATCAGGACAGAGATTTAAAATTTAACCCCGATTTGAAGGATGTTCTTTCAAACCATATGAGCCGTTACTCACTTGTTAGAGCAACTGCAAAGAGAGCAAGAGAAATTTCAGAAGAGGCAGAGGAAGAGAAGATTATCCTCACAGAGAAGCCTGTAAGCATTGCAATTGACGAAATTATCAGAGGCGAATACACAATCGTTGAGCCTGAAGAAATCAGAGACATCTGATTAACCTGAGAAATAACTAAAAGGATGGTGCGGTATGCCGAATAAAACAGCGGTCAAAGTTGCCGTTGAAAATACAGCTTATCACTTTGATCGGGCATACTCGTATCTTCTGCCCGAAAACCTTGAGCAAAAAGCTCAAAAAGGGTGCAGGGTAATGGTGCCTTTTGGTGCAGGCAACAAGCTCAGGCAGGGTGTAATTATAGAAAAAGAAACGGTGGACGGCACTGAAAAGCTGAAATCCGTTTCAAAGCTCATTGACGAAAAGCCGCTTTTATCAGAAGAAATGCTTCAGCTTGTTCTGTGGCTTAAAGAGCGTACATTCTGCACTGTTTTTGAAGCGTTCAAGGCGGTTTTGCCCGTTGGTGTAACCAACAAAACTGTTGTTACCTACACTTCAAATACAGACGCTGATGTTGAAAGTATGACCGCTGACGAAAAGACTATCTATGATTTTCTTCTTAAATCCAACGGCTATAAGGAGGGTGCAAAAATCCTCGCAAAGTACGGTTTTAAGAATGACGCAGATATTCTCACCCGTATGGCAAAAAAAGGCTACCTTGTTACTAATACAGATGCTGCCCGCAGGCTGGGCGATAAAACCATAAGAATGGTTCGCTTGACCCCCGCAGGTCTTGACGCATTAGGCGGCGAAATGAAAATATCACAGAAGCAGGGGGAAATTCTCTCTCTTTTAAAGGATGTTGAAACCGCCTCGGTTAAAGAAATCTGCTATTTCACAGGGTTCACCCCTGCGGTTGTTTCTGCCCTTGAAAGAAAAGGACTTGTTGAATATTACGATAACGAAATCAGCAGAAATCCTTATGAAAATATCGAAAGTCCCGAAGCACCTGTGAACATCAACTTAACAGATGAACAGCAAAAAGCGTTTGACGATATAATGACCCTTTATAATGAGGGCAAGGGCGGTGTTTCACTGCTTTATGGTGTAACGGGCAGTGGTAAAACAAGCGTTTACCTTAAACTGATTGATGATGTTCTTTCAAAGGGTAAAAATGTAATTGCCATGGTGCCGGAGATTTCTCTCACACCGCAGACACTTAACCTTTTCCATAAGCGATACGGCAAAAAGATTGCCGTTTTCCACAGTGCCCTTTCAGTGGGGCAGAGAGCCGATGAATGGAAGCGTGTCAAAAACGGCGAAGCTTCAATTGTTATTGGTACAAGAAGTGCTGTTTTCGCCCCGTTTCAGAATATCGGACTAATAATAATTGACGAGGAGCAGGAGCATACTTATAAATCGGAGCAGACCCCACGCTATAACGCAAAGGATGTTGCCCGTTTCCGCTGTGCCGCCAATAAAGCGGTGCTGGTTCTTGCCTCCGCAACTCCTTCTGTTGAAAGCTTTGCCGCCGCCAAAAGCGGAAGATATAAGCTTTCAACTCTTACAAAAAGATATGCAGATGCAGGTTTACCGCAGGTTAAAATAGTCGATATGCTCACAGAAGCGGATGATGATAATAACGGCATCAGCAAGCCACTTGCAAAGGCTCTTTATGACAATCTGCAAAACCACAAACAATCTATTTTACTTATGAACCGCAGAGGCTTTAATACATACGCTTCCTGCAAAAGCTGTGGTAATGTTGTTACCTGCCCCTCGTGTAGTATTTCAATGACCTACCACCACGCTAACGGTCGCCTTATGTGCCACTACTGCGGATATTCCATTCCATTTACTAAAAAATGCCCCAGCTGTCAAAGCACAGATATGCGATATTCAGGCATCGGCACTCAAAGGGTTGAGGAACAGCTTCAAAATCTTCTGCCCGATGCAAGGGTGCTGAGAATGGACGCTGACACCACCATGTCCCGCTTTGCCCACGAAGAGAAGCTCACAGCATTTGCCAATGGCGAATATGATATTATGCTTGGCACTCAGATGGTTGCAAAGGGACTTGACTTTGAAAATGTTACTCTCGTTGGTGTAATTTCAGCAGACAGCCAGCTTTTTAATGATGATTTCAGAAGTCAGGAGCGTACCTTTGACCTTATAACACAGGTAGTTGGTCGTTCAGGCAGGGGCAAATATAAGGGGACAGCTCTGATTCAGACAATCAACCCCGAAAATGAAGTCATTCGTCTTGCCGCTGAGCAGGATTATGACAGCTTTTTTAAAGAAGAAATTGACATCAGAAAAATGCTTATTTATCCGCCCTTCTGCGATATTTGCCTTATCGGCTTTTCGGGCGAGGATGAAACAATGGTTCGCACTGCGGCAGATGTTTTCTTTGAATATGCAAAACCGCTTTTGAAGAATAACAGCATAATCGCAATGGGACCCATGGCGGCAAGAGTTGTTAAAATCAGCAATAAATACAGATACAGGCTGATTTTAAAATGCAAAAACAATAAGGATTTCCGCAAGGCACTTTCTGATTTAATGATAAAATTTGGCAAAAATTCAAAATTCAGCAGTGTTTCGGTTTATGTTGATATAAATCCGCAAGCACTGGTATAGAAAAGGTGATAAAAATGGCTTTAAGAAAAGTTGTAACAAAAGAAGACCCCGTTCTTCGCAGAACCAGCCGTAAGGTTGAGAAATTTGACAAGCGTCTTTGGGATTTGCTTGACGATATGAAACAGACAATGTATGCCGCTGACGGTGCAGGTCTTGCCGCTGTTCAGGTTGGTGTGCTTCGCCGTGTTGTTGTTATGGATTGCGGCGATGGCTTCCTTGAGCTTGTTAACCCCGAAATCACAGACAGAAGCGAAGAAATTCAGGAGGAGGCAGAGGGTTGCCTTTCAATCCCAGGTGAATACGGTATCACACGCAGACCAAAGTGGGTTACAGTAAAGGCACAGAACCGTGAGGGTAAGTGGGTTCTTTATAAAGGTGAGGACCTTAAAGCAAGATGCTTCTGCCATGAGCTTGACCACCTTGACGGAATCCTTTACACCGATAATGTTATAAAAATGGTTGAGGTTGACGATTGATGAATATAGTTTTTATGGGAACACCTGATTTCTCTGTGCCCTGCCTTCAGCGTCTTATTGATGACGGGCACAATGTTTCGGCAGTGTTCACTCAGCCAGACAAGCCAAAGGGCAGGGGACATCATATGATGCCGCCACCTGTTAAAGAGCTTGCAGTGAAATATAACATCCCTGTTTATCAGCCACAAAAGTTGAGAACAAGCGATGCTTTTGAAATCCTTACAGAGATTAACCCCGAACTTATTATCGTTGTGGCATACGGTCAGATTTTACCCAAAAATATCCTTGACCTGCCAAAATACGGCTGTGTTAATATCCACGCTTCTCTTCTTCCTAAATACAGAGGAGCCGCTCCTATTCAGTGGAGCGTTCTTGACGGCGAAAAGAAAAGTGGCGTAACATCAATGCAGATGGATGTTGGTCTTGACACAGGCGATATGCTCCTTACCGCAGAAACAGAAATCGGTAAGAACGACACAGCAGAGGATTTGCACGATAAGCTCTCCGTAATGGGTGCCGAGGTTATGAGCGAAACAATTGATTTAATTATGAAAGGTGAGCTGAAACCTCAGAAGCAGGATGACTCACTTTCCACTTACGCTCATATGCTCTCAAAGGATTTAAGTCCCATTAACTGGAATGAATCTGCCGAGAGCGTTCACAATAAAGTCAGAGGTCTTTATTCATGGCCTTGTGCCACCGCAGAGCTTGACGGCAAAACAATCAAAATCCATAAAACCTTGCTTGCAGGCAAAGTGAACGGCACTGCGGGTCAGGTTGTTGAAAGCGGCAAAAAATTAGTTGTAGCCTGTGGCGATGGCAACGGTGTTGAAATTGTAACCTTGCAGGCACAGGGCAAAAAGGCAATGAATTCAGCAGATTATTTAAGAGGAAACCCCGTTGAAAAGGGCATAATTTTAAAATAAGAGGTGCTTTTATGTATTTGAATGGTATAGGCGGATTAGGCTATTTTGCTTACCTGCTGTTTATGCTCCCTGTTTTTATTTTAGGTATCTGGGCGCAGACAAAGGTAAACAGTGCATACAAAAAATATTCAAAAGTTTTTAATAAAAACGGACTTACAGGTGCGGCGGCTGCGCAGGCAGTCCTTCGCCATTACGGTATAAACGATGTTAGAATTGAGCATGTCAGCGGTAATCTGACAGACTATTATTCGCCCAATGAAAAGGTTATCAGACTTTCGGACGGTGTGTATTCCAGCTCGTCAGTTGCGGCGGTGGGTGTTGCCTGCCATGAAGCAGGTCATGCGGCTCAGCACGCAGAGGATTATCTGCCCAACAAAATCCGCACAGCTCTTGTGCCTGCCTGCAATTTTGGTTCAAAATTCGGCATTATCATTGCCGTTGCAGGTATGTTCCTTGCCGCATTTGCCATTCTTTCATTCCTTGGTAGAATGATGATTTATGTTGGACTTGCTCTTTACGGACTTGTTGCTGTTTTTCAGCTTGTTACTCTCCCTGTTGAGTTTAACGCAAGCCGCAGAGCTTTAAAGGTTATTGATTCAGAGGGACTTTTAAGCAGAGATGACGAAGAGCATGAGGGTGCAAAAAAGGTCCTCAAAGCTGCGGCAATGACTTATGTTGCGGCACTTGCCACATCCGTTTCCAACTTACTGTTTTATATTATCAGATTTACAGGCTCAACCAGCAGAAGAAGGTAGTTTATGAAATCATCCCGTAAGGCGGCTTTTGAAATACTTTTAAAAATTCATAAAGATAAGGCATATTCAAACCTTGCTTTAGATGCTTCACTTGACGGAGGAAATTTTTCCCCCGTTGAGCGTGGCTTTATCTCTGCACTGGTTTATGGAGTTACAGAAAGAATAATCACCCTCGATTATCAGCTTTCAAAATACCTTTCACAGCCTTTAAAAAAGCTGAAACCGCAGGTGCTCGTTATCCTCAGAATGGGTGCGTATCAGCTCCTTTTTATGGATAAAATCCCTGTTTCAGCGGCAGTTAACGAAAGCGTGAAGCTCACAAAATCCTGCGGCTGTGCATTTGCTTCAGGTCTTGTGAATGCTGTGCTTCGCAAGGTGGCTAAAAACGGACTCGTTCTCCCTGAGGGAACGGACGAAATCAGCCGTGCTTCTATTGAATATTCCTGCCCCAAGTGGATTCTTGACCGCTGGAAAAAGGACTACGGCAAAGAAAATGCAATAAATATTGCTAAAAACACTGTTGGTGCAGTTGAAACTGTGCTGAGAGTGAATACACTTAAAACAGATACAGAAAGCCTTATTTCTCTTCTTTCGGATGAGGGTATTGACGCTAAAGAGGGCAGTGTTGAAAACAGCGTTGTTATCTCAAAGGCAGGCTCTTTAAGGGATTTAAAGGCTTATAAAGACGGACTTTTCCATGTGCAGGATGTGGCTTCACAGCTTTGTTGCAAGGCTCTTGACGCTAAAGAGGGCGAAAGAGTTCTTGACATCTGCTCCGCCCCCGGCGGCAAGGCATTCACCACTGCACAGTATATGAAAAATAACGGTGAAATCGTTGCCTGTGATATTTATGAGGGCAGACTTCGCCTTATTGATTCGGGCGCAGAAAGGCTCGGTATCAACATCATTACTACTAAAGAAAATGATGCTTCAATATTAAACTCAGATTTAGGTGAGTTTGACAAAATCATATGTGATGTACCCTGCGCTGGTCTTGGCGTTATCCGCAGAAAGCCTGAGATAAAGTTCAAATCCATGGCAGAGGTTGACAAATTACCCGAAATACAGTATGCTATACTCAATACTGCATCAAAGTATCTGAAAATGGGCGGAGTGTTGATTTATTCCACCTGCTCACTTAATAAAGACGAAAATGAAAACATTTTTTACAGATTTCTGAAAGAAAATCCCGATTTTGAGCCAGTCAAGGTTCTAACCGATGTTAAAAGAGCAGGGGAGAAGGGCGACACGCTCACACTTATGCCCCATTTACATAATAGCGACGGATTCTTCATTTCAGCCCTTCGCAGGAGGAAAAGCAATTGACTTCAACTGATATAAAATCAATGAATTTGCAGGAGGTAACCGAGGTTTGCAAAAGCCTTGGTCTTCCGTCATACCGTGCAGGGCAGATTTATAAATGGCTTCAGCAGGTTGGCGTTTCTGATTATGACGAAATGACTAACCTGCCTAAAGATTTAAGAAACAAACTTAAAGAGCAGTATCCTATTCACGGCTGTGAGGTTGAATTAAAACGAGCATCAAAAATTGACGAAACTGTAAAATACCTTTTTAAGCTTTATGACGGCAATTACATAGAGTCAGTTTTGATGAAATATAAATACGGCTACACTCTCTGCATCTCATCACAGGTTGGGTGCAAGATGGGTTGTATGTTCTGTGCTTCCACAAAAAGCGGATGTGTCAGAAATCTGAACCCTGGCGAAATGGTGGGTCAGATTCATGCCGCTCAGCGTGATTCAGGTGTCCGTGTTTCCCATGTTGTTATGATGGGCATGGGCGAACCCCTTGATAATTTTGATAATGCGATGAAGTTTTTATCCCTCGTTGGTGATGAAAACGGACTTAATATAGGAATGAGAAACATTTCTCTTTCCACCTGTGGCATAGTGCCAAGGATTTATGAGCTTATGGAAAAGGAGCTTCAGATAACTCTTTCTGTTTCTCTCCACGCTCCTGAAAATGAGCTTCGTTCCTCAATTATGCCTGTTAACAAAAAATATCCCCTTGCACTTCTTATGAAAGCTTGCAGGGATTACACCGAAAAAACATCAAGAAGAATTTCTTTTGAATATGCTATGGTTGCTAATCAAAACGACACACCCGAATGTGCCGTTATGCTTGCAAAGCTCTGTAAAGGTATGCTTTGCCATGTTAACCTTATACCTGCCAACGAAATCGAAGAGAGCAGCCATAAACGAAGCAGTGAAAAAACACTTAATGAGTTCTGTAACATTTTGCGTTCCCGAGGGATAAATGTTACTGTAAGAAGAAGCCTCGGTTCAGATATAGATGCGTCTTGCGGTCAGCTCCGTTCAAGGCACGAAAAACAAAACTCCGATGGGAGGAAATGACGATGAAAATATCTGCGAAGAGCGAGAAAGGCTTATCCCGCTCAATTAACCAGGATTCATATGCGGCAGGCGAGCTTACAGGTAATGTTTCATGGGCAGTTGTCTGTGATGGTATGGGCGGTGCGGCAGGCGGCAATGTTGCCAGTGCCACAGCGTCAAAGCTCATTTCAGAAAAAATTACAACCTGCTACCATGTTGGAATGTCTGATAATTCAATCAAAAATCTGCTTGTTTCTGCAATCGAAAGTGCAAATGCCGTTGTGCATGACACTGCAAGCAAAAGCGAAACCCTCTTTGGTATGGGTACAACTGTTGTTGCAGTTATTGTAAATGGCAATAAGGTATATGTTGCCTCTGCTGGTGATAGCAGGGCATACATACTCTCTGACAGTATCTTTCAGATTACTACCGACCATTCTGTTGTTCAGCAGATGGTGGATAACGGTGAAATCACTAAAGAAGAAGCAAGAGTTCACCCCAAAAAGAATGTTATCACCCGTGCATTGGGTGTTGATAAAAGTATCAGGGTTGACTTTTTCCTTGAAGAAATCAACCGTGAAAAGGATATTGTGCTTATTTGCACAGACGGTCTTTCAAATTTCGTCAGTGATGAGGACATACTTAAATTAACACAGAGCTATGGCAAGCTTGAGCTTGCCGACCGCCTTGCCGAAGAGGCTTGCAAAAACGGTGGCGGCGATGATATTACAGTTGTTACACTGTCGAATTAAAGAGGAGGCATTTTTATGGATAGTTATGTTGGTAAAAGTCTTGATGGAAGATATGAAATAAAAGATATTATCGGTGTCGGCGGAATGGCTGTTGTCTATAAAGCGTATGACAATATTGATGACCGCACTGTTGCAGTTAAAATTCTCAAAGATGAATTTCTTGCAAATGAAGAATTCAGACGCAGATTTAAAAATGAATCAAAGGCAATTGCAGTTCTTTCACACCCCAATATCGTTAAGGTTTATGATGTGAGCTATGGCGACAGACTTCAATACATAGTTATGGAGTATGTTGAGGGCATCACACTTAAAGAATATATTGAACAGCAGGGCGTTATCAACCAGAAAGAGGCTGTGTATTTTGTTATGCAGATTCTTCGTGCGCTCCAGCACGCTCACGATAAAGGCATTGTTCACAGAGATATTAAACCTCAGAATATTATGCTCCTTGAAAACGGAATGATTAAAGTAACCGATTTTGGTATCGCAAGATTTTCAAGAAGCGAAACACGCACCCTTTCAGAATCCACAATCGGCTCTGTTCATTATATCAGCCCCGAGCAGGCAAGGGGAGATGTAACAGACGATAAGGCAGACCTTTATTCTGTTGGTGTTATGTTTTATGAAATGCTTACAGGCAAACTGCCTTTCACTGCGGACAGCACTGTTTCAGTTGCCATTATGCAGCTGCAAAATGACCCCGAGCCTCCCACAAAGATAAATCCCTCAATCCCTGTTGGACTTGAGCAGATTATAATGCACGCAATGAAAAAGAATATCAATGAACGCTATCAGTCGGCGGCAGAGATGATTCTTGACCTTGAAGAGTTCAAGCGTAACCCCTCCGTTCAGTTTAATTATTCTTATTTTGTTGATAACGAGCCAACAAGAATGATTACTAACGCTCCCGTTCAGTCTCAGAAACAGCCTCCTGTTAAAATTCAGGATGAAGAATTTGAGGATGACGATGACGACGAAGAAGAGGAAATCGTTAAAAACAGAACTATTCCCGTGCTTATCGGCATCATTGTTGCACTTATTGTTGGTATCATCGGTGCAGGTGCTATTATGATGCACCTCGGTTATCTGAGCCTTGAAGAGGGCTTCAATTTCAGCAAGATTAAAACTCCAGATTTTGTTGGACTTAATTATTATGATGAAATTGTTGGCAGATATGACGGCAAAGACGGCTACACCTTTGAAGTGTCAAAGGTTGCAAGTGATGATGCCCCTGCTGATACTGTTATCACTCAGGACCCCGAAGCAGGCACAAAAATTGATAAAGAAAATACAGTTATCAAATTGACTATTGCAGAAAACAGCGAGCAGATTCAGATTCCCGAAGGACTTGAGGGTCAGGATTACTCATATGTTATCTCTGAGCTTGATAAATTAGGCTTTGTTGTCAGCCCTAAAAAAGAGAGCAATGAGCTTTATGACGCTGGCAAGGTTATCAAAATCAACCCAAGAGGCGGCTCACTTGTTATGAAAGGCAGCACAGTTGTTGTTACCTATAATATCGGTGCAGACGAAGTTATTGAAAAAGTAACTGTTAAGGATGTTACAGGACTTAAAAGTGCAGACGCAAAATCACTTCTCACATCATTAAAGCTTGATGTAAGAGTTGAAGAGATTTACAGTGATACTGTTTCAAAGGGCGTTGTTATCAGGCAGAGCCTTGCAAACAACACACAGGTTGACGAGGGCACAACAATCACAATTTATGTCAGTAAGGGTGCAGACCCAAGCGTTGATATGCTTGTAAGATTCAGACTTCCTGCATCATTCGATTATAAGAGCCTTGAAATCAAGCTTAACGGCAAAACTGTTAAGAAAGAGGATAATGTTTATATGGCAGGCACACCTTACAGCGTTTCTGTTAAGGGTTCTGGCACAGCAGATTCTCTTGAAGTTCTTATGGATGGCAAAAAGTATTACACCTGCTCAGTGAACTTTATTTCTCAGCAGACAAGCAACGAAAAAACCTATTCTGTTGAAGAACCCACAGAGGCACCAACAGAGCCATCAACAACAACTACAACAACAACCACATTGTTGAATATTCTCAACTTCTGAGGAAACACAAAAATGCAGTATGACGGATTGATAATTAAAGGAATCGGCGGCTTCTATTATGTAGAGGCCGCCGCCCGAGTATTTGAATGTAAAGCAAAGGGGATTTTCAGAAAAGAAAAAATCACCCCTGTTGCTGGCGACCGTGTTGTGATAGAGGTTCGTGATAACGGTCAGAACACAATTGAAGAAATTAAAGAGAGAAAAAATATTCTCTCCCGCCCGCCTGTGGCAAATATTGACAAGCTCTTTATCGTTTCAGCCACCTGTGAGCCAAACCCCAGCACGCTGATTATTGATAGGCTCACTGTCATTGCGGAGAAAAACAACATCGAGCCGATTGTTGTTTTCACCAAAAAAGACCTGAAACCATCAGATGAGCTTGAAGAAATCTATCGTCTTGCAGGCATCAAGTGCTATTCTGTATCTTGTCTGACAGGGGAGGGCACTGACGCTGTGAAAAAAGAGATTGACGGTGCAATTTCCGCATTCACGGGCAATACAGGCGTTGGCAAATCCTCGCTTCTTAATGCCATTGACCCTGCTCTTGTGCGCTCAACAGGCGAAATCAGCTCAAAACTTGGCAGAGGTAAGCACACCACCCGTCAGGTTGAGCTTTATAAAATCGGCAATGCCTATGTGGCAGATACACCTGGCTTTTCTTCCCTTGATATTGAATCGGGCGAGGTCATTCTTAAAGACGATATTCAGTTTTATTTTAAAGAATTTAACGATTATATCGGCACGTGCAAGTTTGCTTCCAACTGCTCCCATATCGGGGATAAGGGTTGTTCAATTGTTGATGCAGTTGAAAATGGCTTAATCAGCCGTTCAAGGCACGAAAGCTATAAAATGATGTATGACGAGGTTAAGAATATTAAGGAGTGGCAGCTGTGAAAAGATGGGTAATTCTCGGTGCGGCAGATATTGAAAACTATGCCCCTGTTAAGAAAAAGCTTCAGAGTGATGACTTCATCGTCTGTGCAGACGGCGGTCAGAAGCATCTTGAACCCCTCGGCGTGGAGCCGAGCCTTTTCCTTGGTGATTTTGACTCTTCAAAGAAACCGCAGACAGATATTGAAACTCTTGTTTATCCCGTTGAAAAAGATGATACCGACACGCTCATTGCCGTTAAAGAGGGCATAAAAAGGGGATGCAAAAATTTCCTTATCCTTGGTGGAACAGGCGGCAGGCTTGACCATACCTTTGCCAATATTCAAACGCTGATGTATGCAGAGAAGCACGGTGCTTCCGCCGCTTTGGCAGATGACAGAAATTTTGCGTTCATCCTTAAAAATGACACCGCTTTTGTTGAAAGAAACGAGGGCGAAAAAGTGTCTGTTTTTGCGTTTGATTCTGCTGTCAGCGGTGTTTCGCTTGAGGGATTCAAGTATAAATTCTCTAACGGAAATCTTTTTTCACATTTCCCTTTAGGTGTCAGCAATGAAATCACAGCTCCGCAGGGCAAAATCACTGTTAAAAAAGGCACATTGCTTGTGATTATTTCAAAAGAATAACAGTTTTTGTAACACAAATTAAAAACCGCCATAGTATGTAACAGACGGCAATGCCGTTATTACAGACTGAGGCGGTGTTTTTTATGAGGTGTCGTGGCAGACGACATGGAGTAAATCCTGGAATAATTCTTACAGCGTTCGGGGTCGGGCTTATAGTTGCTTTCTGTTGCCCCAAAGGCGTTATAATTGCGTTGCTTGCAACGGCGCTTGTCGTAATGGGCATTGCGTTCGGCTTAAGATAATGGGAGGGTGCGTATGCAGGTAGTATTGATTAAAAGCCCAAAAGCGTTAAGGGGAATACTCAGATTTCTTTTCGGAATAAAAAAGGTAGAAGAAAATACATAAAATAAAAAAGTATGGGTTCTGATTATTTCAAAATCCATACTTTTCTTTTGTTTAGCTGTTATTTGTCTTCGCTAAGAGCTTTAATTATCTCATCAATCTTGTTGCTGTCCATAAGGCGAAGCTTTAAAATAAGCTCTTTTTCATGTTTAGAAAGGTCAGAATAAAGAATCTGGTTATCGTTATCAGAAGACTTTAAAACTGTGCTTTCATCACTGGACTTGCTTTCACCGCAAAGAAAGTCAACCGTTGTGTTATAAAGTTTTGCTAATTGCTGAAGAATATCAAGAGGGGGAACGGCTTTTCCACTTTCGTATTTGGTGATGAGGGAACGGTCTTTGCATAGTATATCTGCAAGATCATATTGTGTCAGACCATGCTGTATGCGAAGCTCTTTAAGATTTTTATAAAGCGTTGAATTGCTCATAACATCACCTCCGTTAAAATAGTAACATACAATTGCGAAAAATGCAAATATTTGTTAGAAAAAAGTGAAAAATTTTTTATTGATAAATATACCCTTATATGGTAAAATACATTTGAATGGAATATTTTCCATTTGGTGAGTTCGAAACCATCCTCACTTCGGTTAACCGAAAATCAAAACTAAGGAGAAATACTATGAAAAAAACTTCAACCGCCTATGTTGCACAGGCGGCAGTCATCGCTGCCTTTTACGCTGTGCTCACATTGTTTTTGCAGCCACTTTCATTTTCAGGCAGTCAGTTAAGGGTGTCAGAAGCGTTAACCTTGCTTCCTGTGCTTACCCCTGCGGCTGTTCCGGGTCTTGCGGTCGGCTGCCTCATTTCAAATCTTGCCAGCCCCTACGGTGTGATTGATGTTGTGCTCGGCACACTTGCAACGCTCCTTGCGGCAATTTTCACAAGAATGATGCGAAATGTACGCATTAAAAATTTACCTGTACTTTCCGCCGTTTTCCCTGTTATTTTCAATGCCGTTGCAGTTGGTCTTTCAATTGCGATAATGAATCAGGGCGGCTTCACTTGGGGCATATTTTTTATCAATGCCCTCACTGTTGCACTGGGCGAAGCAATAGTTTGCTTTGTTTTAGGCTTGCCTTTGTGCAGAGTTCTTGAAAAAACAAATATTTTCAGAAATAAGGAATATATATGAGAATCGGATTTTTAATTCAATGCCTTAGCTCAGGTGGTGCAGAGCGTGCCACCTGTGCTATTGCAAATGAGCTTTCTGATATGGGAGAGGATGTTGAAATCATCACCTTTGATTCTGGTGAAAGCTTCTATCCTCTTAACAAAAATGTCAGCGTCTATAATATGGAGCTTACGGATATTAAAAAATCCGCTTCACTTAAAAGAGCTGTTGACTGCATTAAGCGTGGTGCAGAAATCAGAAAAAGCATTGTTTCACGTAATTTGGATGTTCTTATTTGTATGAGCACCACAATGAATCTTTACGGTCTTATTTCCACCGCTTTCACCAAAACAAAAGCTGTTGGCACTGAGCGTAATAACCCATACAAATACAAGGCAGATATTATCAATGCCACTTTAAAAAAATTCAGCGCACTTTTCCTTGATGGTTTTGTTTTTCAGACAGAGGCTTCATCAGCGTATTATGCAAAATCTGTCAGAAAAAAGGGAACAGTTATTCAAAACGCTGTTTTTAATCCACTTGTTAAAGAAATTGAGCCTGCCACCACACGAAAAAAAATAATCTACGGTGTCGGTAGATTATCCGCTCAAAAGAGATTTTCAGATTTAATCGAAGCTTTCTCACTTATAGAAAAAGATTTTCCCGATTACACTCTCACCATTTTTGGCGAGGGGGAGGATAGAGAAAAGCTCCAGCGTCAGATTGATTCACTTTCTTTAAGCCATAAAATCAACCTTGCAGGCACAGATAAAAACGCTCTTCGCCATGTGGCAAACGGCTCTGTTTTCGTTCTTTCGTCAGATTATGAGGGTATGCCCAATGTGCTTATGGAGGCTATGGCGGTGGGAACACCATGTGTTTCAACAAGGTGCAAAATGGGTCCCGAGGAGCTTATTACAGACGGAGTAAACGGTTTGCTTGTTCCAGTTGGTGATGCCCACAAAATCAGCGATGCAGTTAAATCTGTTTTAAATAATCCCGAGCTTTCAAAGAAGCTTTCTATGAATGGCAGAGAAATTCTCAAAACAAACGATGTTAAAGCTATAACAAGCCAATGGCTTGATTACCTAAATTCTATTAAATAAAGGAGAATAATTATGGGCAAAAAAATTATAGTAGCTGGCGGCGGCCATGGCGGAATTGCAGCAGGTGCACTTCTTGCAAAGAACGGATACGATGTAACCGTTTATGAAAAACGCAAAAGAGAAGATATGGGTTATGACTGGACCGATATTTTTGATAAAAAAGGACTTTTTGCCGCAGGTATGGAAATGCCTGCTGAGGATAAATATAAATTCAAAAACGATATGACTTTCTATTCCCCCAATATGAATGTTGGTCTGCGTCAGCATGTTCCGCAGGATCAGCTTGAAATTCAGATGGAAAGAAAAGAAATCTATAACCACATCATTACATATGCAGAGCAGTGCGGTGTTAAGTTTGAGTATGAAACAGATATTCTCTATCCTGTTATGCTTGGCAGCCGTGTTGCAGGTATCAAAACAGATAAAGGCACTTTTTATGCTGACCTCGTTATTGATGCCGCTGGTATGAATTCTATTATCAGACGCAATCTTCCTGAGCATCTTGGTATTCAGAGCAGCGTTCAGCCTTATGAGCAGTTCTATGTTTATCGTGGATTCTTCAATAAAACAGCAGAGTGCGATGAAGATAAATTCAAGCTTCTTCTTCTCCATCAGAATCAGATGGGCATTTACTGGGTTGCTGCTGAGGAAGAGCACACCGATGTTCTTATCGGCAGATTCACTCCTCTTTCAATGGAAGATGTTGAGGACGCTCTTAAATATCTTCGTGAAAGTAACCCCCACCTTGGCACAGAGCTTGTAAGAGGCGGTCAGTTCGTTAATATCCCCGTTCGTCAGCCCCTTGGCGTTATGGTTGCAGACGGCTATGCCGCAATTGGCGATAGTGCATTTATGACAGTTCCTGTTATTGGTTCAGGTATCGCAAACTGCCTTAAAGCATCAAAAATGCTTGCAGAAACAATTATTGAAGATACAACAGATTCTTATTCAGCAGACATCCTCTGGAAATATCAGAGAAAGTATTTCAAAGAGCTTGGCAACGGCTTTGCTCCTCTTGCCTGCGTTAAGCTTCTTCTTACCCGCCTTTACAGTGATGAGCTTGATTATATTTTTGATAGCGGAATCCTCAATGCAGACGATATGACAATCGGTGCAGATTCCACAAATATCGGCGCAATCCTTGGCGGTGTAACTAAAGAGAGCATCAAGAAAAAGCTTGTTGGTCTTAAAAATAACCCCGTTGTGCTTAAAAAGGTTCTTCGTTGCGTTAAGGAGCTTAGTGCCGCTGCGGCTGTTACATCAGCAATGCCCAAATCATATAACAAAAAGGCTGTTAATATGTGGGTAAAACAATATAACAACTGCTTTAAGCACTAATTATGAAAGTTTTAATTGATGCTGACGGTTGCCCTGTGGTGGATTTAACCGTCAGCCTGTCAAAGCAATATAAAAAAGAATGTATTATAATATGCGACACTGCACACATTTTTAATAAAGACGGAGTTAAAACCGTTATTGTTGAAAAAGGTGCAGATAGCGTAGATTTCAGACTTGTCAATATGCTTTCAAAGGGCGATATTGCCGTAACTCAGGATTACGGACTTGCGGCAATGTGCCTTGCCAGAGGTGCTGTCCCCATCAATCAAAACGGACTTATCTATACCGATAAAAACATAGACGAGCTTCTTTTTTCAAGATATGTTTCAAAAAAGGTGAGAATGGCAGGCGGCAGGCTTAAAGGTCCATCAAAGCGAAAGCCGGAGCAGGACGAGCATTTTGCTTCTCAGCTTAAAAAGCTTCTTGAAAGCAATGACAACTATGAAAAGGGGAATACTAATGAAAATTAAAATTAAAGCGGCGGCAAAAATCAACCTTATGCTTGATATTCTTGCAAGGCTCGAAAACGGCTATCACAGCCTGTTTATGATAATGCAGTCCGTCAGCCTTTATGATACAATCACTGTCAAAAAAACAAATTCTGGCGGTATCACTCTTTCCTCAACAGAGCCGAGAATCCCTTGTAATGAGGCAAATATCGCCTATAAAGCCGCCAGTGCATTTTTTAATGCCGCAGGCATTGAGGATAGAAATATCTCCATCCACCTTGAAAAGGCAATTCCCTTTGAAGCAGGTCTTGCAGGGGGGAGTGCAGACGGTGCGGCGGTAATTAAGGCTCTTAACGAGATTTATAAAACAGGACTTTCTGAAAAAGAGCTTTGTGCAATTGGTGCAAAAATCGGCGCAGATATTCCATTCTGCCTTACTGGCGGAACAAGAGCGGCTATGAATATCGGTGATGTTCTTTCACCTTTGCCCGATTTAAAAAATTGCTGGATAGTCCTTGCAAAGCCAAAGGTAGGCGTTGCAACTGGCAAAGCATTTTCGGAGTTTGACAAGCACGGTGTCCGCCATCTTGACACCTGCTCAATGCTCTATTATGCCGCCAATGGCGATTTTGAGGGCGTTTGCTCAAAGGCAGGTAATGTTTTTGAGCAGCTTATTGAAGTACCGCAGAGAGTGCCTATTAAATCTGTGATGTATGATAATAACGCTCTTTGCGCTTGCATGAGCGGCTCAGGTCCTACCTGCTACGGTGTTTTCACAAATGAAAGCGATGCAGTTAAGGCATACGAAACACTTAAAAAAGATTACAAAGAAACTTATCTGTGCCAGCCTGTTAATTCAGGTCTTGAAATCGTTGAGGCACAGTAATAAGAAAGGCGATATATGAAAGGTTTAGGAACAATTGTCAATGTTGCGGCTGTTGCGGTTGCATCATTGTTAGGTCTGCTTTTTAAAGGCGGAATCAAAGAAAAATATCAGAATATGGTTAAAACTGCACTTGGTGTAGCCACAATTTTTATCGGTGCAGGCGGTACACTTGCTGAAATGCTTCAGGTTGGCGAAAATGGCAGGCTTTCAACGCAGGGCAGTATGCTTCTTTTCATCTCCCTTGTTGTTGGCGGACTTTTAGGCGAACTGCTCGCTATTGAAGATAAGCTTGAAAGCGTTGGTGTATGGCTTAAAAAGAAAGTTAAGGCAGAGGGCGACAACCGCTTTGTTGATGGCTTTGTGGATGCCACACTTGTTATCTGCATTGGTGCAATGGCAATTATGGGTTCGTTGCAGGATGGCTTAACAGGAAGCCACGAAACTCTCTTTATAAAATCATCACTTGACTTTTTCTTTATCACAATTCTTTCCTCAACCATGGGAATCGGCACTCTTTTCTCAATAATTCCTCTTGGCATTTATCAGGGCTTAATCACCCTCGGTGCAGGTCTGATAGCTCCTTATATGAGCGATTTGCTCGTTTCAAATCTTTCACTTGTAGGCTCTGTTTTGATTTTCTGCATTGGTGTCAACTTCATTGCAGGCAAAAAATTCAAGGTCGGCAACCTGCTCCCCGCACTTTTAGGTCCCGTAGTTTATGAAATTGCAATAAACCTTATGAGGTGAATTTATGAGTAAAACCGCAGAAATCAAAAAACCGCAGGAAAAACAGGCAGTTAAAAAGCAAAAGTCAAAACGCTACGCATTTATTGATGCCCTCCGTGGCATCTGCGTTGTCAGTATGATTGCTTACCACACCATGTGGGATTTAGTCTATATCTTCGGTGTTGATGCACCGTGGTTTAAGTCAGATTATGCCTATATTTGGCAGCAGAGTATTTGCTGGCTTTTCATTTTCCTTTCGGGGTTTTGCTGGAACTTCGGTAAAAAGCATCTGAGCCGTGGACTTCTTGTGTTTGTTGGCGGTGTGGTCATAACCCTTGTAACAATGGTTGCCATGCCCGAGGATGTTATTATTTTCGGTGTGCTAACCCTTATCGGTTCGTGTATGCTTATCTGCACGCTCCTTGACCCGCTGATTAAAGAAATGCCACCGTTCCCAATGTTCATCATCAATTTTGCGGCTTTTCTTCTTCTCAAAAAAGTGCCGAGAGGCTACATCGGCTTTGGCGATAAAGTCTTTTACCGACTGCCCGCATTACTTTATAAAAACTACATAACCACATTTTTCGGCTTTAAGTTTGACGGCTTCAAATCAAGTGATTACTTCCCGCTGATTCCGTGGATTTTCCTCTTTTTTGCAGGTTATTTCTTCTTCAAATTCCTCAAGAGAAACGGAATTGTGGATAAATGGGTAAAAACCGAGCCGACAAAAGAAATTTTCACCACAATTGGCAGAAATTCATTTTGGATTTATATGGCGCATCAGCCAGTGGTCTATGGCGTTCTTTACATAATTTTTAAAATAATAAAATAAAAAATCGGGGCACTCATTCATCTGATGAGTTGCCCCGTTGGACTATTATAATATTTCTATTTGGCAGGCTTTCATTGTGTCAAAGCAATTTATCATTCACATTTCAGAGGTAAAAAACAAGACTTGACTATCCTCCTCACTTGTGCTTGTCTTTACTTTGCCGAAAATCTTTATAATTTCTTTACATTTCCTTTGTTGTACCTTTGTTTTCATATTTTACAATAAGGTCAACAATCAAAGAAAGGGGCATTTCTTATGTATCGTGTTCTTGTTTGTGATGATGACACCGCCATTGTGGATTCCATAGAAATCTACTTAAAGCATAACGGCTATGATGTCATCAAAGCATATGACGGCATTGATGCTATCGAAAAAGCAGAGAATAACGAAATTCACTGCATGATTCTTGATATTATGATGCCAAAAATGGACGGACTTATGACCGCTGGCAGGCTTCGTGAAAAGCATAATTTCCCCATAATTATGCTCTCTGCCAAGAGTGAAGACACCGATAAAATCATTGGTCTTGATTTTGGTGCAGACGATTATGTAACGAAGCCGTTTAATCCGCTGGAGCTTATGGCGAGGGTGAAATCGCAGATAAGGCGATATGCCTACCTCGGCAACCTCACAGTTAAAGAAAGTCAGCTTGTCAATGGCGGTATCGTCCTTGATAAAGACACAAAAGAGGTTACTGTTGACGGCACTTTGGTTCACTTCACCGCCCGTGAGTTCGGTATACTTCAGTTTCTTTTAGAGAATGCAGGCAGGGTGCTTTCAAGCTCACAGATTTATGAGGCTGTGTGGGGCGAACCTGCGTACGGCATTGAAAGGGTAATCACGGTGCATATTAAAAACATCAGAAGCAAAATCGAAATCAACCCCAAAGACCCCAAATATCTAAAGGTTATCTACGGACTTGGTTACAAAATCGAGAAATTCTGATTCAGTCGAGGAGGTAAAAATATGAACAATAATTCAGTAAAATATTCTTTGTGGATAAAGGCACTTTGCCTTGTTTTAAGCGTTTTAACATTCGGACTTTTTGCATTTAATGCACTTTATGCAGTTCGTCCACTTGAATTTTTAAACCCTTATGACGCATTTGACGGCGGCAAAAGCTTCTATGATTCAGAGAAAGCAAAAGAAGTTTTCAGCTACGCTCTTGCAGATATGCAAACTCTCACAGGCGAAAGCATCAGCGAAAAAGAAAAAGAGCTTCAAAAAATCAAAGAAGCAGAAATTGAAGAAAATCTTCAGAAATATAAAGATAACAAAATTCAGATTATCCGTGAAGAGCTTACATATGTTGCGAATCAAAACGAATCCTACGACCCCGATAATGCCAACGGCTTAACAGAGGGCTATATTGATTCAATTCCCGACACTCCAATGGATGAGCGTGAGTATGCTATCGACCCATACGACCACGCAAGCGTAAGGGTTGCCCGCAAGGTCCTCAATTACGCAGAGGGCGAGGAGTTTCTCAAATACGATAATCTTGTCAGAAGTGAAGCCTTTGCTCAGGAGTTTGAGTGTCGCTTTAAAAAACTGAATAACTATGGCTATTATTTTGATTACAACATTTCTGTCAGCGGAGCAAAGAAGCAGATAGAAGAGTACGCTGATAACGCATATTATGATACCTTTGATAATTATAAAGAAAGATTTTCAGAAGCTAAAGAGCGTGTTTCAAAGCTTGAAAACATAAAATATTACATCAAAACCAAGGATAATGTCATTACAAATATGACAGAAGCCGAGCAGAAAAGCGATATTGCACAGGATTATCAATTCTATTGCATAAAAAATAAAGATGTTGCAAAAGCGTCAGGCGTTCCGAATTATTTAAGCGGTTCAAACGCAACACGCTATCTTAAAGATCATTTCAAAAAATGCACCGAGTTCAAAGCATATATTGTCAATGAAGACCAACTGACTGGCAGTGATATTATCACCGATTATTGTGAAAGATTTCAGTCAATTAACTATTCAATCAAGCCATATATGATTAAAGCCGCCGTTTTCTTTGTAATTTCTGTTGCGGCACTTGTAATTCTTTTGCTCCTTGCAGGTCATAAAAAAGGTGTTGACGGCATAACACCTGCGTTTATTGATAAGCTCCCAGGGGATATTCACCTTGCACTTTCCGTTGCAGCTATCATTGCAGGTGGCTTACTGCTGATAGATTTTGTTGAAGAGTTCATTCTTTTTAAGGATTATTACATTCAGACAACAGAAAGAGGCAGAACAATCCTCCATGAGGATGGCTTAATGATTGTTGCCCTCGGTCTTACCGCTTTGTGGGCAGTGTTTGTTGAGTGGCTCACAAGCGTAGTCAGAACAGTGAAATCTGACAGAAAATATTTCCGTAACTTTTTTGTTGTGAAAGTTCTTGTTTTTATCTGGAATTTTATCAAAAAAATCTTAAAATTCTTCGTGAATATCATCAGAAAGCACGATTTAAAGTATAAGCCAAAATATTTCACCAAAAAAACACTTGTCATTTTTGGTATTCTTGCAATCCTTGACCCGATCCTTGTAGCTGCCGCTATCATTGTAACAGATGAATTTTTAGCAGGCTTAATTGTGTCAGTTTTCACCACAGCCGCAGGTATCACCGCACTTGTTTTCCTCAAAAAATATGTAGAAAATCTTGATAAGGTTGTTGATGCCTCTGAAAAGAGAGAAAGCGTTGATTTTGGCAGTGAAAATGTTCACGATTCACTAAAAATCCTCAATGACAGCCTTAAAATTTCTAATGATGAGCTTGCAGAAGCGGTTAATAAAGCCGTTAAAAATGAACGCACCAAAACAGAGCTTATCACAAATGTTTCTCATGATTTAAAAACTCCCCTCACTTCAATCATTTCATATGTTGATTTGCTCAAAAACAGCGAAACAGACAGCGAGGAAGCAAAGAAATATATCGGCATAATTGATGAAAAATCTGCAAATCTCAAGGTGCTTATTGAAAATCTCATTGAAGCCTCCAAGGTTTCTGCTGGCAATGTCAAGCTGAACCCTGTCCGCTTCAATCTTAAAGAGCTTGTAATTCAGAGCATTGTGGAATATTCTCCCGAATTTGAAAGCCGAAATCTTGATTTGAGATTTAACGAAAACTGCGATAATGTAACAGTTTTTGCAGACGGTCAGCAGACCTACAGAGTTATTGAAAATCTCCTTTCAAATGCCAAGAAATATTCCGCCCCCAACACAAGGGTATATGTTTCACTTAAAGAGGCGGATGGTTTCGGTATATTTGAAATCAAAAATACATCAAAAGAACCCCTTGATATTTCACCCGAGGAGCTGACAGAACGCTTCGTCAGAGGTGATGCTTCAAGAGGTGAGGAAGAGGGCAACGGCTTAGGTCTTTCAATTGCAAAAGAGCTTTGCACCCTCCAGAACGGCAAGCTGGAGCTTAATATCGATGGCGACCTGTTCAAAGCAACAGTTTACCTGCCAATGTAAACTCTATGTGGCAAACCACATATCAAATGAATAACGAATACTGAATAATGAATAATTTTGGGCGGGACACCCGCACCCGATTATATTCATAACAAACAATACTATCTAAAAAACATAACCGCTGGCGAAAACCAGCGGTTACTTCTATCTAATTATCTTTTCTGTTTAATAA
The DNA here is from genome assembly GCA_045598085.1 of Acutalibacteraceae bacterium. Classification (GTDB taxonomy): domain Bacteria; phylum Bacillota; class Clostridia; order Oscillospirales; family Acutalibacteraceae; genus CAG-488. The sequence continues at coordinate 99,737 of JAZLLI010000029.1, forward strand.
CTGCGTCAAGCGCTTTGCTTATTGCAAGACCGATTACAAGGCAAACTGCCCATTCAATCACTGCGTTAACAGTAACAAGTGTGGCAATAATCTTTACAATGCTGTCCCCAAGTCCAAGTGTTGAGAGCTTGTCTGTGCCAAAAAGTCCTAAAAGGCAGGCAACAAAAAACAGCGTGTTAAAAAATCCTGTGCTTAAAGATGTCAGTGCGTAAGAGATGTTTTTGTGCTTTCCCCTGAATGCCATAAACACAAGTGCCGCCAATAGACCTGCCAGCACCCTCGGCACAATGCAAAGTATCCCTGTTGCAACGGGGTTGATTGAAAGAAGTGCCGCCCCGAATGGTGAGGGTCTGCCGATGCCAAAGCATTGCATAAAGCTTGTGATGCCAAAAACTGCACCAAGGAATGCTCCGCAGGCAGGGCCGCAGACTATTGCGCCCACCGCAACAGGTATGGTCAGAAATGTGATTTCAACAATTCCGATGTTCAGATACCCAAGCGGTGTGAATGTCATCACAACAATAATTGCCGCTAAGACCGAAGATACAGCCAGCATAACTGTGCTGTTCTTCTTTGTGCTTGTTTTCTTATTCATTTTTATTCCTCCTTGCTACTGCTCCTTTCGGATACAGCGCATAATATAGACAGAATCAGTGCTTGTTTTTATTATAAATAACTTTCAATCCGTCAAGCAGAATGTCTTTGTCATAAATCATATCACGGTAACAGCTTTTGATGATTTCCTGTGAATATCCGCCTGTTGCAACAGTTGTTTTAATTTCACTGCCAAATTCTTTTTCCATTCTTTCACAAAGTCCGTCAAGCATTGCCGCAGTGCCAAGCACAGTGCCTGCAAGCATACAATCGGTTGTGTTTGTGCCAATTGCAGTTGAGGGTGTTTTAAGGCTGATTGCAGGAAGCTGTGATGTTTTCTGCGAAAGTGCGTCAAGTGAAATCTTAACGCCTGCTGAAATTGTGCATCCTCTGAATGTACCGCTTTCATCAATAAGAATAATTTTTGTTGCAGTGCCAAGGTCAACCACAAGGCAGGGGAGAGGGTACTTCGCAATTGCGCCAACGCTTGCCGCAACAAGATCTGCTCCCACCTGTGAGTGGCAGTCCGTTACGATTTTAAGTCCCGTTTTAATCCCTGGCGAAAGAATCATACTCTCGCACCCTGTAACCTTCTCAATTGCACCCGATATTGTGTTTGTCAGCTCAGGCACAACACTGCTTATAATTGAGCCGTCAATGGCAGTTGAATCAATTTTATTAAGTGAAAAAATAATCAGCAGCTCGGCGGCATACTGGTCAATTGTCCTTTCACGCTGTGTTGCAAGTCGTGCGGTGAAGCTCTTTTTGTCGCCGTCAAATATTCCAAGTGAAATATTTGTGTTGCCGATGTCGATTGTAATAAGCATAAACTTCCTCCTTTTCAAAAAAATGAAGTTTTATAAAAATTCGCTTGACTTTTTTAATATATTATGGTATTATAACCCTTGCAGTGCTGCTATGGCTCAGTCGGTAGAGCGCATCCTTGGTAAGGATGAGGTCACCGGTTCAATTCCGGTTAGCAGCTCCAGCCGCAGATTTTTCTGTGGCTTATTTTTTGTCTGAATTTCGGTGCCTGCATAAAGCAGACACCGTTTTTTTATTCATAAAGGAATGTTTCTTTTACATATCCCTCTTTGTCAATTTTGTATGTGGCTGTTTCAAATGGCCCGATTTCACAGCGGAAGCCTGCATCAATCTCATCACACATAACAGAAATCTGCGCATCCTTGCCAGCGGTTTCTTTAAGTCTGATAACCATACTGCTTTCGTCCTCGCTGAATTTATAAACGCTCACCTTAACAGCGTCATTGTTTACTTTCACAATGTCAGCGCACTCACTGCCGTCAAAAATCTCTTTAGCCTTTTTGGTTGCACAGCAATCTCTGCCGTCAAATATCATAAACCAGCAATTTTTAATTTCCTCCGCCTTGTTTTCGCCAGCCTGTGCAGATGCTTTCTCTGCAACAAGCACAGCTTTTTCAGCCTCAGAAAGGGGAGTTTCAGCCTTTTCAAGCTCCACTGCCTTTAAATCAAGAGGGTTTGACATCATTCTATGGTGCATTTCGCCGTATGTTTCATACTCTGAGGCTTCGTCTGCGTCAATAGCGTCAACAGTGTCGCCCTTTTCCATAATAAAAAGTCTGAATTTATCTTTGCCGTCAAGCCAATAGCTTTCGTTTTCATTTTCAAGCACTGCGCCGTCAAATCTGCCGTTATAAACTGTCTGTGAAAAGTTGGCACTGCAAATATTTTTGCCAAAGAAAACACGGAAATAAATGCCGAATTTCTCATAAAGCCAACGGCAAGAGTAAAGAATCTCTCTTGCAAGTCTTTCGTCATTGATTTCGTCTTTTTCATCCTGCCAAAGTCCTGCAAAGGGATACCATCTGCCTGCAACTACATAATCCTTAATCTGTGCAAAAATTTCGGGATTCTCTTTTTCGATTTCAGCAAGCTCGCCTGCTTTAAGTCCGTTGACCTTAAATGAATCGCACTTCTGCATTTTTTCAATTACGCCCTTGAGATATTCGGGGCATTTTTTTGTTACAATTGCAATTTTGCTCATTTCTCAGCCCTCCTCGTCAATAATTCCATAGTATCTGCCAAGCCAGTATGCAAATGTGTAAACATAGCATCCCTCAACAAGGGTGGAGGGGCAATATACGCCCGGGCGGATGTCGTATGGATTTCTGTCATATTTGTTGATGGGAAGCTCGTCAGGTGGAAGTCTTAAAGAAATCTCGTTTGCCTGCTCATCATCCTCAGTTCTCTTGTCTTTAATCGGTGTATCGTGGCGGTAAAGGTTGATGTTTGCACCATATCTTGATGACTCAAATCTGTTGAACCACTGAACACAGCTCTTAACATCAATTTCTTCATCGGGCATAGCGGCAAGGTAGGGGAATTCATAGCCTGGTGTGTGCTCTCTTAAAAGTGAGCCTGCCCATGACTTGTAGCCTTTGCGGTATTTCTCTAAAAGTACAGGGTCTTTTTCAAGTGTGCAAAGCATCCAGAATGTAACTGTTGCGAGCATATTATCGCCATACATCAAATCCTCTTCGGGAGCGCATTTCTCTCTTATTGCGCCCTGATAGAATCTGTCAAAATGCTTTGTGGCAAGGTCAGCGTAACCGTCTGCAATAAGCTTGTCATACTGCTCTTTCCATAATCCCTCTTCGCCTGTGATGTGCATTGTGGCTTTAAGATAAAAGAGAAGCTCTGCACTGTTAAGGGGAGCGTCAACATAGCCTGTTGGGTCATTTTCAAAATAACGCTTGCTCCACTTTGCCCATGTGGTTGGCTTGCCGGAATGTTCAAGGAATTCATAACCGCCGTTGATAATGTGAAGTGAAGTTCTTCTTGCGGCATCCTTAATAATTTCATCAAGCTCGGGGTCAACTTCGCCAAGAATATCGTGAGCCACTACCATAAGCATAAAGTGGTTAGAAACCTCATCACTGCTTGTGTCTGCCTTGTATGTAACATCGTCCTCTGTGTAGCCATAGTCTGTCAGCAGATGGCGAAGTCTTTCGGGAATCGGATAATTGCAGGGAACTTTTTCATTGTTTCTGCCTGTTCTGATAGAAGCGGTTGTTTCAACGCAGGTAGCGTAATCGCCGTTGCGCTTATAAAAGAATCCGTCATCGGGCACAGGTTCACCTGTTACATGGTATGAGCGTGAAATAAATCCCTCGGGTCTGCCGTGAATATATGTAAGAAGCAGGCAGGCTTCAACACCTTCAACAGCATCTTTAAAAGCCGCTTTTGTTTTGGGATGTTCCTCGCCAAGCTCTTTTTTAAGCACAGCGTAATGGAAAACTTCACCTGCCGCATGACCTGCGGTGAATGTTCCGTCATTGTCGCTTGAAGCATGAGGATACATTGTGCTGAAATCACGGGGTACCTGCATATGACGCTGGCTTACCATGCCACGGCGTTTAACATATTTGTTTGTTTCCTCTAAAAGAAGCTCAGCTCTTTCCTGACCTGTGAGCATAACCATCTGAATGTATGAAACATATTCGCCTGTAAGCACCCAGATATTGTCGCCCTCGGGGAGAATAGCGTCAACCTTAGGTTCGCCAAGGTGTCTTGTTGCGCTGAAATACATAACCTTGTCTTCGTCTGTTTCGGCGTTGGGGTCATATCTTGTAAGACCTGTTTCTGCACCGTACCATATTATGCCCTTATCACCCTCTGCAAAGCAAGTGTATTCACTCTTTTTTGAGGGCAGGGGATACGGGAATCCCTTAAGGTCGGGAGCAATGCTCTTTGCCTCAAGAAGTTCTTTCGGGATGGATGGGTCATTCTTTGATAAAACGGTTATCTTTCGTGTTAAGTGTGGTTTAACTGTGTATGGCATTACGCACTTTCCTTTCATAGACAGCTGTCTTATTATAATTCTTTTATCATCTGCTCGTAAGGGAGCATTTCAAAACCAAGTGATGAATACAGCCTTTTTGCGCCGATGTTGTAATCTTCAACTTCAAGGCGTATTCTTTTGCATTTCGGCTCAATTTCTTTTTTGATAAATTCAAAAAATTGCTTGCCGATGCCTTTATTTCTATATTTTTCTTTAACATAAAGTTCTTCTATCCAGCAGACCATACCGCCAGCCTCCTGCGAAAATGTGTAAGCAAGAAGCATATAACCTTTTACTTCACCGTTTTCTTCATAAATGAAACATTCGCCGTAGCGGTTGCTTTTCATCAGCTCATCCCACATGGCAAGTCTGTTTTCTGGGGGAACGGGATGTAGCACAGCATCGCTGTTGTAAAAAACTTCTGTCATTTCAAGATAAATTTCTTTATCGTCAGCGGTAACTTTTCTTATCATTTGGTCGCCCTGCCTGTCTTTTCCATAATTTCGAGGGTCTTTTTCAAAATCGTCAGCTGATCCTCGCCCAAATGAATTCTGATAGCAATATGAGGCTTGCCTGCGGCAGAAACAGTGATTCTGCCTTTCATATTCTGCGCAAGGGCGGTGATTTTTGACATATCAAGGCTTTCAATAAATAGCTTGATTGTGTCGCCGCTTCTGTTGATTTCATAAATTCCCTGTGAAATTGCAGTGTTGCGAAGCAGAGAGATTGTGATAAGTCCAAGCACGCTTGATGGCATTTCACCAAATCTGTCAATCAGCTCGTCAATAACATCATCTGCATCCTCTTCGTTTCGTATGTCTGCAATTCTGCGGTACATCGCAATTTTGTGCGGAACATTCGGAATGTATTCTGAGGGAATATATGCGTCAACGGGCAGGTCAATAAGACATTCCTTTTCGGGGGCAGGCTGTAATTCGCCCTTTTCCTCGCCAACTGCCTGATTGAGCATCTTCATATAAAGGTCATAACCGACCGCTTCCATATGCCCGTGCTGCTGAGTGCCTAAAAGGTTGCCTGCACCTCTGATTTCAAGGTCTCTCATAGCTATTCTGAATCCCGAGCCAAACTCTGTGTATTCTCTGATAGCCGTCAATCTCTTTGCGGCAATTTCTGTTAACTCTTTGCCTTTTGTAAATGTAAAGTATGCACTTGCTCGCCTTGTGGAGCGACCTACTCGACCTCTCAACTGGTGAAGCTGTGAAAGTCCCATGCGGTCAGCATTTTCAACAATAAGAGTGTTGGCGTTCGGTACATCAACGCCCGTTTCAATTATGGTGGTGCAAACAAGAATATCCGTTTCACCCTCCATAAGCCTTTGCCAGATGGAGCTTAACTTTTCCTCCGTCATCTGACCGTGGGCATATTCAACCCTCGCATCGGGGAGCATTTCTTTAATTTTTGCGGCTGTTCGTGCAATTGTTTCCGTTCTGTTGTGCAGGTAATAAACCTGACCGCCACGGCGAAGCTCGTTTGCCATTGCAAGGGCAAGCACCTCGGGGTCGTGCTCAATAACATAGGTCTGAACAGGGTGTCTGTCCTGCGGAGCTTCTTCAAGAATTGACATATCTCTGATGCCCGACATCGCCATATTGAGCGTGCGGGGGATAGGTGTTGCCGAAAGTGTCAGCACATCCACATTGGGGTACGCACTTTTGAGCTTTTCTTTTTGTGCAACGCCAAATCTCTGCTCCTCGTCAACAATTATAAGACCTAAATCTCTGAATTTAACATCCTTTGAAATGAGCCTGTGAGTGCCGACAATAATGTCAACATAGCCCTTTTTCAAATCCTCTTTGATTTTTTCCTGTTCCTTTGGTGAAACAAAGCGTGAGAGCATCTGCGCCTCAACGGGGAAACCCTCAATTCGCTTTCTTATAGTCTGAAAATGCTGGAGTGCAAGAATGGTTGTGGGCACAAGAATAGCACACTGCTTGCCGTCTGCAACGCACTTGAATGCCGCTCTGATAGCAACCTCCGTTTTGCCAAAACCAACATCACCGCAAAGAAGTCTGTCCATGGGGTGATGTTTTTCCATATCCGTTTTGATTTCGTGAATACAACGGAGCTGGTCGTCCGTTTCGTCAAATTCAAATCTGCGCTCAAAGTCATTCTGCATATCAATATCAGGGGAGAATGCGTGTCCCTCCATGTTCATACGCTTTGAATAAAGCTCAATAAGCTCTTTCGCCATATCCTTAACAGATGAGCGAACCTTTGAACGGGTTTTGTTCCATTCGCTGCCCCCAAGCCTGTTAAGCTTGAGCATTCCGCTTTCACTGTTTGGACCAATGTACTTCGACACCTGATCAAGCTGTGTAACAGGCACATAAAGCACATCGCCTTTATCATATTTTATTTTAATGTAATCTTTAATGTTTCCGTCAGCTTCAAGCTGAGTTATGCCGTCAAAAATACCGATACCGTGTGAAACATGAACAATGTAATCGCCCTTGTGGAGCTCTTCAAGTGAGTTGAAAACAGCGGCTTTGTTGACCTTTTTAGTTTTCTTTTTAACGGGCAGAGCCTCTTTTGCACCGTATGTTATGAGCATAAAGCCTGCGGTGGGGTATTCAAAACCTGTTGAAAATCCACCAGGCATAACTGTAATGCTTCCCTCGGGTAACTCTTCGGCAGGGTTCTCTATGTAAGAGCATTGGTAGCCGTCTTTGTTAAGGTCATCTGCAAGAGCCTGCGAAGCCTTTGGCGTACCCGAAGCAATAACGATAGTTGTTTTTTTGTTTTTCTTGCCAACAAACGGCTGTAAATCGTCTTTCAATACAGAAAGTGAGCCGTTCCATGGCGAAATCTGACGGGCATTGAATGTTATAAGCTCCTTAACAGGAATATCAAAACTGCCCCTTGCAAGGTTGTCAAGATAAATCGCACCAAGGTCGGTGTAAAATCCAAGAAGCTCCTCAAAAGAAAGCACATATCTGTCAAGCCCCTTGCACACAACGCCCTCTGCAAGGTATGCACTGTATTCCTCATTAAAAAGCTGAAGCACAGCGTTTGCCTTGTCTTTAATGCTGAAGCTTTCGCTTATAAAAAGAAGCGGTCTTTCAACATAGTCAAAAATCGTTGCGCTGTCCTCATAAATCAGTGGTAGATACCTGTCAAGCGAAGAAAGGCTGATGCCTGCTTCAAGTGAGTCAATATCCTTGCGCAGTGATTCTTTCACCTTAACCGAGCCCTTGCCTTTAACCTTGTCTGCGAAATTGCCGATTAACTCAATCAGCCGCTTGTTATCGCAGCAGATTTCATTTGCAGGTGTAATGGTGATTTCTTCAATCTGACTGACTCTTCTCTGGGTGTCCGTTTCAAAAAAAGAAATTGAGTCGATTGTATCGCCCCAAAAATCAATTCTGAAAGGCATATCGCTGTCGGGTGAAAAAACATCAACAATTCCGCCTCTGACAGCAAACTGACCGCTTCCCTCAACATTCTCTGTTGAAGAATATCCCGAGCTTAAAAGCTTCTGCACAAGCTCCGAAATTACAACATCCTCGCCGACTTCAAGGTGAATCCTCTTTTGAAAAAGCACCTCAGGCGGAATAGTCAACTGCAAAGCCGCCTCAACGCTCAAAACAACAGCGTCTGCGTTGCCGTCAAGGAGCTTGCCGAGAACTGACAATCGCCTGTGCTCGTATTCACGGGATTTTATCTGATTTGTTCTTAATGAAATATCGCCCGCAGGGTAAAGCAGTGCATTGCACCCGAATGCCTTTAAATCCTTGCAAAGGCGGGTTGCCTGACTTTCGTCTGGCACAATTACAACAGCCTGCCGTGGCGAAAAATCCCCAAGCAGCGAGCTGATAATATGAGCTTTGTGAATCTGCGAAAGACCAAGTGCGCCCATTGGCACACGACCTTTTTTGATGTAATTCACCAAAGCAGGGTATTCACTTGTTTTCTTTAAGCTTTGTGAAAAAAAGGACATATTTACTCCTCTTTGAGCCTGCCTATGTATGCTTTAAGCCCCTCAAAATCTCTTGTGTCAAAGCAAAAGGTTTTGAATCCCAAGCTTTTTGCAGCCTCAATGTTGGCAGGGGAATCATCAATAAAAAGGCAATCCTCCGCCGAAAGATTAAATTTATTCAAAAACAGTTCAAAAATTTCACGCTCTGGCTTCAGCAATTCATAATCGGCAGATATTAAAAATCCGTCAAAAAGCTCAATAGCTGGAATTGTGTATTTAAATTCATGAAACCACTTAGCGCAGTTAGACAACACAAAGAGCCGATAACCGTCCTTATGCAGGGCTTTGATTATCGGTGTCATCTCTGTGAGAGGGGGCATCTGACCCTCACGGTCAAGTATCAGCTCTCTCATTTTATTGCGTGCATCAGAGGGGATAGAGGGGAGCATATTTTCGATAGCCTCGTCAACCGACTCCGTTCCTCTGTCCATATTTTTCCAGTGAATGCTCTGAAACACTTTTTCTTTTATTATACTATGATACTCAGGCGGAAAGTTGTCGTTTAACATCCTTTGCGGATTAAAATCTATCAGCACTCCGCCCATATCAAAAACAATATTTTTCATTATTTAAGCTTGATTTCTGCACTCCATGAGAAGCTGAATTCTTCATCACCGCTGATTTTCTGAATAGCTCTCTTCTGTGAGAAGTCAGCCTTTTTATCTCTTGAATCGTTTATGCCATACCAAGGCTCAATGCAAACATAAGGTGCACCTGGCTTTGCCCAAAGACCAAGGAACTCAACATCGCCGAATGTGAATTCAATTTCTGCATCACGCTCGCAGCCTTTAAGTGTGCATTTCTTTGATTTAAGATTTGAAAGAATAAGTGCATCCTTAGCAAAAATATCCTCAGTGATTGTAATATCTTTGCCATCAAAAGGTGTGGGGAATTTCTCGTCATAAAGAATTGACTCGGGGTCAATCATCTCGTTAATAACATCATCCTCTTCACATTCAAACTGGAGCTTGTCGCCGATTTTGCAGTTGAATCCAGGATGTGCGCCGATTGAGAAATACATATCGCCATCGTCTTCGTTTTTAACTGTGTGTGTAGCTGTCAGCTTGTTGCCCTCAAGTCTGAATTCAATGTCAAGAATATACTTGAAAGGATAAACTTTAAGTGTGTCCTCATTGTATTTCTGAGTAAGGATAACATAATCCTTGCCCTGCTCTTTTAATTCAAAATCTCTTTTTCTTGCAATGCCGTGGCGGAAAAGCTCATACTCCTTGCCGTCAACAAAATATTTGTTGTCAAGCAGTGTGCCGACAATTGGGAAAAGCACGGGGGACTGACCGTACCAGATTTCGGGGAAGCTCTGCCACAAATACTCTGTTCCTGTTTCCTTTGATTTAAAAGATGTAAGCTCAGCACCATACTGCTTAATGCCAGCTGTTGCTTTATCGTTTTCTATTGTAAAAATCATAAAAAAGACCTCCTTATTTTCACTCCAAATTATAACAAATCGGCAATAAAAAATCAATAAAATCTATTGATAATTTTTAATAAAAATGATAATATATACAATATATTGGGTGATTGTTGTCTTATAATAATTTCGCCATCTTTGGATACTATAATTAGAGAATTTTCAAAGGTGGTAATTTTATGAGCTACAGAAACACTTTAGGCATCGGGCAGAATTTCACCGTTGGCACTGACCCGACTTTTTCTGATGAAACAACAGATGAGCAAAGTATTGCAGATGAATCCTTTAAGCAGATTATTGATTCAGGTTCAATCACTGTTGAAAGGAACGGCAAGCTCGTCCATTGTATGACGATTATCGGGCAGATTGAGGGTCATTACATTCTGCCATCTCAAAACAAAACAACCAAGTATGAGCATATGATACCTCAGCTTGTGGCTGTTGAAGAGAGCGATTGCATTGACGGACTTCTGATTATTCTCAACACTGTTGGCGGAGATATTGAGGCAGGCCTTGCCATTGCAGAGCTTATTGCAGGCATGAAAAAGCCAACCGTTTCTCTTGTTCTCGGCGGAGGACATTCAATCGGTGTTCCACTTGCTGTTTCAGCAGATGAATCTTTCATCACCCCGTCAGCAACTATGACAATTCACCCTGTGAGAATGAACGGACTTGTTTTAGGCGTTCCGCAGACACTTTATTATTTTCAGCAGATGCAGGAAAGAATCGTCAACTTCGTCTGCAATAATTCAAAAATGCCCCCCGAAAAGTTCAGAGAGCTGATGCTCGCCACTGGCGAACTTGTTATGGATGTGGGCACTGTTTTAGAGGGCAAAGAAGCCGTTGAAGGCGGTCTTATTGATTCCCTCGGTAGCCTTTCGGATGCACTGGACAGGCTCTATGAAATGATAGAACAAAACGAAAAGAAGAATGAATAAATATCCCTAAGGAGGAATATAAGTGGCAAAAAGAAAGCTGGGCAAAAGCAACATGGATGTTGTTGCTGCAAGAAAAAAAGAGAAGCAAAATTCGGGAAAGCCCTCTAAAAAGCCGTCAAAAAAACCTGAAACCGCTAAAAAGGCAAACCCTGCACCTAAAAAAGAGGAACCTGCAAAAAAAGAAGAGCCTGCCAAGAAAGCAGATAGTGCCAAGGCAGAAACAGCAAAAGCTCCTGCAAAAGCACCTGCCAAGGGCAAGCGTCCAGTCAATACCGCAAGAAATCAAAAAATCGGCGTTGCTCTGTTCTTCATTGCAGTGCTGTCTTTTCTTATAACAGTTATGCAGGGCAGTAATCTGTGGAATATTCTCCATAGTATCAATATCGGCTTTTTCGGATTTAACGCAATTGTCCTGCCATTTTTAATGCTTTATTTCGCATATATACTTGTTACCAATAAAGGCACAAGGTCTGTTGCTTCAAGGGTAATCAGCCTGCTTTCAATTGTGTTCCTTTTCAGCGGATTCCTGCACCTTGTTTCAGAAGCATCAGATGCTGGCAACATGGGCGAGCAGTTAAGATATGTGTGGGATGAATTTGAGACCGTTTCACTTAAAAGCGGCGGAGCTTTCGGCGCACTTATTGGCGGACTTGCAATGAAAGCCGCTGGTAAAGGCTGTGCAATCATTCTTATTATTTTTATTGAAGCTGCAATTATCCTCTTTGTTTCTGGCAAAAACCTCAAAGATGTTGGCAATGCTTCATCAAAAGCGTTTCATAAAGCAAAAGGCTTTGCCTCAGAGCATATTCCTCAGAATGTAAACAGAGAAAGAAAAATTCCAACATCCGCTCTTAATACAAACAGACGCAAGTTCAACATTCCAAGTGTTGGTCCAAGAGCCGAAGAAGCTCAGCATCAGCCAAGCCCTGATGATTCAATTTATATTGAAGAGCTTGCAGGCAATCAGCAAAGAGAAGCCGCCTATGACCAGATTATTCAGAATATGGGTCTTAATAATCTCTCTAACGAAAATGTTACTGTTTCACAGGTTCAGCCAAAGCCTGTTGAGCCTCCCAAGCCTCAGCCTCAGCCTCAACAGCAGCCGCCTCATATTGCACCTTCTCCCGTTCCTCTCAACGAAGAACCGCAGGAGCGTACATATCAGAAGCCTAACCTTGAATGTCTTAATGTTGCCGACCTTTCGGGCGCACTTAATTATGAGCAGGAGTTAAAGCAGAACGCAATGACCCTTGAGCAAACCTTACATAACTTTGATGTTAATGCAAAGCTTATCGGCATCTGCCGAGGCCCCTCTGTTACAAGATATGAGCTTCAGCCTGCCCCCGGTGTTAAAATCAGCAAAATCACAAGCCTTTCAGATGATATTGCCCTTGCTATGGCGGCAACAGGTGTCAGAATGGAAGCTCCAATCCCCGGCAAAGCCGCAATTGGTATCGAAATTCCAAATAAAGCAAGAGCCACCGTTTCACTTCGTGAGATTATTCAGACCCCCGAATACGAAACACAGGTGTCAAAGAGCAAGCTTGCCGTTGCAATCGGTAAGAATATCACAGGCGAATCAATTATCTGCGATATTGCCAAAATGCCACATCTTCTTGTCGCAGGTACCACAGGCTCAGGTAAATCTGTCTGCCTTAATTCAATGATTGTCAGCATCCTTTATAACTCCACACCCGATGAGGTTAAGCTTCTTATGATTGACCCGAAACAGGTTGAATTTACCGTTTATAACGGCATACCGCACCTGCTCGTTCCCGTTGTTGCCGACCCCAAAAAGGCGGCGGGCGCACTTGGCTGGGCAGTTACAGAGATGCTCAAACGATATAAAATGTTCTCTGAAAAGAATGTCCGTGATATTAAAGGCTATAACCGCATGGTAAGAGCCGAGGGTGGCGAGCTTATGCCACAGATAGTTATTTTCATTGATGAGCTTTCTGACCTTATGATGGCGGCAAGAAAAGAAGTAGAAGATTCAATCTGCCGACTTGCACAGATGGCTCGTGCCGCAGGTATGCACCTTGTTATTGCAACCCAAAGACCGTCAGTTGATGTTATCACAGGCGTTATTAAAGGCAATATCCCAAGCCGAATTGCACTTTCTGTTTCATCACAGGTGGATTCACGAACAATCATTGACCAGTCGGGTGCAGAAACGCTTCTTGGTAACGGTGATATGCTCTATGCACCAATTGGTGTGTCAAAGCCTGTCCGTGTTCAGGGATGCTTTGTTTCAGACAGCGAGGTTGAGAATGTAGTCAACTTCATCAAGGCGCAGAAAGACGGCGAAACAACATATGATGATTCTGTTAACGAAGCAATCGAAATGAACGCAAAAGAGGTTGGCGAGAAGAAAAAGGTTGTTGTCGGCGGCGATTCTGATGACGGCGATGAGGGCGGCGATGAAATGCTGCCAAAGGCAATCGAAGTTGTTGTAGAAAGTCAGATGGCATCAACAACACTTCTTCAGCGAAAGTTAAAGTTAGGCTACGCAAGAGCGGCACGCTTAATGGATTCACTGGAGGAGAGGGGAATAGTAGGACCCTTTGAGGGCAGTAAGCCGAGAAAAGTTCTTATTTCAAGAGAGCAGTGGATGGAAATGAATGCCCTCGGCAATGCTTCCCCCGCAAGGGAAACACCGTACGGAGAAGAAAATTTTTAAAAATTTTCAAAAAAATGTATAAAACCCCTTGACAAACATATAATAGTGTTGTATAATAACGAAGCTCCTTGAGCAAAGGAGCTAATATCGCGGAGTAGAGCAGCTTGGTAGCTCGTCGGGCCCATAACCCGGAGGCCGTAGGTTCAAATCCTCCCTCCGCAACCATATCGAGTGGATGTAACTGATTTCAGTTACATCCTTTTTTACATTTAGTACTATCTGCTGAAAGTGAGGTCTTTTTTTGATAGAAAATACTTATATAAAAGATATTTCATTATTTTCCAAATACCTTTCTCTTTTTTTCTATTTCGTTAAGGATCAGGATAAACAAAAAGGTTATTCATCAGACGATGTAATTAGCTTTAGCGATAGCAATTGCTTTTTAGGCGTAGAAGAAGGATATAAATCGGGTATAGCAGAAGAAGCAAAGAAAGAGTTGAGATTAAAAGATTGGAAAGAGTCTTGGATAGGAACAGACAAAATTTCTAAAGATGTAATTAATGCTATTGATAAAGCAAGCAATCTTGTTGACTATCATCAGAAAAACTATTTAAAAAATAGACTGAATCGTTCACATATAGATTTTGATGAGAATGCTGAACGTGTATTGTTTGAAATCTATCGTGGAAATGATGAAGAAAAAGCTTTTAAAATGGCTATAAATACCTTTGGCGCAAGATATGATTTAATTTCATTCCTTTTCTTAATAAAAGATAGCGAACGGTTCCTTCCAATTAGTCCTACAAACTTTGACAAGAGTTTTGAAACTTTGGGGATTGATTTTAAAACATCACATAATTGTTGTTGGGAAAATTATAACACATTTATTGCAATAATGCGTGAAATTCAATTTTTATTGAACAATAGTATTTCGTTAAAATCAGAGGCAAGACTTATTGATGCACATTCATTTATGTGGGTTCTTCACGAGGATAAATTTATGAATTGGTTACCCTCCGAAGAAGAAACAATAATAATTGAAGATTTATCAGAAAAACTACTTCAAAAGTTTAACTCAGGTGAGATATCAAAGAAAGAATATACTGTACATAAATATCAACGCAGTTTAGAAGTTGCAAAGAAAGCCAAAAAAAGAGCAAATGGTATTTGTGAGCTTTGCAGAAATACTGCTCCGTTCGATGATAAAAATGGTGAGCCGTATTTGGAATCACATCATATTGAATGGCTTTCAAAAGGTGGAAGAGATGATGTTGAATTTCTAAAAAATCGAATAAAGTTAATGCTTAACTAATAATCATGCAATAATAAAACTTACCCCGCCCGATTTTTATCGAGCGGGGATTTTTCATTTCGGCAACTTTTCTGTTATTTCACTTATCAGTGCTTCAATTTCTTCACTATCAGCCTTAGTATAATTGAACTCTTTCGGGAAAATAAATAAATTAAACATTCTCTGAATCAGATTGCCAAAGGCTGTGCCCATAAATTTTATATTTTCAATCTTTGGATTTTTGGTGCAAAGCCAAAAAATCGGTTTGCCGTTCACAATTATATTATCGTGAAAGCTGAAATCTGCCATTCTTCCAATAGACGGTCTGCTTGTGCTGATAAGGCACACTGCACCCCAGTTCATTTTCTTATTATCATTGACCGAAACACAGTTGCAAACTGTGTTCCCTGCATTTCGTGTTTTGTTGTCAAAAACGCAATTCTTTACAAATCTTGTGTTATCGTGAGAGTAAATGTATCTGTAAGTGCTGTTTACTGTCCAGCCGTCAAAATCAATTGCCATTCCGTCAATTTTGTTGGTTGAGCCTGCAATTTCGCAATATTCCACGGTAATGCCGTCAGAATGTCTTATCCAAAGGGGAGCGTAGGCGGAATCTTGTGCAGTTGCACAGTCAAGCACACGGCAGTTTCTTATTGTTCCGTTGCGCACTCCGCCAATAACAATACCGCCATATTCCGCATTTTTAATATAGATATTTTCAAAAAAATAATTGCTGTTATAGGATTCTTCGGGGCTTACGAATGTGTTTTTGTCGTCCTCCGCATTTATCCCTTTTGTGTGTATGCCCCATCTGACATTTTCTATGCGCAAAGCGTCAAGGTGAATGTTGCTGACATTTGCCCCCTTGCTGTCATTATCAATTAGCAGGGCATAGGTTGACTCTCCGTTTTCATACATTCCAATGTCATGAAAATAGCAGTTCCTTATGGTTATATCGTCAATGCCGTCATCACCAAGGGAGTAGATAAATGCCCCAAGACCCTGCGAGGTAAATTCGATATTCTCTATAACCCAGTGGCTCACATTGTTTATAAAGAAAAGAAATTCATTGCTGTTTGCATGAATAACAGGGGAGTTGCCATCCCCATATGACGAAACAACAACGGGCGAATTTTCACTGCCGCTGCCTTTAGGGATAAAATTCCCGCCGAATGTCTGACCGCACTTTAAAAGAAGCTTATCGCCTGCATTAAATTCATTGTCCGATGCTCTTCTGACTGTTTTCCACGCACTTTCGGGCGACGTTCCGTTGTTGCCGTCGTCTCCGTTAGCTGAATCAACATAATAGCAAACGCCACCTTGTTCCGCAAATGCAGGGACGCAGAGAGCTAAAGCCATTAAAACGCTCAAAATTATTGCAATTATCCTTTTCATCTTAAATACCTCTCAAAAAAATCACCTTAGTTCATACATAAGAATATCATAAAAATTTTTGTATTTCAATAACAGATGACAGCATTTCTTTTTTGCAGATTTCAGCATTATTTATTATAAATATTTTAATATAATGATTAACTTTTGAACAAATCTTGTTTATTGTTACAAATTATCGAACTTTTCCATTTGTTTGTTGAATTTTTACTGCACATCACTTATAATTTATGTATAGTTATTTAAAACATCAAAGGGGGATAATATGAAAAAGACAAGTACAACACATTTTGGCATCCAACGAAAAATCGTGGCAAATATGACCACCGAAAGCTGGGTAAACATCCCTCATGTAACATATAATTACGAACCTGATGTTACGGAATTTATGCTTGAATACAAACGGCTTAACAAAAGTTGTGCGGCAGATGAAAAAATAACTTTCAACACACTTATGTTAAGGCTGATTGTTGAGGGATTGAAAGCCGACCCCGCAATGAATGCACATATCAAGTTTCATAAAAAGCTGGTTCGTGGCACAATCCATACCTTTGAGGATATAAATATTTCAATGCCAATGGTTCTGCCTAACGGCGAAATGATGACGATTAACCTCCACAATTTTGAGAATAAAACTCTTGACGAAATGACCGAATATATTGCCGATGTGAATAGGCGAATTGAAAAAACAGACCTTAACGAGGTTATGATGGAGGTTTCTCTTGATAACACAATCACAGGCTTGAAGCACGGCAAATTAAAGCAAACGGTCTATCGACTTATCGGCTCAAAAACGGGCAAGCACAGAGTAAAAACGCTCTCCGGCAAGGCAAAAAGAAATTATTATAAAACCCCCGAAGAGGACAGGCTCACAAAGCGTGATATTGAGCAGGGGACAATCACAGTTTCAAATATCGGCTCAACCTACCGCCAGCAGAGAGGAGCTACCTGCCTGCTTGAGATTGTACCACCGCAGGTGTGCGCAATTGCCGTTGGAGCTGTGCAGGACAAGCCTGTTGTTGTCGTCAACGATAACGGAGAAAAAGAAATTGCAATCCGTCAGGTGATGCCCCTGTGCATAGCCTTTGACCACAGGGCACTGGATTTTGGCGAAATAGTGCCGTTTATAAAAAGGCTTGACGAAGTTTTTGAAGCTCCTGAAATAATCCATACATGGAAAAAAGGCGGCGCAGAAAGCGTTGATATGGAATCAATAAAGCACGAACGAGAAACAAGAGAATCAAAATTCAAAGATTCAAAATATAATTCAGAAAGTGTTGAGGAATAATTATGAATTTGAGCAAACAAGCAACAACAGATGTAGTTTCAAATAAGATGCTTGAATTAAACAATGATCTTTTACTAATTGAAAATGAACGACTTTCAGGAAAAAGCGGAGTTACACTTGATGAACTTGATTCTTTTCTTGAAAACATCATAAATTTAGTGTCAGAATAATCCCCATTTACACTTTTTAACAGAAAACTATTGATTTATCACAAAAAACAGTTTATAATTAACAATGCAGAATGATTTGTGCGAATGAAAAACAAATTATTTGCTGAATTTTTTTGAAAGAAGGCGCAAATTATGGGAAAATTTGTAATTAAAGAGGCAAAAACAGGCTTTAAATTCGACCTTAAAGCAGGCAACGGCGAAACAATCGCAACATCAGAGGTTTATTCAACACTTGCAGCCTGCAAAAACGGCATAGAGAGCGTTCGTACATGCTGCGCTGGCGAAGTTGAAGATCAGACAGTTGAAGGCTTTGAAACAGTTAAGCATCCTAAATTTGAAATGTACACAGATAAAGCTGGCGAGTTCCGCTTCCGTCTTAAGGCAAGAAATGGCGAAATCATCGCTATATCTGAGGGCTACAAGGCAAAGGCTGGCTGCCTCAACGGCATTGAGAGCGTTAAGAAGAATGCTCCTGAGGCTGAGGTTAAGACCGCTGAATAATTTCTCTTGAACTGCCAATTTCAGCGCAGAACGAAAAGAAAAATATAAGGGTATGAATTAGTTTTAGTTCATATCCTTTTTCTTTTCTAAGAATTTTTTCGCAACACAATGGCTATGGGTGAAAACTTATAGCCATTTTTCTTTTTATAAGTCATAAACCCGTCCAAAGCCTCATATCATTTACAAACGAGTGAATACGGAGGAATGTTTATGACAAGCTCAAACATTTATAACGATATTGCCGTGCGTACGGGCGGCGATATTTATATCGGCGTGGTCGGCCCTGTCAGAACAGGCAAATCCACTTTTATCAAGCAGTTTATGGATACCCTTGTTATCCCAAATATTGCCGATTCAGCCAAACGAGAAAGAGCAACTGACGAATTGCCCCAGTCTGCATCTGGCAGAACAATTATGACAACAGAGCCTAAGTTTATCCCTGAAGAAGCGGTTGAAATTTCACTTCCCGATAACGCACTTTTCAGGGTGCGAATGATTGATTGCGTTGGCTACATAGTTTCGGGCGCACTGGGTTATATTGAGGATGATAAACCAAGAATGGTCAAAACTCCGTGGTTTGATAAGGAGATTCCCTTTAATATGGCGGCAGAGGTCGGCACTCAAAAGGTTATCAGCGAACATTCCACAATCGGACTTGTAGTTACCACAGACGGCAGTATAAGCGATATTGCCCGTGAAGAATACGAGGACGCTGAGCTTCGTGTAATCAATGAGCTTAAAGAGATAAATAAGCCGTTTGTTGTGCTTCTCAACAGTGCACATCCCGATAGCGAAGAAACAAAATCTCTGAGCCTTTCGCTTTCTGTGAAATACGGTGTGCCTGTTAAAACTGTTAATTGCATGACCCTTGACAGTGATGGTGTTAAGGATATTATCGCGGGTGTCCTTTATGAATTTCCTGTGAAAGAGGTTAAGGTTGACCTGCCAGGTTGGGTGATGAACCTGCCCGATGATTGCGATATTCGTGTGAAGCTTCGTGAGTGTATAAAATCCGCCTGCGATAAGCTCAAAAAAGTGCGTGATGTTAATAATTTTGCCGCTGAGCTGGAGGATTGCGACATTGTGAAATGCGTCAATATTGATGAAATTTCCCTTGCTGACGGCTCTGCATCCTTGAGTGCAGATATTGAAAAGAGCGTTTTTTATAAGGTGCTTTCAGATGAAACAGGTCTTGACATCACGGATGATGAACAGCTTATGTCAAGTGTCCGTGAGCTTGCCGAAGCGCAGAAAGCCTATGCCCGCTTTAAGAATGCAATTGACGAGGTGGAGGCAACAGGCTACGGCATTGTGATGCCCACAATTGACGAATTGAGCCTTGAAGAGCCTGAAATTATGCGTCAGGGCGGCAGATACGGTGTAAGGTTAAAAGCCAGCGCACCAAGCATTCACATTATGAAAGCGAACATTACCACCGAGGTTGCACCGATTGTCGGCTCAGAATCCCAATCCGAAGAGCTTGTAATGTATCTTCTTAAAGAATTTGAAGAGAACCCTGCAAAAATCTGGGATTCCAACATTTTCGGCAAGAGCTTGCACGAACTTGTGAACGAGGGTCTTCACAACAAGCTTTACAGAATGCCAACCAACGCACGCATGAAGCTCCAGGAAACTCTTGAAAAAGTCATCAATGAGGGTTGCAGTGGACTTATCTGCATCATTTTGTGATTATGAATTTATCTGAACTTTTTAAGGGTGTGAATTGTAAATCGCTCTTGCCAGATGTTGAAATAACATCAATCTGCACCGATTCAAGAGTTGCAGAGAATGGCTGTGCTTTCTTTTGCATGAACGGCAAAAATCACAGCTCCGCCTACCACGCAGGGGAAGCGGTCGAAAAAGGTGCGGTGGTTATTGTAAGCGAAAAAAGCCTTGATTTTGACCGCAATATCGTGGTGGATGATATTGAACTTGCTCTTTCAATTTGCTGTGATAATTTTTACTCTAACCCGTCAAAAAAACTGAAAATTGCAGGCATCACAGGCACAAACGGCAAAACAACAGTGTCTTTTATGGTGAAGCATATTGTTGAATTTTGCAAAGAAAAGTCGGGTCTTATCGGTACTGTTGGCAACTTTGCAGGCGAAAATTTCCTCGGAAACAGTGGCTTTACCACTCCCGACCCTGTGAAATTGTACGCTCTTTTTGACACTTTCATTAAAGAAAATGCTCACCACTGCGTTATGGAGGTGTCCTCACAAGCTCTTTCGCAGGGCAGATGCAGGGGTGTTCACTTCAACACAGCGGTGTTCACAAATCTTACGCAGGAGCATCTTGACTACCACGGCTCAATGGAAAGCTATGCCAAGGCGAAGGTACTTCTTTTTGAGAATGCAGATAACGCTGTGCTGAATCTTGACGATAAATATTACAGCTGTTTCAGTGGAATTTGCCAAAATCAGATGACCTATTCCGTTAAAAATTCGAGTGCAGATTTCTTTGCAAAGAATATCGTTTTCTCAAAAAATCACACAGCATATTACCTCGTTTTTAACGACAAAAAATATTCAGTGCGAATGAATATTACAGGCCTTTATAATGTGAGCAATTCCCTTGCCGCCATTGGCTGCTGCGTGATGATGGGCTTGCCAGTTGAAAGGTGCGTTTCTGCACTTTTAACATTTCAAGGCGTAAAGGGCAGGGCAGAGGTGCTGAAAACCGACACTCCTTTTACCGTGATGATAGATTATGCCCACACGCCAGATGCTATTTTTAATTTGCTCACTTCGGTGAAAGCCACAACAAAAGGCAAAGTCATTGCCCTTTTTGGCTGTGGAGGTGAACGGGACAGAGCAAAACGGAGCGTAATGGGCAGAATTTGTGCCGAAAATGCCGATTTTTTGGTGGTTACATCTGATAATCCACGAAATGAGAACCCCTATAAAATCATTCACGAAATTCTCGAAGGAATAGAAAACACCGAAGCGCCCTTTGCCGTGATTGAGGATAGGAAGAAAGCTATTAAGTTTAGTCTTTCAATCGCAGAGGAGGGCGATACCGTTATCCTTTGCGGAAAAGGGCATGAGGATTATCAGATAACTTCACAGGGCAAAATTCATTTTGACGAAAGAGAAATTGTATATAATTCAATAAAAATGAATAATTATTTAAAATAATGAATATTTCTTATTCAGTTATTTATTGACAATATGCGGGTATTGATGTATAATACCTGCGTATTCTTTTATATGATGAAAGGAGTAAAAACAATGGTTTGTTTAAAAAACAAGAGCTTTTTAAAGCTTCTTGATTTCACCGCTGAAGAGATTGAATATTACCTTGATTTAGCGGCTGATCTTAAAGAAAAAAAGAAAAACGGCATCCCTCATAAGCTTTGTGAGGGCAAGAATGTTGCACTTATTTTTGAAAAGACAAGCACAAGAACAAGATGCTCTTTTGAGGTTGCCGCCGCAGATTTAGGTATGCACCCTGTTTATCTTGACCCCAAGGGTTCACAGATTGGCAAAAAAGAGAGTATTCCCGACACTGCCCGTGTTTTAGGCAGAATGTTTGACGGCATTGAGTACAGAGGCTACGGACAGGAGATTGTTGAGGCTCTTGCTTCTTACGCAGGTGTTCCCGTTTTCAACGGTCTTACAAACGAATTTCACCCCACACAGATTCTTGCCGACTTTCTTACAATAAAAGAGCATTTCGGCTCACTTAAAGGCAAAAAGCTGGTTTACATGGGCGATGCAAGATACAATATGGGCAACTCACTTATGGTTGGCTGTGCAAAAATGGGCATGAATTTTGTTGCCTGCGCTCCCAAAAAGTATTTCCCCGATGCAGAGCTTGTGGCTGAGTGCGAAAAGATTGCAGAGGAATCCGGTGCTACTCTCCAGTTTATTGAGGACCCAATGGAAGCAACAAAGGGTGCAGATGTTATCTATACAGATGTATGGGTATCAATGGGTGAGCCTGACGAAGTATGGGCAGAGCGTATTAACGACCTTCTTCCTTATCAGGTAAACAGCGCACTTATGAAAAACGCTGGTGAACAGTGCAAGTTTATGCATTGCCTGCCTGCATTCCACGATTTAAAAACAACAATCGGCAAAGATATTTATGATAAATTCGGTCTTGACTGCCTTGAGGTTACAGACGAAGTGTTTGAAAGCGAGCAGTCAATCGTATTTGACGAGGCAGAGAACCGTATGCACACAATAAAGGCAGTTATGGCGGCATCCCTTGCATAATTAAAAATTAGAATATTTCTTCTTGACAAAAAGAGTCTTTGTGCTATAATAGGCAGAAAGAATCTTTAAGGCGGTACGGGATACCGGCAAGAGAATATGAATCTAAAGCGGCTATGCCGTTTGTTTCGTTGTGTTCGCCTTGCCGTTTTCGGCAAGGCTTTTTTTCAGAAAGGTGATAGTTTATGGCAGGAATGGTAAAAGCTAATGTTTTCACAAATCAGTCGATTTCATCATTTTGCCCCTCCATTGATGTTTCAGCTTTGAATGATGACTTACTCAGCATTTATACAGATTCTCAAAATGTTATTTTTCCCGGTTTTTGCGATGTGCATGTGCATTTTCGTGAACCGGGCTTTTTTTATAAAGAGAGCATCAAAACAGGCTCTCTTGCCGCCGCAAGGGGAGGTTACACGGCTGTTTGCACAATGCCCAACCTCAACCCTGTGCCCGACAGTAAAGAAAATATCCTTGAACAGATAAAAATAATTGAGAGCGATGCTGTAATTCATGTATACCCCTACGGTGCATTAACTGTAGGCGAAAAAGGCGAGAAACTTTCTGCGATGGAAGAGTTAAGTGAGCTGGCTGTTGGTTTTTCGGATGACGGCAAAGGCGTTCAGTCAGAGAATATGATGAGAGAAGCTATGATAAAAGCCAAAAAGCTCGGCAAGGTCATAGCGGCTCATTGCGAAGATAATTCACTGCTTTTTGGCGGTTATATCCACAAGGGCGAATACGCAAAAGCGCACAATCACAAGGGCATATGCTCTGAAAGCGAGTGGAAGCCTATTGAAAGAGACATCCGTCTTGCAAAAGAAACAGGCTGTGCATACCATGTGTGCCACATTTCTTGTAAAGAAAGCGTGGAGCTTATAAGGCAGGCTAAAAAAGACGGTGTGAACATCACCTGCGAAACTGCACCCCATTACCTTGTGCTGACAGATGCTGATTTGCAGGAGGACGGCAGATTTAAAATGAACCCGCCGCTTCGCTCTATGGAAGACAAGCTGGCATTGATTGAGGGCGTGAAAGACGGCACAATTGATATGATAGCCACCGACCACGCACCCCACAGTGCAGAGGAAAAATCAAAGGGTCTTGCAGGCAGTGCATTCGGCATAACGGGCATTGAGCTTGCATTCCCGATTCTTTACACCAAGCTCGTTAAGGAAAATATAATCACCCTTGACAGACTTATAGAAATGCTCACAGTGAACCCGAGAAAGCGATTCAATATCCCCATGGGCAACGATTATTGCGTTTGGAATTTAGACGAAAAATTCACTGTTGACACTTCTGATTTTATTTCAAAAGGCAAAGCAACTCCCTTTGAGGGGGAGGAGCTTTACGGCAGATGTTTGCTCACTGTAGCAGACGGAAAACCAGTATATAAACATAAATAATATAAATGGAGGAATTATTATGGCAAAAAGAACAGACATCAAAAAAGTTTTAATCATCGGTTCAGGCCCTATCGTTATCGGTCAGGCTGCTGAATTTGACTACGCAGGCACACAGGCTTGCCTTGCACTTAAAGAAGAAGGCTACGAGGTTATTCTCTGCAACTCAAACCCTGCAACAATTATGACAGATACAACTATTGCAGATAAGGTTTATATGGAACCCCTCACACTTGAATATATCGCAAAAATTCTTCGTTATGAGCGTCCCGACGCAATTGTTCCGGGTATCGGCGGTCAGACAGGTCTTAACCTTGCAATGCAGCTTGAAAAGAAAGGTGTTCTTAAAGAGTGTGGCACAAAGCTCCTTGGCACAAGCAGCGAAAGCATTGAAAGAGCAGAGGACAGAGAGCTTTTCAAAGAAATGTGCGAATCAATCGGCGAACCCGTTATTCCCTCACAGATTACTTACAGCCTTGAGGAAGCAAAAAAGGCTGCTGAAGAAATCGGCTATCCTGTAGTTCTTCGCCCTGCATTCACCCTTGGCGGCACAGGCGGCGGCTTTGCAAATGATGAAAAAGAGCTTGTTGAAATCGGCTCAAACGCATTCAAGCTTTCACCCGTTCATCAGGTTCTTATTGAAAAGAGCGTTAAAGGCTATAAAGAAATCGAGTTCGAGGTTATGCGTGATTCCAACGACCACGCAATCACAATCTGCGGAATGGAAAATGTTGACCCCGTTGGTGTTCACACAGGCGACTCAATCGTTGTTGCTCCCATTCTTTCACTTAATGACCACGATTTAAAGATGCTCAACGACAGTGCAATTAAAATCATCCGTGAGTTAAAAATTGAGGGCGGTTGTAACGTTCAGTTCGCTCTTAACCCCAATTCAAGCGAATATTTCCTTATCGAGGTTAACCCCCGTGTTTCCCGTTCATCTGCTCTTGCTTCAAAGGCAAGCGGTTACCCAAT
This sequence comes from Acutalibacteraceae bacterium, assembly GCA_045598085.1. Taxonomy (GTDB): domain Bacteria; phylum Bacillota; class Clostridia; order Oscillospirales; family Acutalibacteraceae; genus CAG-488. Next base: position 124,375 of record JAZLLI010000029.1, read on the forward strand.
CGCAAGAGTAACTGCAAAAATTGCTATGGGTATGGCACTTGAAGAAATCCCTGTTGCAGGCGGCACAGCAGCTATTGAGCCTTCACTTGATTATATCGTTGCAAAGTTCCCAAGATTCCCGTTTGATAAATTTGCAGATGCTCCCAACACCCTCGGCACACAGATGAAAGCAACAGGCGAGGTTATGGGTATCGGCACAACTCTTGACGAGTGCTTCCTTAAATCAGTTCGTTCACTTGAAACAGGTGTTTGCCACACTTACCTTGCAAAGTTTGACGGCATGAGTGAAGCAGAGCTTCTTGACTATGTTTCAGAGTTTAAGGCAGACAACATCTTTGCAATTGCACAGCTTCTCCGCCTAGGCATATCAATCGAAAAGCTCCACGAAGTAACAATGATTACAGAGCTGTTCCTTGAGTGCATGAAGAGAATCGTTGACCTTGAAACAACTCTTAAAGAGAAAAAGTATGATGTTAAGGCACTCACAGCCGCAAAGGTTATGGGCTTCTCTGATAAATTCATTTCTTCACTCTGGGGTGTTGACGAGGTTGAAGTTTATAAACTTCGCAAAGAAAACGGCATTGTTCCTGTTTTCAAAATGGTTGATACACTTCACACTGGCAAATACATTGCATATCTCTATTCAACCTACGGCAACCTTGTAAGCGATAAGATTAAGAATGAATCCCGCCTTACAGATAAAAAGAAGATTATCGTTCTCGGTGCTGGTCCTATCCGTATCGGTCAGGGTGTTGAGTTTGACTATTCAACAGTTCATGCTGTTCAGACTATTAAGCGTGCAGGCTACGAAGCAATTATCATCAACAACAACCCCGAAACTGTTTCAACTGACTACACCACAGCTGATAAGCTCTATTTCGAGCCTCTTACTCCCGAAGATGTTATGGCTATCATCGATTTTGAACAGCCTGAGGGCGTTATCGCTTCATTAGGCGGACAGACAGCTATCAACCTTGCACAGCCTCTTATGGACAGAGGAGTTAAGATTATCGGCACAGACTGCGAAGCAATTGAAAGAGCAGAAAACAGAGATGCTTTTGAAAAGGTTCTTACATCTCTCAACATTCCCCAGCCAAAGGGCAAGGCTGTTACAAATATTGAAGACGGCATCAAAGCCGCAGAAGAAATCGGCTATCCTGTTCTTGTTCGTCCCTCATTCGTTCTCGGCGGTCGTGCAATGCAGATAGTTTCTAAAGAAAAAGACCTTCGTCATTACCTCAAAACAGCCGTTGAAATTGATGAGGACAAGCCTGTTCTTGTTGATAAATACATTCAGGGTAAAGAGGTTGAGGTTGACGCAATCTGCGACGGCAGAGATGTTTTCGTTCCTGGCATTATGGAGCTTGTTGAGCGTACTGGTATCCACTCAGGCGACTCAATCAGTGTTTATCCCACATTCTCAATTTCAGATAAAGTTAAGGGCATCATCCTTCAGTATGCAAAGAAACTTGGTATCGGTATCGGCATCAAGGGTCTTTACAACATTCAGTTCATCGTTGACGAAAACGAAGATGTTTACATCATCGAGGTTAACCCCCGTTCTTCAAGAACAGTTCCTTTCCTTTCAAAGTCAACAGGCTATTCACTTGCTGATATTGCAACAGAGGTTATCCTCGGCAAGAGCCTTAAAGAGCAGGGCATCTTCTGCCTTTATCCCGAAGAGAAGAAACGCTACTATGTAAAAGTTCCTGTATTCTCATTCAATAAGATTAAGGGTCTTGACGCTTACCTTTCACCCGAAATGAAGTCAACTGGCGAAGCAATCGGCTATGACGATAAGCTCCACAGAGCAATGTATAAGGCTCTTGTTGCATCAGGCATGAACCTTCAGAATTACGGTACAGTTCTTGTAACTCTTGCAGACGAAGACAAGGTTGAAGCAATGCCCCTTATTAAGAGATTCTACGATATGGGCTTCAACATTGAAGCAACATCTCTCACAGCTGAGTACCTCAAAAATTACGGTATCCGCACAAAGGTCAGAGGCAAAATCAGCGAGGGCAGCACAGATGTTCTTGATTCAATCCGCTCTGGCTATGTAAGCTATGTTATCAACACCCGTGCAATTATGTCTGGTGTTCACTATGAGGATGGCGTTCAGATTCGTCGCTGTGCAACAGAAAACAATGTAACAATCTTCACTTCACTTGATACAGTTCGTGTTCTTCTTGATGTCCTTGAAGAAACAACACTCACAATTTCAACAATTGATTCTTGATTGTGAAAGGTAAATTAAATGAAAAAAAGTATTTTTAAAATCACAGAAAATACACCTTTAAACGCTAATGTTTACAAAATGACTCTCGCAGGGGATGTAAGTGAAATTACATCCTCTGGGCAGTTCGTCAATATAGAGCTTAACGGCTTTTATCTGCGCCGACCAATTTCCGTCTGCGATTACGGCGAAAATTCACTCACACTCATTTATAAGGTTGTGGGCGGCGGCACAGAGTATATGTCAAAGCTAAAAGCAGGGGAGTGCCTTGACATTCTCACAGGTCTTGGCAACGGATATGACACCACCCTTTCGGGGGATAAACCGCTTCTTTTAGGGGGCGGTGTGGGTGTTCCGCCACTTTATAATCTTTGCAAAAAGCTCATAGCAGAGGGCAAGGATGTTTCTGTAATCTTAGGCTTTAACACAAAAGATGAAGTCTTTTATGAGGATGAGTTTAAAGCTCTCGGTGCGTCTGTAACCGTTGCAACTGCTGATGGCTCATATGGAGTTAAAGGCTTTGTAACAGATGCTCTCCCCGAAAACTACACATATTTTTATACCTGCGGACCCGAACCGATGCTCAAAGCCATTTATAAAACCGCCAAAACAAGTGGTCAGATGAGCTTTGAGGAGCGTATGGGCTGCGGATTTGGTGCCTGCATGGGTTGTTCATGCAAAACAATCACAGGCTATAAGCGAATCTGCAAAGACGGCCCCGTTATGAAAAAGGAGGAAATCTTATGGGAAAAATGAGCGTAAACCTTTGCGGAATTGAACTCGATAATCCCGTAATTCCTGCTTCGGGAACATTCGGCTTCGGCTATGAATTTGCAGAAATCTATGATATAAACTGCCTTGGCACATTCTCTTTTAAAGGCACAACTAAAGACTGCCGTTTCGGCAACCCCACACCAAGAATCGCAGAGTGTACCTCGGGCATGATAAACGCTGTTGGACTTCAAAATCCTGGTGTTGACGCAGTAATAAATAACGAGCTTCCGAAGCTCAAAAAGTGCTTCAACAAGCCTGTTATGGCAAATGTCAGCGGTTTTTCTGTTGAAGATTATGCTTACACCTGTGCCCGCCTTGATAAAGAGGAGCAGGTTGGCTGGCTTGAGGTTAATGTAAGCTGTCCCAATGTTCACGGTGGCGGTATGAGCTTCGGCACAGACCCAAAAGCGGCGGCAGAGGTTACAAAGGCAGTTAAAGCCGTTACCACAAAGCCTGTTATCGTCAAGCTTTCACCAAATGTAACAGATATTGTTTCAATTGCAAAGGCTTGTGAGGATGCAGGTGCAGACGGCATCAGCCTTATAAACACCCTCTTAGGTATGCGAATCGACCTTAAAACAAGAAAGCCTGTTATTGCCAACAAAATGGGCGGTTTCTCTGGCCCTGCAATTTTCCCCGTAGCGGTGAGAATGGTTTATCAGGTTGCCAACGCTGTTAAAATCCCCGTTGTTGGTATGGGCGGTGTTTCAAAGGCAGAGGATGTTATTGAAATGATGCTGGCAGGCGCAACCGCTGTTGAGGTTGGTGCGGCAAACCTTGTTGACCCCTTTGCCTGCAAAAATATAATTGAGGCTCTGCCCTCGGTTATGGATAAATACGAAATCAAAAATTTAAAAGATATAATAGGAGGAACAGTCTGATGGGAAAAGATGTAATCGTAGCCTGCGACTTCGCAAGTGCTGAAAAGACCTTTGAATTTCTTGATAAATTCACTGGCAGAAAGCCTTTTGTAAAAATCGGTATGGAGCTTTTTTATGCCGAGGGTCCGCAGATAGTTAAAGAAATCAAAAAAAGAGGTCATAAGATTTTCCTTGACCTTAAACTTCACGATATTCCTAATACAGTCAAAAAATCAATGGCTGTTCTTTCAAATCTTGATGTTGATATAACAAACCTCCACGCAGGCGGCACAATCCGCATGATGGAGGCGGCTATTGAGGGTCTTACCCGTGAGGATGGCACAAGACCGCTTCTTATAGCTGTTACACAGCTTACCTCAACTGATCAGGAAAGTATGGAAAATGATCTGCTTATTAAAGAGCCAATCGACAAGGTTGTTATGCACTATGCTCACAATGCAAAGCTTGCAGGGCTTGACGGTGTTGTCTGCTCACCCCTTGAAGCTGGCAAGGTTCACGAAATCTGCGGTGAAAACTTCCTTACAATCACCCCGGGTGTCCGCTTTGCAGATGGCGATGTTGGCGATCAGAAGAGAGTTATGACCCCCGCACAGGCAAAAGAGATTGGTTCTGACTACATTGTAGTTGGCAGACCTATCACAGCGGCGGCTGACCCTGTTGCGGCATATGAAAGATGTATCAGAGAATTTGTTGATTAAGGAGAATATTTATGGAAAAATTGATAGCAAAAGATTTACTTAAAATCAAAGCAGTTTTCTTCCGCCCCGAGGAGCCTTTCACATGGGCAAGCGGAATCAAAAGCCCCGTTTATTGCGATAACAGACTGACACTCACAGCTCCCGAGGTTCGCACAGATGTTGAAAACGGACTTGCAAAGCTTATTAAAGAGAATTATCCCGAAGCAGAGGTTCTTATGGGAACATCAACAGCAGGTATCGCTCATGCGGCTATCACAGCTCACATTCTCAATATGCCTATGGGCTATGTTCGCTCTGGTGCAAAAGACCACGGCAGACAGAATCAGATTGAGGGCAAGCTGGAAAAAGGACAGAAAGTAGTTGTTGTTGAGGATCTTATCTCAACAGGCGGAAGCGTTATCGAGGTTGTTAATGTTCTTCGTGAAGCAGGTGCAGAGGTTCTGGGCATTGTTTCAATTTTTACTTACGGTATGCAGAAAGGTCTTGACCGCCTTGCAGCCGCAGATGTTAAAAATATTTCACTTACAAACTTTGATGTTATTGCAGAGGTTGCCGCAGAAGAGGGCTACATCAAAACAGACGACATCAAACGCCTTATTGCATTCAGAAATAATCCGTCAGACGAAAGCTGGATAGGGGAGGCAAAATAATGCGCAGTCTTATTGATATTCTCGATTTTACTGTTGAGGAGCTTGAACAGCTTATTGCAGTAGCCTGCGATATTATTGAAAACCCCGATAAATATTCTGAAAAGTGCAAGGGTAAAAAGCTTGCCACACTTTTCTTTGAGCCGTCAACAAGAACAAGGCTCAGCTTTGAAGCCGCTATGTATGAGCTGGGCGGTAATGTTATCGGCTTTTCAGAGGCAAAAAGCTCATCTGCCGCCAAAGGCGAAAGTGTTGCAGACACAGCAAAGGTTATCAGCTGCTATGCGGATATAATCGCTATGCGCCATCCAAAAGAGGGTGCAGCATATGTTGCGGCAAAAAATGCAACTGTTCCCGTTATTAACGCAGGTGATGGCGGTCATTGTCATCCTACACAGACTCTTGCAGACCTGCTCACAATCTACCGTGAAAAGGGCAGGTTTTCAGATATTACAGTTGGTCTTTGCGGAGATTTGAAGTTTGGCAGAACAGTTCATTCTTTAATCAACGCACTTTCCCGTTACAGCGGTGTTAAGTTCATCCTCATTTCACCTGAGGAGCTTAAAATTCCAAGCTATGTTAAAAAAGATATTTTAGAGAAAGGCAATATTCCTTTTGTTGAAACAACAGACCTTGAGTCTGCAATGCCCGAACTTGATATTCTTTATATGACAAGGGTTCAGCGTGAACGATTCTTCAACGAGGAGGATTATCTCCGTTTGAAAGACAGCTATATTCTCACCCCCGATAAACTTCTCAATGCCAAAAAAGACCTTGCAATTCTTCATCCTCTGCCAAGAGTTAATGAAATCAGCGTTGCAATCGACTCTGACCCGAGAGCCTGCTACTTCAAGCAGGTGCTCAACGGCAAATATATGAGAATGGCACTTATTCTGAAACTTCTTGAGGAGGCAAAACAATGAATATAGATTCAATTCAGAACGGCTTTGTTATTGACCACATCACCGCTGGCAGTGGCATGAAGCTTTATAATCTCCTCGGTCTTGATGACCTTGATGTTTCGGTTGCAATTATCAAAAATGTTACGAGCAAAAAGCTCGGCAAAAAAGATATTATCAAAATTGACGCTGTTATTCCCCTTGATTTTGATGTTATCGGCTTTGTTGACCCCGAAGCAACAGTGAATGTTATCAAAGACGGCAAGCTCGTTGAAAAGAAAGCAATCTGCCTGCCAAAGAAGCTCACAAATGTTATCAAGTGCAAAAATCCAAGATGTATAACATCCTGCGAGCAGGAGCTTGACCATGTTTTTGTGCTTACAGACGAAAACGCAAAAATTTATCGTTGCCTTTATTGCGAAACAAAAGCAAAATTGTCTTGACAAATTAAAATTTTGTGATATACTCTTTAGAAATAAACTGCCTTGTCGATATCGACAAGTCAGTTTAGTATATATTTTTTTATAAAGGAGTGGCGCAAATATGCCTATTTTTATCAACGAACCGTCCCATACATTTAATGAATATCTTCTGATTCCCGGTTACTCTTCAAGCGAATGTATCCCGTCAAATGTTTCTCTTAAAACGCCACTTGTTAAATTTAAAAAAGGTGAAGAGCCTGCAATCACCATGAATATCCCCCTCGTTTCTGCAATTATGCAGTCTGTTTCAGGCGATAAATTAGCCGTTGCACTTGCAACAGAGGGCGGTGTTTCTTTCATCTATGGCTCACAGTCAATCGAAGATGAAGCCGCTATGGTTAAAAAGGCAAAGAGCTACAAAGCTGGCTTTGTTAAGAGCGATTCAAACATCAAGCCCGATGACACACTTGCAGATGTTATTGAAATCAGCGCAAAAACAGGTCATTCAACAATCGCTGTTACAGAGGACGGAACAGCAGACGGCAAGCTTGTTGGTATCGTAACCAGCCGTGATTACCGTGTCAGCAGAATGTCTCCCGACCTTAAAGTTTCAGAGTTTATGACTCCCTTTGATAAGCTCGTTTGGGCAAAAGAGGGCACAACCCTTAAAGAAGCCAACAACATTATCTGGGATAACAAGCTCAACTCTCTTCCCATCATTGATGATGACGGCAAGCTTTCATACATGGTTTTCAGAAAAGACTATGACACACATAAGCAGAACCCCAACGAACTTCTTGACGCTCATAAGAGATATGTTGTTGGTGCAGGTATCAACACAAGGGACTACGCAGAGCGTGTTCCTGCACTTATTGAAGCTGGCGCAGATGTTCTCTGCATTGACTCATCAGAGGGATTTTCAGAGTGGCAGAAGCTCACAATCGACTGGATTCGCAAGAATTACGGCGACAGCGTAAAGGTTGGCGCAGGCAATGTTGTTGATGCTGACGGCTTCCGCTTCCTTGCAGATAGCGGTGCAGACTTCATCAAAGTTGGTATCGGCGGCGGCTCAATCTGCATCACCCGTGAAACAAAGGGTATCGGCAGAGGTCAGGCAACAGCTCTTATTGAGGTTTGCGAAGCAAGAGATAAATATTTTGAAGAAACAGGCGTTTATATTCCCGTTTGCTCAGATGGCGGTATCGTTTATGACCACCATATGACACTTGCTCTTGCAATGGGCGCAGATTTCATTATGCTCGGAAGATACTTTGCAAGATTTGACGAAAGCCCCTCACAGAAAGTTTCAATCCGTGGCACATACTATAAAGAGTATTGGGGCGAGGGCAGTAACCGTGCCCGCAACTGGCAGAGATACGATTTAGGCGGCGCAAAGAAGCTTTCATTTGAAGAGGGCGTTGATTCATACGTTCCTTACGCTGGTAAGCTCAAGGATAATGTTGCCGTTTCACTCAGCAAGGTTAAATCAACAATGTGCAACTGCGGCGCACTTTCAATCCCCGAGCTTCAGCAGAAAGCAAAGCTCACACTTGTTTCTGCAACAAGTATTGTTGAGGGCGGCGCACACGATGTTATCAGAAAAGAAAACAGCGAATTTAATAAATAATCAACTTTTGGGAGTGGCTTGCCACTCCCGCTTTTTTTGCACCGAGCAAAAATGTTGTCATTGCGAGGCGAAGCCGTGGTAATCTATTGCTAAATATCGTACAAATCCACTTAAAACGCACAATAAAACGGCTCCCTTGTGTAAAGGGAGCTGGATTTGGCGAAGCCAAAGACTGAGGGATTGTCTGTCGAAATTCAAATATTTGCTTAATTTTAAACAAACAATCCTCCCGACTCACTGCGTTCGCCACCCTCCTTTACACAAGGAGGGCAGATTTTGCCGTCGGATTTACACCGCAGCGGATGCCGTCCTCGACATCCCGTTCTGAATGTTATCACAAATTCAAATTTGAACGAAAATATTAGCGAGCGTAGCGTACAATCCACTTTATCAATAACAAAACCGCTGATTGAACCTTGATTCTTTCAGCGGTTTTTTCATTCTTTATTTACAGGTGAAAACTCTGCGAAGCTGTATTGTGTCATATACTCTGACGGCTTTGCAGAGATTCTGCCGTCCATAAAATCAAAATAATCACATTCCACCTCATCACGGTTGATTGAAATGCCACCGTGCTTAACAATAATGCACTGTGAAAGTCCAAGCTCGTCAAAGGTGTTGATGAGATCTCTTCGCAGCTTTTGATAATAATCTCTGTTGTTGAAATCCTCAAACAAAACAGAAACAATCTCTGCCGAGGAGCAAAGTGCGCCATTGCGGTCAACAAGATATGCCAACAGCTCTTTTGTGCGTGAAAGCTTAAATTTTATTGGCTGGCAATCACAAAAAACTTCAAAATTGCCAAAGCATTTTATTAAAAGCCTCTTTGAATGTTCAATTGAATAGCGAAGATTTTTCATCACTTCACAAACATCCTCGGCGCACACAGGCTTCAGCAAATATCCGCTGGCATAAAGCTTCATGGCATCCAGTGCGTATTCCTCATAGCCTGTTGAAAAAATAATGTTCACTTTCGGGTAAATTCCTTTTAATTTTTTTGCCATTTCAATCCCCGAAATGAATTGCATATTTATGTCAAGAAAAGCAACGTGTATAGGTCTTTTCTCTGCAAATGCAAGAGCTTCACGGGGCTTAGTGAATGTGTTTATTTCAGCATCTGGAACAGCTTCGGACACTGCATTTTTCAGCATTTTTAAAGCAAGCGGTTCATCATCAACCAAAATGATGTTCATTATTTTTCCTCCAAAATAATTGTTACGGTGGTGCCTTCACCTTCGGAGCTTTCAATCAGCAGCTGACCACCGCACATTGATTCTATACGCTGTCTTGTGTTTTTCAGTCCAATATGATTTTCGCTGTCATTGTCAATAATAGACGGGTCAAAACCACTGCCGTTATCATGCACAACAACATAAATTTTGTCGTCCTCTCTGCGGGTGTGAATCCGCACCGTGCCACCGTCCTCACATCCTCGAATACCGTATTTAACTGCATTCTCAACAATCGGCTGTAGCGTCAGTGGCGGTAGCATAAATGATTCATATTGAATATCGTATTCCACCTTTAGCAAATCCTCAAAGCGGAGCTTTTCTATTGAAAGATATATTTTTGTATGTTCAAGCTCTTTTTCAAACATAACAAGGCTTTGCGAATTTAGGCTGTTCATATTCTGACGCAGATAGGCAGAAAAATCCTTGATAGTTTTCTGTGCCAGCTTTGGGTTATCACCGCACAAAACATATATGGCAGAGAGCGTATTATAAAGAAAATGTGGCTGAATCTGCGAAATCATAACCTGCGTTTGCTTTTCACGAAGCTCCGCACTCTTTTTGCTAAGCTCAATTTTATCCTGAACATAAATCTGCAAAAAGATTACATAAATTGTGAAAAGTGCACCGAGGGCAATACCGCTGTCAATGCGGATGTCATTGTTATCAAACGGCAGTGAATCAATAACAATAAACAGCATAGCAAAGAAGCAGTAGCTTAACAGCACAAGCTTTGTTTTGCGGTCGTTATCCGAGCGAATTGTTTCAAATAAATGAAAAGCAAAAAATATTGCGGGGCAGATGTTGGCAATTAAATATGTTTTTGGATAAACCACATCGCCATCAGGTGTGTAATAAAAAATCAAGCGTGTCTTGATGTTTGCCAGCACAATCAACACAAAGATTATATATATTATCGCAGTTGCAAGTCGCATTTGCTTTTTAGCTTTTGCTTTTGCCTTGTAATAATCAATAAAATAACCGCAAAATGCCATACTCAACAGCAAGCCTGAAATATACATCACTGTGCGAACAATAAGCTGAGCGGTGATGTATTTTTTTTCTGTCGGGAAAGAAAAGCTGACAGTGATTGAAAAAGCATATAAAAATAACATAATCAATATGTTAAAAAAACGAAAATTCAGCATTTTAGCGTCAGCCAGCGTTATAAGATAATAATGGGTAAGAACAGCCAACATGCAAAGCACAATAAATGTAACCACATAGTTCACCAGCGGTTCTGGCTTAGATATAATGTCAAGCGCACGGAACATAACTGCCTGAATTACAATAATAGAATACATAAACACAAGCGTTTTGTTTTTTAGTTTTTGGATTTTGTTTTTTTGCATAATTTTACCGTCCAGTTTTTTCTATATTATAACATATAAAATTTTTATAGACAATAAAAAGCAATATATATGATAGAATTTACAAAAAATTTACATTTAATTTATAGTTTGTTAATTGATTTTCAAGAAAATGCCAATTTTATTCCAACTTTATTCCAATTTCACATGCTATAATATTAGTAGCAATGAAAAATTTGCAAAAAAATATTTTAAATGAAAGGACTTGATTTTATTGAAAACAAGTAAAAAAATCTTGTCGATGTTATTGTCAATTATGATGATTTTATCGGCAGTATCATGCCTCGGCATGGTAGCATTTGCAGAAGATGCACCTGACTATTTTTATGTCAAAAACACAAGCTCAAATGACACAAACATTGAGTGGTGCAGAAGTCAAACTAGAAATGTGTTTAATATGTGGTATTCCACCGATAAAATTAACTGGATACCTGTAGCCTTGGCAAAGAAACCTAATGCAAGTTTCAGTATTGCACTCAACGCTGGCGAAACCGTTTACTTCAAAGGAAACCGCACCAAAACATTTTCAACTGATTATGAATTTCTTAGAAATTCCGATACATCCGATACTGCTTCGCTTGAGGTTGGCGGTGATATTACCACACTGCTGAATGCAGACAGTATTGATGACAATGAATGCGGTAATGTTACCGACTTATCGGCATATCCAACATTTATTTTATGTCATACTTTTGAAAATCTTGTTTCTCTTAAAAGTATTGACAACTTAAAGTTGCCAGCTACAAAATTGAATGATGGTTGTTATTCCAGTATGTTCAATGGCTGTACAGGACTTACCTCTATTCCAGAAGGATTACTTCCTGCGACAACTTTGGCATACAATTGCTATTCCAGTATGTTCAAAGGTTGCACAGGACTTACCTCTATTCCAGAAGGATTATTTCCTGCGACAACTTTGGCAAGCTATTGCTATTACAGTATATTTAGCGGTTGCACGGGACTCACAAGTATTCCCGAAAAACTGCTTCCTGCAATGACTATGGAATCTTTGTGCTATGGTTATATGTTTGAAAACTGCACGGGAATTACAAGCATACCAGAGAAATTGCTTCCAGCAACAAGTCTGAATGATCGCTGCTATTACTATATGTTTGCGGGGTGTAATGGACTTACAACTTTACCAGAAAAACTGCTTCAGTCAACGAATCTGGAATACCGTTGCTATAGCTGTATGTTCTACAGATGCAAGGGGCTTACAAATGTTCCGTTGAAGCTTTTGCCCGCAACTGAGTTAGCATCGTTTTGCTATGAATCTATGTTTGATAGTTGCACCAGTCTGAAAAACGCACCGGACCTTCCGGCATCAACATTGTGTAGCTATTGTTATAGAGATATGCTTGGCGATTGCTTTAATATCACCTCTGTTCGTGTTAACTTTTCAGAATGGGGCTCCAATGATGGTTCTGCTCCAAATGCTGATGCAACAAAATTATTTTTTCCAAGAACCCCCCTCTATGACGGTGTAACGCTTGATTTTTATTGCCCAACAGAACTTGATACAGACAACTTTGATACTGATGTACATACAAACTATATGTCTATTCCGATTGTATTAGCAGATAGTATCAAAATTCACAAGCCCGTTAACACAGTATCAACAGATACAGTCGAAAACGGCACTTTTGAAGCTGACAGATTCCTTTATATTAAAGACGAGGTTGTAACTGTAACCGTAACACCTGACAAGGGTTATCAATTAGATAGCCTTTCATATAAGGGTGCTGATGATGCAGAGGCTACACCTATTACATTGGATGAAACAAGCGGAAAATATCAGTTCAAAATGCCCGAAAAGGCTGTTACTATCATAGCTGAATTTGTTCCTGGCGAAAACCTTGACAATTACAAAGAAGAGATTCTCGCTAAGCTTAGTATATTTGCTGACGAAAATATTAAAACAGAAGCACATAAACTTGACAGTCTTTTTGAATTAGCATCAGAAATTTTAGAGAAGATTGAAAATGCAACAACCAAAGAAGAGGTTGACGAAATCTATGCTGATGCACTTAAAGCACTTGACGAGTATGCTCTTGAAGAGCACACAATCAAAGCTAATGACGCAACAGTAACACAGACTTACAAGCCCGAAAAATCAGCAAAATATCAGATTGCTACAGTTACAATCCCCGAAAAAGACGGCATTAAGGATGGCAAATGGTTCGTTTACTGGGTTGACGAAAAGGGCAACATCGTTAGCTCATATTCAACATACAGCTTCTATGCTTGCGAAGACAGAACTCTCACACCTGTTTATGTAGACCCTGATGATTATCAAACAGAGCGTGCAAAGGCAATCCTTGTAACAGACATCGTAAGAGCTGACGATAACGGCGACGGCACAGCAACACTTTTTGCAGAGCATTCTGCAAGTAAAGCCGCTGTTGGCAACGCAATCCTCCAGCACGGTGTAATCTACACAACAGACGCTGCACAGAAAGATAACCTCACAGTTGATAACGATAATGTCAACAAGACAGTTGCCGCAAAAACCAACACATCACTTTCAGGACTTCTTAAAACTGTAATT
>JAZLLI010000030.1:0-13049 GCA_045598085.1 Acutalibacteraceae bacterium
TATGACATTCTTCTCATCTCAGTGCGATGACGGAACAGAGTGGAGCGTTAATATCGTTAACCCCAACCCCGCTTCTCCCTTCGCCCAGCTTTGCTACCATAGACCCATGGACTCCATGAGCTTCTTCTCTTCGTGATGAGAGAGTATTGCTACAATATCGGCGGTGTCGGTTATGAATTTTTAACCGATAAAAAAATCGTTGATTATTCTCCTTATGACATTTTCAGGGTGGAAAAATCCACTCTGAGTAAAGACAGACATACTTATTATTTCTGCGAGGGGGAGTATTCCTTGCCCGAGGGGAGCGTTCTTTTAAGCTCCACACCAAGTGCAGATATTTATGAAACACAGGATAGTTACATTCATGTCAACAAAAGATTTGATGAAAAAAACTATGAGTGTATCGTCGTTGCTCCTAAGGATAGGGCAGGCGGACACTTTTATTTCACCAATGGCGGATACGATAAGCTAAAGGTAACAGCAGAGCTGTTTAGGAGCTGTAATTTCGTGTCATCTCTGCTTTTTTATGATGCTGTGATTTTGCACAGCTCCTATATCATTTATAATAATAAAGCCATTCTTTTCTCTGCCGATTCTGAGGGTGGCAAGTCCACACAGGCTGCTTTGTGGCAGCAATACCGTGGTGCAGAGATTATAAATGGCGACAGATCAGTTTTGAAAAAAGAAAAAGACGGCTGGTATGTTCACTCACTGCCTCTTTGCGGTTCTTCAGGAATCTGCAAGCAAAAGAGCGAACCACTTGAACTTATCGCCTTTGTAAATAAAGATAAAAACAATTCAGTTGAGCCCTTGAGCAATGCTCAGAAGCTTTCGCTTCTTATGCCTCAGCTGACTTTTGAAAATTATAAAGATGAAAATTTCAACAAATTATTTAATTTAGTTGATGATTTAATATATTCACAAAAAATTTTAAGGCTCAATTGCCGAATAGACGAGGAAGCCACCGAGGTATTAAGAAAGGAGATTGAAGCAGATGAGTGAATCCTTTAATCCCGATGTTATGAATTACCTCTATGCCCGTGCAGGTGCGCAGGGTATCCCTTTAGGCGGCACATTTGAGCTGACCCCCGTTTGCAATATGAATTGCAGAATGTGCTACATCCGTATGAGTGAGGGCGAAATGAAGTCAAAAGGATGCCTGAAAACGGCAGAGCAGTGGCTTCAGCTGGCACAGCAGGCAAAGGATGCAGGTATGCTCTTCCTCCTTGTAACAGGTGGCGAACCGCTCCTTTTTCCCCAGTTTAAAGAGCTTTTTATGGAGCTTAAATCAATGGGCCTGCTGGTTTCAATCAATACAAACGGCACATTGATTGATGATGATATGGTGGAGTTTTTCAAAAATTATCCGCCTTACCGCATCAATATCACCCTTTACGGTGCAAGCAATGAAACATATAAAAGGCTTTGCAGATTTGATAATGGCTATGACAGAGTTGTAACCGCCATTGATAAGCTCAAAAAAGCAAAGCTCCCTGTTAAAATAAATTGCAGTATCACTCCCGATAATATTGACGATGCCGAATCGGTTCTTTCCATGGCAAAGGATTTTTCGTCCCCCTGCTCTCTCGGTTGCTATATGTTCCCCCCAACAAGAAGAGATAATAAGGCAACTAACCGCTTCACTCCCGTTGAGGCTGGCAAATATCAGGCGGCGATTGATAAAATGCGCTACGAAAGCAAGGATTTTCAAGAGAATATCAAAAAAATCCTTTTATCTGATAATGGCGAATTAAAATCAGATGCACCGTCAATGTTCCGTTGCCGTGCAGGCAGAAGCAGCTTTTGGATAACATGGCAGGGCAAAATGAATGCCTGCGGAATGATGGAAACATTCGACCTTGACCCCTTTAAGGACGGATTTGTTCCCTGTTGGCAGGCTGTCAACAAAAAAATCAGTAATTCAACGGCTCTTGAGGGTTGTGAGGGTTGCAAGGACCGTGCAGTTTGCAAGGTTTGCCCCGCAATTGCCGCCGCCGAAACAGGCGATATAAATAAAAAACCCCAATACCTTTGTGATATGATGGAAGCATGGAAAAAAGAAATGCTTGCAATTTCACAAAGCGAATAATTTTGACAACTCCATTTCCTTTCTTTTTCCTCCCTCGCAGTTTTTTGGTTTCTGCGGGGGAGGTTTTTTGTCATAAAAAAATCTCACTGTTCATAATTTTTACGGGGTGATATTTTGAAACGAAAAAATGATGTTGTCTGCACCTTTGCACCGCAGTTTGATTTAAGCCGTGAGGAGCAAAAAGAGCTTTCAATTTTTATAGAAAAAGCCTTGGTGGAATCCCTTTATAAAAGAAACCTGCTGACCCAATCTCAACGCAGGCAGTGCATAGAAAAGCTCAGCGGTGAATCCCGTGAGTATTAAAAAAATCGCCGTCTATTGCCGTGTTTCCACCGATAAATCCGACCAGACAAATTCATTTTTGGCTCAGCAAAGCTTTTTTAAAAAGCATATTGCATCCAACCCCCATTGGGAGCTTTATGAAATCTTTGCCGACGAGGGCATAACAGGCACAAGCACAAAAAAACGCAGTGCCTTTAATCGAATGATTGAGTGTGCCGCCCACGGCGATTTTGATATGATAATCACAAAAGAAATCTCTCGCTTTGCCCGTAACACCCTTGACAGCATTTATTACACCCGTGAATTGAAACGGCATGGAGTGGGCGTGATTTTTCTTAATGACGGCATCAACACTCTTGACGGAGATGCGGAGCTTCGCCTTTCAATTATGGCATCCCTTGCGCAGGAGGAAAGCCGCCGCACATCTCAGCGTGTCAAATGGGGTCAGCGTCAGCGAATGGCGGAGGGTGTTGTTTTTGGCAGAAGTATGTTAGGCTACGATGTGCAAAACGGCAGAATAACTGTTAATGAGAAAGGGGCAGAAATTGTCCGTCTGATTTTTAAAAAGTATGCAGAGGAGGGGAAAGGTGCCACCATAATTGCCCGTGAACTAAACGAAGAGGGCATTAAACCCTTGCAATCGGAGCAGTGGAGCCACACAGCAATTCTCAGAATTTTAAAAAACGAAAAGTATTGTGGCGACCTTGTTCAGCAAAAAACTTTTACTCCCGATTACTTAACTCACGATAAAAAAATCAACACAGGCGAGGCGGATTTTGTTGTAATAAAAGACCACCATCAGCCTATAATTCCTCGTGAAATTTTTGAAAAAGCAAACAAGATTTTGAGTGAAAAAAATAACATAAATTCAAAAGAAAAATCACACTCAAACCGCTATCCTTTTTCGGGAAAAATTGTCTGCGGAAAATGCGGTTCAACTTACTCACTTCGCAAAAAAAAGAAAGACGGAATTGTGGTTTACAAAGCGTGGGTCTGCACTGAATCTCACAAAAACGGAAGCGTGCATTTTGATAAAAACGGCAACTCTCTTGGCTGCTCAAATAACGCAATTAACAACGATTATCTTGTTGAGATTATGCAATTTATTTGCCGAAATCTACCACTCGATAAAGAAAAATTGGAGTGTCATCTGCTGTCTGTTATATCATCAATATCCACCGAAAATAGCGAAAAACCACGCAAAATCAACGTTTTAAAAAGAAAACAGCTGTCTTTAATTGAGCTTTTCAATGCAGGCGAAATTACCCGTGAGGAGTTTGACACTCTTCGCAATAAATATGAAACTGAATTAAAAAATCTCACTGTGAAAAATGAAATTGATGAAAAGATAAATTGTGAGGAAATAGAAAATGCTGTCGGAAATATTTTAAACGGTACAGCAGGGGAGGACTGGTTTTATAATTTTTTGATTTCAAAAATCTTGGTGAATTCAAAAGAAAATATAGAAGTTTTTTTAAAAAATATTTCACAAAAATGGAGCTTCAAAATCACCAAAAAATAAAATAAAAATCACTGACATTTACAAGCGAAAATCTCTGTAGATTTACATAAAAATGGGGTTGTCGAATTTAGATGCAGAAAGCGTTTTCTTCGTCCCGAAGGTGTATGCGTTACTCCGATGGGCGAAAAAACGCTTAGAAAAATAAAGCTAATTTGAACAATATTTCACAATAAAACAAAGATGGTCTTAAACAGTAATTTCTACTTTTAAAACCATCTTTTTCTATTCTTTTTATTTTACTTTTCGGTCTGCGCTAAAGGCGACAGCCCCAAAACTTTATTGAGGTTTTGCATCTCTGTGCGGAACATTTTCGCTTATCATTTTTATAAGCTCGTCAATCTTTACAATCTCAATATGCTCATCAAGCAGACTCACAAAATAATCAAGATTTTCGGGTGTTATGCTCCACGCATGGATACAAATTGCCGAGTAGCCGTTGATGCTGTGGTTGTCTGCAACATACGAGTTGATTATGTCCGCCTGCCCCTGTATCCATTCCTTTGTAACATCATCATAGCCGTTATCTGTATAAAGCGTGGTTTTCAGCGTGAGGAACGGCTTATCGTTGCTGAACCACACACGCCCTTGCCCTGCACTATACATCGCAGGGTCAAGAAAAACAATTCCGCCGTCAATGTTGTCAAATCTTGAGAAATAATCAAACTTTCTTGTGAATAATTTTTCGCCAAAAACTGTTGGCTTATCGTCAAGGAAGCAGGCAATGCGAAGTCCGCTTTTAAGCATTGCAGACGCTGTTTGAGTTGAAAATTTATCCATACTTTTCTCTTCAAAAGCGGATGGCAGGCAGTAGCCAATACCTGACGGACCTGCAATAAAGCAATCCTGCTTACTCTGCATAGCCGAGGTGATTTCCTTGCCCACTGCGGAGCATAAATCCTGCGCAATCAACGGAATACCCCATGTGATAGGGTAATCACGCTGAATATTCTGTCCACGGCGATACTCGCTGTATCCGTTAGAAATCCACTGAACATTGTCGCCGTCAGAAAAAATCAGCGAAATATAATGCTTGTCGGGGTCGGGAGTGATAGATTTTACTTCCTTTTCGCAACTGTAATCACTGTTAAAGCTGTTAAGCACGCTTAAATTGTAGCTGTGGTCAGAGGCAATAATAGAAAATCCAAGCTTAGAAATGAACTCAACGAAATGCTTTTCGTGCTCGCACCATCCAAGCACAACACCGTTTTTGCCTGTGCTATTCAGCACCTTTTTAAGAAAATTCAACGCTTCAACACCCGGATCTGTGTAGCAAACAAACATCCTCTGCTGAACGGCAAAATCACGAAGTCCTGCCGAGTCTTTTTTAATGTGCACAATGCCGTTTTTGCTGAAGCAATCCTTGTATTCATTAAAGAATTTGAGCATATACTGATAATCAATATTATCGTTTGAAATATCTTTTATCATTTTCAGTCCGCAGGCTTCAGCTCTTTCACGCAAATCCTCTGCAACAGCCAGCCAACCTTTGGCAGAAGCATAGCTCAGCGCAACATTCTGACCCTCTGCAAAGTCGCCGCTGTTGCGATAAAGCACAAATCCGCTGTCTGCAATTGCATCCTTAAACTGCGCAATTACCTCTTCAAAGGTGAGCGTTTCACGGATAATCTTAACGCCTGATTCTGCAATCTGATTTATATAGTTTTGGTCAACCCATGTTTTGGGCAGATAAAGCCTCACCTTGTCCCTGTTCACAAGTCCCTGCAAACAATCAAGGGCAATGCGTATATCGTAATTCTGACCGCTTACAGTAACAACATAAATTGTGTCGTCAAGCTCTTTTTCTTCAAAAAGGCTGCCCATATTTTTAAGCTCGTCTGCTGAAACAGGTGCAGGTATTGCAGGCTTAAAAAAGCAGGCGATTCCGCCAATTGCCACCGCCAGCGAAACAAAAAATGCGGCAATTCTGTTAAAAAAAGTTGTCATATTTACCTCCGTTTATTCACAAAAAACAGTGCCCACAGACCAGCCTTTGATAGACGGCATTGTAACAGCGTATTCATTTTCATTGAGCTTTTTCGCCGTTAATTCCTGCTTTTCAATGTACTGACCCATAAAAATAAATTTGCCCGAAGCGGGATTTTTGATTTTTATTTTAAGCTCACCGCTGTCGCCAACGGTGCAGTTGATTACGCTCACCGCAACACATTTTTCGCTCTTGTCAACAGCAGGGTAGATGCACGATTGAATGGGTGTTATCAGCTCTGCTGAAAAGCTCTCACCACTTATGTATCTGCACACATTGAGAAATTGTCTGCGCTTTTCGGTGCTCTTTGTTCGCTCCCACATATCAAAGCCGAAAACTGCCCACTTAGCACCCTTTTCTGTTGTGAAAACAGCCGAAGCAATGCCAACGGTTTGTGTATTGCCTGAGCTTCTGTTGATGTATTCTGAAATCACTTCAAGGTTGTCGCCAATAATTTCAGAGTCCTCATTTCTCCATATCTGACCGCCCCAAGTGCGGCTTTCAAATCCGCTGTTCACACTGTGAGAAGTGAATCTTTCACGAAGCTCCTGCACTTTTATTGTTTTTGCAGTGATGCTTTTAAGATAACCTCTGTCAGAAAGAATCCTCACAGCTTCGCCATCACATACAACATTTTTTGAAAGAAGATATTCCGCCTCGCTGTCGCTGAGCGTTTCTGCAATTCTTCCGTTAATTACATAAACTGACGCTTGATTTTGGTTGAATCCTACGGGAATCGCCAAATATCTTAAACTTTCTGCAAAAAATATTTCTTCTTTTGAGTAGTCAAATGGCTTCTCTGATTTTGCAAGGTATGCCGTTTTCGGGGAGAATGGTGTGATGCCCGAAATAGTTGATTTTTTGGAAGTTTCAGCAAGCTTTTCCCAGTATTCTCTGTGCTGAGCAAAGGCTTCCAGCATCTGCCCGTGCCAGCTCATAGGCTCATAATCGTTCATCAGAATGGCATAGCTCATGGAGGTGTTGCCGTTTGCAAGGTAGCAGGTTGTTTCAAAGCAGGTGCCTGCAATGCTCTTGCCAAAAACAACATCGGGCAGGCTCTCAATTTCAGGTCGCTTGTCCTCAACATAATCTGGGAGCATCATATTCTGATAAGCAATAAAAGACGATTTTTCAATAAAGCCTTTTGGCGAATAATCGTCATATGCTCCACCGCCTGCACGGTAAGATGGCGCAAATCCCGTTGCATCTTTCATTGCATCAAAAATAAACTGATAGCCGTAGCCTGTGTATCCGCCGTTGGCGCACCCCTGCAAACCCATACGGCACTGGGGCAGCTCCTCGTGAACAACAAGCCCCATTTTATAAACAAAATCATAAAGGGTAGAGCGTAAAAATTCAATGTGCTTTTTGCGGATTTCAATATCCTTGTGTACTGCTTCAACCAATCCTTCACGGTCAAAATCTGTGCCGTATCTGCGGTTAAATTCGTTAATGCAGTTTTTGCAAAAACATCCGTGTGAAACAGGTGCATGGTTGACGGCTCTCAAATCGTCATCCACCCATAATGTGTAAGGCTTCACCGCACGCAGATAATATCGCAAAGCAGAGAAAGTGTATTCTCTGAACACTTCATCATTCCAGCAGAAGCAGTAGCCTGCTACAGTTCCGTCAGCATCAACCATGTGCTGAACCTTTGAATCAGGCGAAACAAGCCCCGTGCAATCCTGCGAGCGCATATATTCCCCATGACCGATGGAGTTGCTCAATTGAAGCGAAACTCTGATGCCTGCTTTGCGGAATTTTTCCGCACTTTCAATAAGAGTATTTGCACTTTTTTGGTGCTTTTCAAGGGGCGGAAAGCCGTAGTCTGTTGCAAACCACACCTCATCACAGCTGCCCTTGTGGGCGGTGATTTCATTTATAAGTGAATCGATAAATTCACTGTTTTTCTGTGTATGACTTCCAAGTCGTTGTGTAAGCATAATAACTCTCCATAATTCAAGATAGGAATATTTTATCATCCGATTAAAAAAAAGTCAAACTCAACCGATTTATTTAACAATCTTTTTAGCAAACTTAAATAATGCATTATATCAAAGCTTTCGTAAAATGCAGGCAAATCAACATCTTTTTTATGTGGATGCCGTCAATAAGTTCGTTATAAATCAAATGTAACACCTGCCTCAAAATCACTGGTTATATCGCCAGAAGCTGAATGAAATGCAAAATCACTTGCAAATGCATCAATCATAACTGATTCCATGAAACAACCTTTGCACCCAGTATAATATTAAAATTCAAAGCGTATTCAGCGGCAGCAGGCGCAAGGGACGGGGAATCCAGTGTTTCGTTATCAGATACACAACTGCGCTTTTTTAAAAATCCCACAAAAGCTCTGCCCTCGCAGGTGTGAGGCTCACTGATTTCACTGGGAATAATCGCATTAACATAGTCCGATACAGCATTTTCAGATTTTTCAAGCAAAAGCGTTCCACTGTGAGCAGATGAAAACACCATCGAAAAGGCTGATGCGTCAAATCAGCAATATGTTGCGTTTATCATAATTTTTCTCCCCAAATAAATTTTTGATGGATTATATCATATCCGCCGTTTTCGTTCAATAAATAGTTGCCCAACTGAGGTCAACGATGTACCTATATCTGTCAGCAGTCCTTTAAGCTCGGGGTAGGGCATTGAAAATCTCTGACTAAGATAGCGAAGTGATGCGCCCAATTCGCCATCGGGGCCGCCGTATTGCGAGATAATTATCTGCGCATATTTGGGGTTGGGGTTGGCGATTTTAACGGGATACTGTAACATTTTTTCATAAACAAACATTAGCGTCGTCCTCCTTCGTAATCCCATGGCCATGGATTTTTAAGCCATGTTGCGCCGGGCATACCGCAGTTGCAGTAAAGAGAACCGTGTTTCATTTCATATTCCTTTTTGAGCATATGATATTTTTCCTCGTATTTTGCATAAAGCCTTAAAGCACTCAAATCTTCTGGGTGAGTGTCAAGGTAAAGGTGAAGTTCCCACATGGCGAATTGAGCCGCCTGCAAAGAAAGGCTTAAAGATCTGTTGTCTTTCATCTTGAACCGCTTCCTTTAAATGGCTTGCTCAGGCAGGGAAAAAGAGTTCCGCAGGCAAGAGCATTCATTTCATCAAATGTGGTGGTGTCGGTCTGAAAGGGTACATAAGCCATGGCAACCACAGGGTGCGCAGGCAGGGCAGGTGTAGCCGACGGGAAATCACGCATTGACGCATAGCGGGTGTTGTTGCGCTGTGCATTTGGTGAATAATTCATGTCAAATCTCCTCTTTAAAAAATTTCTGTTAGAGGTGGAAGCCCCATAGGACATTCCGTTATCATTTTATGCAGAAGTTGAATTTTTGACAATAAATGGGAATATAATGAATAATTGCACCACGCATATCGCAGGGGAGTGGCGTTCACGACATCCCGTTCTGAATGTCAACAAAAAGTTAAATTTGAACAAGATATTGTCGGTATTGTCATTGCGAGGTTGCACCGCAACCGTGGCAATCCATTCTTACCGCAAGCACACAGCATATATCAATAAGAACAACTCTCCCGACTCACATCAACAACCTCTTTAATAAAAAGAGTGCAGATGTTGCCAACAAAACCAAGGCAACATCTGCGCCCACGCACCGCCCACACTTATAACCTTAGCTTTATTCCAGCAGATAAAGCCTGTATAACACAAAAAATAAGCGGACAAACTTATCAGCCTGTCCGCAAAAATTTATAATCAGAATTTTACTTCCTCTTTAAGGTCAGATGAGCGATAAACTGCATCAAGAATTTTTGAGGTGATAATCGCCTTGTCGATGTATGCCTGATTAGGTTCTCTTGTGATTACAGAATTAACGAATGACTTAATCTCTGCAAAATAATCAAATCCTGATGAATCGTAGTCAGTTTTAATCTCTGTGAGCATTCCGTTAAGTGTTGAATACATAACGAACTTGCCGCCGTAATACATTCTGATGCCAGCCTTTGTGCCCATGAAATCAACAAAGCATTCATGCTCGCCAATATTCTGTGCCCATGCGCCGTTAAAGCTGATTGCAGAGCCGTCTGTGCGGATAAATCCGCTGACAAAATCATCAACATCATAAACGCCATTTTCAATGTCTGATGAATCCTTTGCCCACATACTTACAGAAACATAATCTTTCATATCCTTGCCGAGCTTGCAGTGTGCCACACCCGAGCAGGTGAGGGGAGCAGGGTCGCCAAGGCAATAGAGTGTAAGGTCAATATAGTGAACACCCCAGTCAATAAGAACGCCGCCGCCAGACTTTGCCTTGTTGGTGAAGTCGCCGCCAAGTCCTGGGATTGAGCGGTGTGCTCTGAAGCTGATGTATGTCTGATAAACTTCACCTAAATCGCCGTTGGCAATAAGGTCTCTGATGTGATTAACTGTGTCGCAAAATCTGTTAACAACGCCGATTGAAAGAATTCTGCCTGTTTCGTGGGCAACCTTCTGCATTTCAAGAGCCTCTTCAACAGTTCTTGCGGCAGGCTTTTCACAAAGAACATCCTTGCCGTCTTTCATGAAATCAATTGAAATAGGAGCGTGAAAATCGTTGTGTGTGCAAACAGAAACGATGTCAATGTCATCATGACCGAGAAGCTCTTTATAATCATAAACAGCCTTGCCACAGCCGTATTTCTCAACAGCCTTGTCCGCTCTTTCGGGGATGATGTCGCAGAAATATTTAATCTCAACATTATCAAGCTTTAAATAGTTTGGTATATGTGCAGCATTAGCAATGTTACCGCAACCGATAACAGCTACATTAAGTTTCTTTTCCATAAAAATAACACCTCTTTTTGATTTTGACTTTCGTCTTTTATATAATAACATATAGTTTGAAAATGTAAAGTGAAAATTTACTTTACTTTTGCGGTTTAATGTGTTATCATATCCTTAGGAGCGGTGAAATTCGCCAAAAAACACGGAGGCATAAGTATGCGAGAGAAAACAGATAAAGTTAAAGATGCTAATACCGATTTTCTATTCAATGCTGTTTTGCAGTTGAAAGATCTTGAAGAGTGCTACGATTTCTTTGAGGACCTTTGCACTGTTACCGAGCTGAAAGCCCTTTCTCAGAGAATTGTTGTTGCAAAAATGCTCAGAGAAAACAGAGTTTACAGTGAAATTGTTGAAGCAACAGGCGCAAGCACTGCCACAATCAGCAGGGTTAACCGTTCGTTAAGATACGGTAATGACGGCTACGATGAAATATTCAAAAGATTGAGCGAAAAAGAAGAAAAATGAGTAGTTACGGTATTTTTTCTCAGTTTTATGATGAATTGACCAATAATGTTGACTATGTAGAGCGTGCAGATTATTTCCGCACGCTTCTTATGCATTATGGTGTAAAGGAGGGCGCAACCTGCCTTGATGTTGGCTGTGGCACAGGTATGCTCACAGTGAACCTCTCTAAAATGGGTTTTGATATGACGGGCATTGACCCGTCGCCCGATATGCTTTGTGAGGCGAGAGATAACGCATATGATGCCGAGGCAGATATTCTGCTTCTTTGTCAGCGTGCAGAGGAGCTTGACCTTTATGACACAGTTGATTGTGCTGTCAGCTCACTGGATGTTATAAATCATCTTGAATCTGCCGAAGCGGTGAAGCAGGCATTTAAAAAAATCGGTCTTTTTATGAACCCTGACGGCGTTTTTATTTTTGACATCAATACATTATATAAGCATCGTGAAATCCTCAAAGACAACGCATTTGTTTATGAAGAGGACGATGTTTATTGCGTGTGGCAGAATTTTCTTAATGAAGACGACAGCGTTGATATGGTGCTAGACTTTTTTGAGGATAACGGGGACGGCACATATTCGAGAACAACTGAGGAGTTCACAGAGCGTGCCTATTCATTAGAAAAAATCGAAGAATGGCTTAACGAAGCCGATTTTGAAGTAATTGAAATATTTGACGATATGACAACAGAAGCCCTGAGGGCGGATTCACAAAGAGCTGTCATAGCAGCAAGATACACAGGAAAGAGGAATTGATTATATATGGATAAGCTTGTAAGATGTATTTCCGATGACGGAACACTTATAATGATGGCTGCCGATACAACAGATATGATTGAAAAAGCGCAGGAGATTCATAAAACATCTGCTGTTACATCAGCCGCACTTGGCAGACTTCTCACTGCCGCAAGCCTTATGGGCAGTATGCTCAAGGGTGAGGACGACAGCATCACATTAAGATTGAACGGCGGCGGTCCTGCTGGCTCAGTTATCGCTGTTTCAGATAGTAACGGCAACACAAGAGGCTATGTTTCAAACCCCGTTGTTGAAATCCCTCTTAATATTAAGGGTAAGCTTGATGTAGCAGGCGCAGTTGGCAAGGACGGCACTTTGACCGTTATGAAAGATTTAGGCTTAAAAGAGCCTTATGTTGGTCAGATTCCTATTATCAGCGGTGAAATTGCAGAGGATATAACCAGCTATTACGCAACAAGTGAGCAGACACCCACTGTATGCGCTCTTGGCGTGCTTGTTAACCCCGACCTTACAATCAAGGCGGCAGGCGGATTTATCATTCAGCTTCTTCCCACTGCAATTGATGATACAATTGACGCTGTTGAGCGTTGTATTCAGGATATTCCACCTGTTACTAAAATGCTTGCTGACGGTATGACACCTGAGGAAATGTGCAAATTCGTTCTTAAAGAATTTAACCTTGAGGTTCTTGATTCATCAAAGCCCGAATATAAATGTAACTGTTCAAAAGAAAGAGTTAAAAGGGCATTGATTTCAACAGGTAAAGAAGCGCTGCTTGAAATGGCAGAGGACGAAAGCACAGAGGTAACCTGCCACTTCTGCAACAGAGCGTTCCGTTTCTCAAGTAATGAGATTAAAAAGCTCGTAAATGAGGCATAAAAATAATTTGAAAATTTTTCAAATTTTTTCAAAAAAAGTGTTGACAAATAAGATTTTTGTGATATAATCATTCTTGTCGCTGCGATACAGAGACAGCGACGAAATGGCAATGTGGGAGCATAGCTCAGCTGGGAGAGCATCTGCCTTACAAGCAGAGGGTCACAGGTTCGAGCCCTGTTGTTCCCACCACAATGGCCCGGTAGTTCAGTTGGTTAGAACGCTAGCCTGTCACGCTAGAGGTCGACGGTTCGAGCCCGTTCCGGGTC
>JAZLLI010000031.1:0-33727 GCA_045598085.1 Acutalibacteraceae bacterium
TTAACGCAGTAATGGCTCTTGTTCAGGCAATTATCGCATTATTCTAAGGGAGGTAAATTATAATGAAATATGAAAAACCCGAAGTAAATGTTGAAAAATTCACATTCGAGCCAATCCTCGCAGAGGTAACAAGCTCAATCGTCCCCGACCCCACCAAAAAAGACGGTCCCATAATGGAAGAGAATGACCCAACCTATGAGTTTGGTCTTGCAAGCGCATTCGACAGCGTATTTAATTTCAATAAATAAACCATAAAAAAGTACCGAAGGACGATAAAATCCTTCGGTATTTTTCTGTCTTGCACTATTTATTATTTACCAATTTTTTCGCAATGTCAAAAAGCGAATTTGAAATGCCGTCAAAAAATTCTTTTGACTTTTTCCTCTTAATTTCTTCTCTTGAAATCTTATCGCTTCCCTCTTCGCCATTGCCTGTGAAATGAATTTCATCAATGTGAATCACTGCGCCCGTTTGCTTGCTGTCTTTAAAACAGAATCGAATTTCTGTAACGCTTTTCAGCTCTTTTCTTGAATAAACTGCGCCGTCAGTTTTGCCGTTTTTATAAAGCGTATCAAGGTTAAATGTGAGCTTGTGCCACTTGCCGTCAGCAGGAATTGTTGCGCTCACACTTTCTTTGTCATTTACATCGGGAGCAAAGTAATTTTTGCTGTCTGTGTAAAGTCGAAGCCCGTCCATTTTTACGCTCTTTTTGCCATCATTTTTTATCATAATTGTAACAGCAGAGTAATGGCTCCAGTTCCTCATCATACTGCTGAAATATTTCTCACTTTCGCCATCCTTGTAGGTCATCACAGGGCTTACATAAAAAGTCTTTTTCTCACTGTCAGCTATAATTTTAAGGTCGCCTTTTCCGCTGAAAGGCTTCTTTTTATCTATCTTTATTTTGGCGTTTTTGCCTTTCCATGTTTTGTGGAATCCTGTGAAATCATCGTTAGCCGCAAGGAAAAATGCCTTGTCGTTGTCGCATTCCGCCCACGCAGGCTCTTCCCAGTAAAGCTTGCCATTTTCAATATCAGTTGTGAATGGCGCAATGGGCAAAAACTTCTTGCCGTTTTGTGTGGAGTAAACATTATCTCTTGTGTTGTTGCCCGAAAAAGCATATGCGGCGCTGGCAGGATTTTTCACTTCATCACTGTGAATTTTTATGGTGTTTTCGTTGACGATTTCCGCCTCTGCCTGCACATAAATTTTGCCGTCTGCTGAAAGAGAAAAGCCCAGTGCTTTTTCGCCGTTTATTTCAAGTCCGTCGCCCACATTGTTGAATGTAACATAGTAGTCGTCGCCCTCTGCTCTGAAGCCTGCAACAGTTGCCGCCGAGGTGCATCCCTTGCCATAAACCAGACCCAGCGCACACTCTGCAAACCTTTCACCAACAGGCTGTTTGTTGGCAGGGTGGAGAGGTCCGTAATTTGGCAGTGAACCCGATTTTACATCATAAATCGTAACAACAGACCGTGTTTCGGGGTCAGCCTTTTGAAATTCAACAAACTCATTGTTGTGAAGATTTTGCATAAGTCCGCCATAAGCATAGGGGGCAATCTGCGTTGCAATAAACGGCATCTTGCCGTCTTTAAAATGAAAAAGCTCACCATAGGATTTTTGCAGAATTTCAAGTCCCTTTGTGTACTTTCCAATTTCCCAGTTTTTAAAAACTTCTTCCTCACCCTGATACCAAATCATGCCTGCAATGGCAAAATCACGCAGAGGATAAATCTTTTTGTTGAAGTTTGCGGTGATTGTTCCGTGAGCGTCAATTTCGCTGTCGCCCCATTGGTCAGTGCTTATGTAATTTCCACGCTCTTTGAGATATGCGAGAAATTCTTCATCATTTTCTGCAGCCTCTCTTGAAAGCCATGTAAGAAGCGCACTTCCGCCAAGGCTGGGGCAAAGCACGCCAACAGGCATCTGCAATTGCTCCTGCAAACGCTGTGCAAAATAAACCGAAACTGCCGAAACATCACCAATATCGTCAGTGCCCTTGAACCATTCACAGCAACCCTTTTCAAAGTCGCTCATGCCCTCAAGAGGGTACTTGTTTTTCTCCCCGTCATAGGTGGGAAATTTGTTAATATAAAGGAATCTCAGCCACTCACTGCGTTCATTGTTTTGCTCATATGTGCTGCTCAGCTTAAAGCTGTAAGACATATTTGACTGACCGCCTGCAAGCCACATTTCACCAAAAACAATATCGCTTAACTCCTCAAATTTTTCGCCGTCTTCATAAAGAGTTATGGTGTATTTTTTGTATCCGCCACTGGGCGCAATAAAAGAAATTTCAAACTGGTTGTTCCTATCAACATAGGTGGATGTTTTCTTCCTGTTGCCGTATTCGTCAAGGAGGATAAGCGTAATATCTTCGCCGCCAATTCCTGTGCCTTTGAGCACAGCTTTTTTATTTTGCTGAAACAACATTCCATCACTGTAAATGTTATAAAGCGTTGCACTTTTTGCTTTTTTATTGGAGGCAAAACCGGTTACAGCTGTTCCAAAAATAACAGAAAAACACAGCGTAACTGAAAGAAATTTTTCAAAAAATTTTCTCATATTTTTTACCTCCTTTTTAAAAATTTTTTCCTTAATTTATCTCTCTTTTACTGTCAGCTTTTCAAAAGAAATTTTTGATAAAATTTCTGTGTAATCAACAGTGTTTGCATAATATAAACTGCCGTCAATCTCTGAATAAAAAAATGATGCGTGATAGCCGAATCCCTGCTTGTCAGAATAGTCAAGAGGATTCTTCATCCTCTGAAAAGTTTTGCCGAAATCCTTGCTCAAAAATAAATCGTTGCCCTTACTGCTTCCGTATTTTCCGCTGACAATCAGCGTGCCGTTTTCGCCGCCAACAGGCATCCAGATGCAATAAGGTGCAGAGCCGATAGTCTTGTTTTTCTTTGCAATTACCTGTGTGCCAATATCAGAAGCGTTCCAGCTTTCAAGTGAATCCGCAGTTTTGAAATATACGGGATAGCCGTTTCCATTGCCAAATTCATAGCAGATAAACCACTTGCCGTTGCCCATTTTTGTCAGCACGGGCATCCCTGGGCGGTCGCTGTTATTTGGCGATTTTACCACCGCTTTTTTCTCTTCCCAGTTAAATAAATCACTGCTCTTTTTATAAACAATTGTCTGCGATTTTTCTTCGTCTGAATCGTCAGAATAAAAGCAATAAATGTATCCGTTTTCGTATGCAATAAACGGCTCCCAAACTCCGTCGCCTGTTCCGCCAGCTTCGTCAATTATAGAAATTTCTTTGAAGCTTTCACCGCCGTCTGTGCTTGCAAAAATTTCAATCTGCGATTTTCTGCTTTGCTGAGGGTCGATAGAAACACATGCAAGAATCACTGTGCCTTTTGTGAAATCTCCCACATCATCTGGCAGTTGAAAAAGAAACGGATTCCACGCCGCATTAAGAGAATTGTCAACAGTTTCTGTAACAAAAGTGAGCTGAGTCCAATTGCTTCCTTTGTCAAAACTTTTCATAATTCTAAAGCCTGTCTGCCCCTTGTCAAACACCTCAAATGTTGCAAGAAGTGAGCCGTCCAAAAGCTCAATCACACTTGGGTATTGCGTGCCGTTAATCCACACATTTTCGCTGGGGCAAAATATATCAGAAGCGGTGTCAACAGTAAAAATCAAATCCTTTGTCCACACTGTTTTTCCATCAAAAAAAGAAAGACCAAAAAGTGAGAGGAACGAATAAACTGAACTTAACAAAAATGCAATAATTTTTTTCACACTGAACAGCTCCAATTCTGCCGAAAAAAGTCATTTCCACTATTATATCACAAAAAAACGTTACATTCAATAATTTGTAATATAGAAAAACCGCTGAACTTTTAAAGCTCAGCGATTTTTTAAATCAATATCTGCCGATTTTTGAAACGGGGATTGCTTCAAAATCGGGTATCAGCTCATAAACAACTGAATCGTCTTTCAATGTGTAATCGCCCTTTTCGGGAGCATTGAAAATCTTTTGCAGCTTAGTCAGCTTGTAAATTCCGTTGTTGTCTATGTCGCTGAATTTCTCCGCCTTTTCTGAAATATAGCCGATGTTGCCGTCAACATTCACAACCAGATTCCCTTTGACCTTGCTGTATGCAGGGTTCGGCGCAAAATCGGGATTATCCACATCATCAAAGTTATCGTTAAAGTGCTTGTATTG
The DNA here is from genome assembly GCA_045598085.1 of Acutalibacteraceae bacterium. Taxonomy (GTDB): domain Bacteria; phylum Bacillota; class Clostridia; order Oscillospirales; family Acutalibacteraceae; genus CAG-488. The sequence goes on from JAZLLI010000031.1 coordinate 4,184, forward strand.
CGGGAACGCTTCCTGCCACGCTTCTGATTGCCACGGAGCAGAGAAAAGATTCGTCCACATAAATGCATCCTTTACGGCATAAACATACCATCCGCCATCAAGTCCGTCAATGGCTCGCTGGTCATAAGAAAACGGTCTATCTGGCGTGTTGATAATAATATTGTTCCTAACATCGTGATCTCTGCCGCCGCCAAGGTGAATACCGATTTTGGGTACATTTATAAGAATGTTACCGTAAATCGTCTGACCCGAAAGAGCGTCATCCATATAAATTCCGTCAGGTCTGTGTCCGTCAGAGCCAAGGTTGTAAATCATATTATATCTGATTATGTTGCCGTACCAATCCCATCTGCGACCCGAATAAATCGCACCTGCATCATCAGAAAGCAGGCACACATCGTGAATCAGATTATACTCAATAATGTGGTTGTTGCCCCTGTAAGTTATCGCCTCGTGAGGGGAGTTGAAAATCTCATTGTGGGAGCAGATATTTCCAACGCCGTCAAGGGTAACAGCAGGCTGATAAGTCTGAAAAATTTCTGACCAGTCGTGAATCAAGTTATTGTCTGCCACATTGTTGCCGTTGGTGAGAGTTTCTCTGTCTCCGCCAGTTAAAACAATGCCGCCTCTGCCTGTGCGTGTAACCTCATTTTCGCTTATGAAATTGTTGTAACCCTCTGCAACAATTCCATAATCCGCAACATTTTTTACAACGCAGTTTTTAACTGTGATGTTGTCCCCCTTGATGTTTATGGCATCGCTCCTTGTGCCTTTTACAGTGAAGCCGTCAAAGGTGATGAATTTTGTGTTGGTGCATTTAATTACATTTTGTGTTGAAAGTGAAAGGTCAATAACTGCGTTTTTAATATCGCAATCGGGGTAAAGATAAAGCAAACCGTTCTCTCTGTCAAGGTACCATTCACCCTCGTTGTCCAGCTCTTCAAAAACATTAAAGAAATAATACGGTGCGCCAACCTTTGTGCCGTATCTGCTTACGAATTTTGGTGAAAGCTCTCTTTTCTCCGCATCAAAATAGCCGATAGGGGAGGAGGCATCCGCCCAGTCATATTTAAAAAATCCAAACATCCACACATCGTCAAGTGTTTCCCATTTGCTGATTCTTTTTGCAAGGGATTTGCTCACCTCATAAACATCACTTTCGGGGTTGCGGATGTCGGTCCAGTTAGGCACGGCTGTTAAAGAGCCGTCGCTTTCCTGACCAAGACCCGTCTTAACAACCTTTTCTGTTTTGAGCCAGCCCTCGTTGGGGTATCTTGCAATTGTCTGCCTTTTGTCATTCACAAAAAGCTCACAATAAAGGTTACCAACATAGTCCCCGTCATATTGAGCGGCGGTGTGATATGTGCCGATAGCGTGAATTACACCGTAATCTTTTGCTGTAATTCCAAAATCAGAAAGGCTCAGATACACAACATTTTTCTGAGCTTTTTTTGAAAGCCTTGAAAGAATGTTTTTGTCTGTGATTTTTTTGAATTTTTCACCGCTGATTGAAATACCGCCGTTGAGAGCCACTTCGCCATCACCGTATGCACAATATGTAATGGGGCAGCTTTCTGTGCCACTGTCCTCTGCGGTGAATTTGAGGCTTTCTGTTCTGTATTCGCCAGCCATAACCGCAACAGTGATGCCGTCAAACGCAGATTTGTCCAAGGTTCTTATAGTGTCCCTTGCCTTTTCAATTGTGGCAAATGGCTTTTCAAAAGAGCCGTCATTTTTGTCATCACCTTTGGGCGAAACATAAAAATCTGCATCGTCAACAATCGCCGATTCTTTCTTTGTGTGTTCGCCTGTTCCAACAGGGGCTTTCACTCTGTATTTTTGCGGTGCAGATGAGCCGAGAAGTGAAAGAAAACTAATAATTAAAGTCATAGTAAACGAAATAATTTTCAAAAACATTTTCCATTCTCCTTTTAATTTTTAAAATAAATCCAGCATGCTGTCAAGATAAATTTCTTCACGCACATTCAGCTGAAATTGAGGTTTTACCATGTAATAAAGTATCATTTCAAGCACCACCGCCGAGCCCAGCCCACGACCCTCAATTTTAAAATTAGAAAAGCTCTGTGGTAGATAAATTTCTTCAATATCTTTCACACTTATGAATGTTGGATTTTTCATCGCCTCAGAGAAGCGGTATCCCTCGTTCCCGTTGGGAGCTTTGCAGATAAATTCATCGCACTCTTCGCCGAGGATTCTTCTGCTCACATTTTCATAGCAGGCACGCCTGTTTTTGCATCCTACGAAGCAACATTCGTTAAGCAAAAATTCAACTTTTTCTTTCTCTTTTTCGCTGAAATTTTTCATCAGATTCAGTTGCCTGTTGAGCCTGAAATCCGGCACAACAAATCTAAAATCTTCACGGCGAATTTCATTATAAAAATCATCAAAATCTGTCAGCACTTTTGTGGTGGAAGAAACAAAATAAAACTGCGGAAATTTTTCTTTGATATAATCAAGAAGCAAATCAGAATAAATTATAATTCCGTTTTGCACCTTATTTTCTCTGCCAAAAATCTCACAGATTCTGTTGCATTTCTTGTCTGATAAATGCTTTTTTTTCAGCAGCGAATTGCTGAAAGTCAGCCGTGCTGAAATGCCGTATTTCTGCACTAAATTCAGCACCTTTTCTGCATCATATTCTTCTGCGCCAAATCGACCGCCGCCCCATATGCAATCGGCAGGGGAGCCGTAAATTGAGCCAATGTCGCACCAATCATAAAAATATTCCCTGTGATTATAAAATAACGGCAAAAAGACCTTGTAAAACTCATAAAATTCAAATAATCCAGGCAGATGAAAATGCGCTGATTTTTCAATATTTTCTTTCATAATTCACCTCGTTTTGCCATTTTAAAATATTATACCACACAGCCAAAACTAATTCAACAAAAATAAAAGCCGACCAAAAGGTCAGCCAATTATTACTTCGGTGTCATACCATTGCTCTTGAAATTTAATCAGTTCATATGCTTCCTCAGCGGTGAAGCTCATGCTCTCGGGTGCACCGATAAGCTTGTCCTCAACATCGTTTTTGCGCTTTGCCGCACCGATAATTTTGCAGGTGTATTCCTCCACAGGCTCATTCACACCCAAAAGATAAACATCAAGCTCCTCGCCGTCGCCACCAAGCACATCTGGAACATAGCCGTAATTGATAGGGTAGGTGAGTGTGTATTTTTCTTTTTTGTGGATGTAGCCAATGGGGCGGTCAATGCCGATTTTAACCGTCTTTCCCATGAATTGTTCAATAAGTTCGTTGCGTTCTTTCAGTGTCATTTTTATCATTCCTCGTCTAATATTAAGCAGCTTTTTTGTTTTTCTTTTTTGCATTCCTTGATTTTAAAGCTTCAGGTTTTGAATTTATAAGCTCAATCCAATTTAATAATGTTTGTTCTCGTAATCTTATTAAAGCCTTAATATTGTTATTTTTTGAACTTTCAAAATAATATATGCCATTATCAATAGTGAATGAACCATGAGCAAAGGCGTTTCGAATATAATATAGAATTGCATTTGCTTTATTCATATCATTTCGGTTCAGAAATACAATCATGTCAAAGTTAGTGTCAGCAATTTGAGGATCGCATTCAATTCTTTTTAGATTTTCCTTAAATTCTTCAACTGATTCTTTATAATCATAGTATAAATTTCTTGATGCTGTTGTTTTCATATTTGAAATTAGAGATGTTGCATTACTACTTTCCCAACCCATCTCTCTTAAAGATTTACCACGTAATGAAACAGGCTTATATTTTTCCCTCTTTTTTCCTTTTTTATTATCAAATGTATGTTCAGAATGACATTCGAATAAATAAAACTTAAGTATCTTCTGAAAGTTTTTATTATCGAAAGGTATTTCTTTACTTCCTTTTTTCCACCAGTTGCTCATAATTATGTACTCCTTTGTTTTAAAATACTGAATCAATATCGTATGATTTCGCTTGTCTTAATGTAATGATATTATACTATATTTTACGTTTTGTGTCAATGAAACAGAGTACGATATTTAGTACTTACAACTGAAAAATGAAGCTGTGGATTGGACGTGCTTTGCCCAATTCACAGCTCTTTCTGTGTCATTTTTATCTCCTTACATCAACATTCCCTCACAGCAACCCTTGCAGATTATCTGTGCTTTTTCAATTCCACATTCGGGTGTGTCCTCAGGCCAAAGAAATGTGTCATCATCACCGTTGGCAATTGCTCTGCAAAGCCCCTCACTGATGTATCTTTTCAGCACTCTGCAATAATGCTCTTTGCGATTCACCTTGCCAAAAACTGTTGTTGGCTTAATTTCGCAAATCCAGTTGACTTCCTTTGTGCTGAATTTCAGAAAACCGCTTTTTGCTTCAACAAGAATTTCCGTAAGACCCGATTCACTTTCAGACGGACCGACAACGCAAAATATCAGACCCTTAAAAACCTTTCCACTGTCAGAAAAAAGCTCAACATGCCTGCCAAATAAACTGCGCATTTTCTCTTCAATGTTTTCGTCATGCTGCCAGTTTTTGTCGCTCTTTCTGCTGACAGACTTTAGCTTTTCTATGGGGAAAGGGGCGTAATACTCATCAAAATATTCCTTTTGCACCACACGCACAAGAGCCTCATCATTATCCTTGCCCGCAGGCACAATAACAAAATCGTCCCGCTCAATTGAGTCATCGTTTGTCAGGTAATAATATGTTTTATTCTTACTCGAATTAAACTCTACACTAAGAAAAATGTATTTCTTTCCGCTTGCCGATTTCATCCCAGTGCCCCTTTGCCGTGTTTTATATAATTATATACCGTTCTTTAAAAATAATCAATGCTACACAGTACCGTGTTTGGTACTGTGAAACCCTAAAATGCAGATTATAAATCGTTTTCAATTAAAGATGCGGTTTTTTCGATGAATTATCCATATTGCAAAATTAAGAACATCATTAAACACTCATTTTAAATTACTACTCGTTTCTGAATCTGAAGCATCATCCACGCTGTCATTTTCATTCGGCATAAACATATCGCCTGCCGCTGCAACAAGCTCCAGCTCATCATCAGAAAGCTCAGCTGTCTGACGAGCCTCTGTTTCTGCAATGAGCTTTGCAAGTCGTCCGTTCTGCTGGAATTTCTGATATTCAAACAGCTGTTTTAATTTGTTTTCCATTTGCAGCTCTCCTTTCTTTCGTTACAAATCTTTATACGATTGTGCTGTCGAATTGGCTACTGATTTCATAAATATTCTTTCATCACAGCGAATGCTTTGTTTTGAAGCACCTTAACATAAGCGTATGAAATGCCCATCTGCTCAGATATTTCTCTCAAAGTTTTTCCTTTATAAAATCGCATAATAATAATATCTCTTTCACGCTCATCAAGGGATTCCAGTGCATCAGCCAGTGCATCTAACATTTCGGTGTTGCAGATGCTTTCTTCAACAGAAGAGTCGCTCTCCATAGTTTGGGGTATCTCTTCAAAAACTCTGTGCGTGCGAAAAAAATCCGTCAGCGTATTGCGTGCGATTGTATAAATCCATGTGGAAAGAGAAGCCTTTGTTTCATCAAAAGTGTCGAGCTTTTCATATACCTTAACAAAAATGTCGGCGGCAATATCCTCAACATCATGCGTGTTAGTGATTTTTGAGCGTAAGTATCCGCAAACCTTGCTGTGATATGTGCAATAAATCGCCTGCTTTTGTTCATTCGTCGCCATAACGCTAAGCCTCCCCTATCAGTCAATATCTAAACGCTGACGCTCCACAAGCTCAGCAAATTTGCCGTTTAATTCAATAAGCTCCTCATATGTGCCCTGCTCAGCAACCTTGCCCTTTTCAAGATAAATTATTCTGTCCGCATGGCGGATAGTTGATAATCTGTGAGCAATTACAATTCGGGTGCACTTTAAGCCGTCAATTGCGTCAGATACTTTTTTCTGTGTCATATTATCAAGTGCACTGGTGGCTTCGTCAAACATAAGAATTTTTGGCTTCGGCGCAACTGCACGGGCAATCATCAGTCGCTGTCGCTGACCTCCCGAAATACCGCCCTGACCCTCGCTGATAATCGTGTGCATTCCCATGGGCATACGGCGAATATCGTCAGCTATGTCTGCAATTTCTGCCGCTTCCCAAGCTTCGCCTAAAGTGAGCTGAGGGGCAGAAATAATAATGTTTGAAAAAATATCGCCAAGGAATAATTTGCCGTCCTGCATAACAGTGCCGATGCTTTTACGCAGTGATTTCAAATCGATTTTAGATATATCTTTTCTGTCATAAAAAATCGAGCCTTTCTGTGGAGATTCAAAGCCTAATAATAAACGCATCAATGTTGACTTTCCACAGCCTGTTGAGCCAACAATTGCAAGATATTCACCAGCCTTAATTTGCAATGACAAATCATCAATGATATTTGGCGTGCTGTCATCATATCTGAAAGATACGTGCGACAATTCAATATTGCCCCTTAATTTATCAACAACCATTTTGCCCTCTGAGATTTCAGGCTCAGCTTCCATAATCGGTTTTGCAGAATCAAGAGTCGGCTTAATTGAAGCGAATGTTGTTGCAATGGATGAAAGAGCGGCGAAGGCTCCCGAAATCTGACCGTAAGAAGCGTTAAATGCGTAATAATTTGCAACAGAAATATGATTTTTCACTGCAAAATAATACAATATAATAATGCCAACCATTGAAATCCCGCTTGTTATTACATTGCTTATTTTAAGAAACAACGGCTTGTTATATTGCAGATTAGCTTCTTTGGCATAATTATTTGCCCATCTTGCAAACATTCTTTTTTCTGCGCCTGCTAATTTGATTTTTTGAATACCACGAATTGTCGCATATGCAAGACCGTTTGTTTTTGCAGAAACGCTTAAACTCAGCTTAGCGTATTTCATCTGAATCAATGTTGTAACTGTGCTTAAAATTACCGTTGAAATTGTAATCAACAAAGACGGCACAACCAGCGATGGCGCATAGGCAAAAATCTGCCCTAAATATATAAGGGAAAATGCTGATGTTAAACCCACTTGTCCAATAGAATTAACCATTGTTGAGCAAAGATTTTGCATCGCCCCTGCATATTGACTAAGCTCGCCCGAGGCATATCCTCTGAAAAACTTAGGCGGCAGGCTCATAACACGGCTCATAACAGCCGCCTGAACAGCAATGTTTTGCTTAGTTGTAATGCGAGAATTTATTAAAGTCTGATATGCAGACAACAACAGCCTTGAAATTGTAAAGCACAGCATAAATCCTGCAAGTGCAATCAGCACCGTTGTGTTTCCAGTTCTTAAAACATCCCCAAACAGCCACTTTGTGAATTGAGGTGATAGCAAGCCTAAAACCGACATAACAGCCATCATTCCAACATACATCACAATATCTGAAACGCTGTAGGTCTTTGCCATAAACTTTAACAAATCTAATACCTTTAGAGATTTCATCGGAAGCGGCTGATAAAAGGCAGTTGCTTCTGTATCAAATAGCCCCTCGTTTTTTCTGCTGACCTTAACCCTTTTGCCTGTTTCTAAATCCACAAAATAATAACCTGAAAGCTTGTGAGGGATTAACGCCACGGCTTTGCCATTTTCTTTTAAAGTGCCGAGCATTGCCCCAACAGCGTTGCGATACCATCCCTTTGAAAGCTCAACGGTTCGGCGCATAATGCCGTAGGGTCGCATATAAAATTCTATCTGATCATCAAGGCTTTTAAAAGAGGGAGGAATGTCATCTGTTTTCAATTTAAAATGATAATATTTTAAAATAGTTTCTATTGCAGAAACGGCAATCTCATTGTCAGATAAAGACTGTGCCAGCTTCTGACCCATAACAGCGTTTGCAACTGAAACGATAGAATCTACAAAACTTTCATCATCTGCTTTTCGGCGGGTTTTTAACTGTTCGTCAAACCATCCCATGTTCAATCCCTCCTTTATTCTGCTGTAACAAGTTCTTTGTAGAACCTGCCGTTTTCCATCAGCTCGTGATGTGTGCCACGCTCAACAACCACACCGTGATCCATTACAAGAATCTCATCTGCACTGCGGATTGTTGAAAGCCTGTGAGCAATAACAATGCAGGTAACTCCACGGTCTCTGATTGAACGCACAACATTATATTCAGTGCGTGCATCAAGGGCACTGGTGGCTTCGTCAAGAATAATAATTGTGGGGTCCTGTGCCAGAACTCTTGCAATTTCAAGCCGCTGACGCTGACCGCCCGAGAAATCCTTACCGCCCTCAAGAAGCTTGTGCTGATAGCCCATTGGCTTTTGCATAATATCCTCGTGCAGCTGAGCATCTCTTGCGGCTAAAATCATTTCAAAATCTTCAATGCTATTGTCCCACATCTTAATGTTGTTGGCAATGGTGTCTTCAAATAAAACAATTTCTTGGTCAACAACAGCCAGAGAACCTCTGAATACACTTTTGCTGATTTCGCTCATCTTTTTGCCGTCAAAAAGAATTTCACCGCTCCACGGCTTGCAGATACCCGAAATAAGCTTTGACATTGTTGATTTTCCGCAGCCCGAACCGCCTACAATGGCAACCATTTTTCCAGGTGTCATAGTAAGGTTAAAATCACGAATCAAAGGCTCTGCCAACGGAGAGTATCCGAATGTAACATTTTTCAATTCTATGTTACCGCTTAATTTGCTTGCGGTATCGTCTGTTTCATCTGCAAAAATATCGTCAACAGGGTATTCCATAACATCCTCAACACGCTCCATTTGTGTGCGCATTTCCTGCAAGGTCTGACCTGCGGTTATAAAGGTCTGAACAGGTCCCATAAAAGAGCTGAGGAAGCCTTGGAATGCCATAATCATACCAACGGTGAACTTGCCCTGCATAGTGAGCATTACGCCGAGAATAAGAACAGCGTCATTGGCAATTGCAGAAACAAATTGCGGAATCATACCAAGATACTGGTTGATTTTTAAATATTTAACATTCTGCGTGTTGACGCTTGCCTGATGACCTGCCCACTTTGAAAAATATCCGTTTTCAGCACCCGATGACTTGATCGTTTCAATCATTTCGATGCCTGCAACAGTGGCGGCAGAAAGCTTTGCATTATCACGCATTGAAACACGGGTGATATTTATGCGCTTTTTTGATATGTAATTTGACACTACACTGTTTATTATAAGCGAAAGAATGCCAACGGCTGTCAGCAGTGGACTGTATCTTATCATAACAACAAAATAAAAAATTGTCATAACAAAATTCAAAAGCATCGGGGCAAAGGTTTCAGCAAGTGTATTTGCAATGGATGCGTTTGTTCCCTGTCGCCCTAAAATATCACCAGCCATACGCTGTGAAAAAAATTCCATAGGCAAACGCAGAACTTTCCACATATATGATGTGCTGCCGATTACTGCCATTTTGCCATTTATGCGCAGGCTGTATATACTCTGCATAGTTGACATAATCAGCGTGATTATGTTGAATCCGCCTAAGGCAATTAAAAACGGCACAAGCCATTCTGGATTTTTGCCTGTTAAAAGACGGTCAAGAAAAATCCTTGAAAAAGCAGGGTTGATAACACCAATTAGCGCAGTGATAACCCCTGTTAATGCAGTGAAAATAATTGCAGTGCCAGACCCTTTAAGTCGTTTTTTTGCAAAATCAAAAACGCTTTTCTTTTTGCCCGATGGCTGAAAGCTTTCTGACGGCTCAAACATCAGGCAAATTCCTGTAAAAGATTCATCAAATGTTTCCATTGATACGCTGTAAGCACCTTTTGCAGGGTCATTCAAATAAGCCTTGTTGCCTTTGAATCCGTCTAAAACAACAAAGTGGTTAAAATTCCAGTGAATAATGCAGGGGAATGTTCCGCTTTCTTTTAAGCTGTTTGGCTCATAGCGATAACCCTTAGCAGTAAGTCCGTAATATCTTGCCGCTTTGAGAACATTTTTAGCATTTGAGCCATCACGGGAAACACCACAGTCCGCTCTTATCTGCTCAAGTGGAATCCATTTATTGTAATAAGCCAATACCATGCAAAGGCTTGCCGCTCCACATTCCAATGCCTCTAACTGCATAATAACAGGAACCTTTGCAACGCCTTTTGTTACGGGTGCTTTATTCTGTTTTCTCATAATAAGACACCTCAATTAAACACAAACGATAATGGCTTTATGCTTTCGGTAATAACATCAGCCTCATATTTTCCATCTGGCAGATTTATTTCAACTTCAATTTTGTTGTCATTTGCCGAAACAATTTTGCCAGAAATTTTTTCAGTTTTAACTGTCATTCCTGCTTTGATTTTATCAGCATCCGCATTCTTTAAAACGCATACACACTCGCCACTGTTCACAACAAGATTTGCGGGAACTTTAGTTTCAATTCTGCCAAAAACGCCCCATATGCAAACGCCGATAAGTAATATAATCACCGCCGAAAGTACCATCCATACACCTGGGTTTGCAACACGAACATAGTCATTTAAGCCTTCGGGTGATTTAATTCTATTCAGACTTTTTTTGCGAAAAATTTCATCTTGCATAGCAATGCTCCTTTTGCTTTTATTATAAAAAAACTGAAATTCAGCACTTTTCAGCTCAATTATAACATATTCTTTTATTTTTGCAATTATAATATGTTGGTTTACGATTGAAATTTAATATTATTCAGGCTGTGTTTTTAAGAAATATTTATAGCCTTTTTTCTTTTTTAATCGTATAAAGAAATGTAAAACCAACGATAAGCAGTGAATAATTCAACATTGTGTTGAAAAAAATAACAGAATATGATATAATTGTTTAAATTAGAAAAAAAGAAGGGGCGGTGAAACAACAGCTTCTTTGAAAGCAGACAACAAAAAGAAATAACCAATATCAAAAATGACTTGCAATTTACGAAAGGAAGAATAAAATGAAAAAAACGATTAAATCAATCCTTGCCGTTGTGTTAAGTGTTATTTGTGCCTTGCAAGTTTCCTGTCAGGCATTTGCCGCAAGCGCTAAAAACAAGACTTATGTTAAAGAAATGGTAATCAGCTACGGCAAAACTTCCGAAGAAGCAAAAGCGTGGCTGGCAAACAATGGTTATGAGGCTATCGACTGCAACATCAACGAGGGTGCAGATGATACCTTCTCAACAAAAAGAGCAGTATATCTCGGCTATAAAACAACCGAAAAAGCCGAAGAAGCTATCACCGATATGAAGCTTATGAATATGAACGGCAAATACAGTGCTATTGATTATAAGATGATGCTTGAGGAGCAGAAAAATAATATCCGCACATTTATAAATAACTTCATTGTTTCTGTTTCAGAATACAGAGAAAATTATAAAAAAGGTCAGCCTCGTGCCGTTGCCGCACACGATATGCTCAACATCCTTTGTGATGATGATACTAAAACCACAATGGGTGATCTTTTACTTGAAAAATTAAAAGAAGAATACACCGATGAAGATTTTGCAAAGCTTTCAAAAGACGAGCAGTCAAAGCACGCAGACCTTACCACAATCCTTATGCAGAGTAATTCAACTTCAGTTCTTGCTATTGAGCAGCTTATTGCTATTGCAACAGATGCCAGCGACTCTGTCTGGATAGAAAGATATGACGGAATTAAGTGCTATGATTCCATGATTGAGGAGCTTATTGAAGAAGAAAATGTTAAGCCCTCCAAGGCAGCGGCAATGCTCGCTTCAGAGTATGATAGTGATGCAAAGCTTATCGCTTCAAAAATCCCCGATTATTTGGAATATCTTAAGGTTTACACCGAAGCACCTGTAAATATAGGAAGCACTCAGGCAGAAATTGAAGCATTCGCCAAAGACAAAGAAGAATCAGAAGTAGCATCATGGCTTGCCGCAGGTGCTCAGTATGAAATGCTTAACGCTATTAAAGATGATGACGGCACATCACTGCTTGAAATTATCACAGACGAGGATTATGACCTTGAGGGCAGCGACAAAACTATGCTTTATCCGTTGGTATCGGTTTTAACAGATGGACAGAGAGCCTGCCTTGACTTCCTGCCATTTAATCAGATAGTTTCAATTGGTATCAACGATGATTCTTCTGTTAAAGGTGCCATGAAAGATCTTGCTATCAATGATAGCGTTGAGAAAGGTTCTGTTTCAATTTATGATGGCATTGACCGTTCAATCTTTGGTGAGGAGGTTGCAATGACAAATGCCGCAAACAGCCTTCAGCAATCAGCAGATAAGGATATGTCAACCAACTGGTTCAGTGATGGTATTTCACTTTCTACAAAGGTTCTTTATATTTCTCTCGGTGTATCCGTTGTAGCAACAATCGGCTCATTCGTTACAAGTCGTGTATTGCATAATGCGGCTGAAAAAGCTGCTGATAAATTTTTGGCTGAAGTAAGAACGGATCATGGTGATGTGCTAGCTGATTTTATTCAAGGAAAAGTGGCTGTAGGGAAAGATGCGTTGGCGAATAAGAATTTTCAAAAATTTGATGATGAATATAGAGACTTATTATTATTTCCTGATAGCAAAAGCTATTGGAGCAGTGTTTTCAAATATGTCGGTATCGGTATGACTGCTGTTTCACTTATCCTTATGGGGGTTTCAGCATGGAGAACATACGAAGACTTAAAGGCATATTATAATGTTGATTTCCTGCCTATCCCTAAATTTATTGTTGATCAGGGTGTAAACGACAAGGACGAAAAGGTGTTTACATATTATACAGCCGTTACCTGCAACCGTCAGGATGCAAAAATGACAACTGACAAAACAAAGGTTCTTAAAGATTTCGGCGATATAAACGGCGATGTAGGCAAGCAGTGGGTTGCACTTTATACAACAAAAGATAAAGCCGCAGGTAATCCCGTAACTGTTGATTTTATTACACAGTACGGCAATGCAAATATTCCAAAGGAAAGCACAGCACTTTCACTTTTTGGCGAAAAGGTTTCACAGAATCTTACAAACGCTAAGAATGGCTTCACTTACGCTGACGGAAAGAATGGAATATATCTTTTCTTTAATACCGATTCAACAGCCTTTGCAGGCAGTGCAATTTCAAGTCAGACTTATGTACTTATTGCAAGTGGAACTTTGATAGTCCTCGCCGCCGCAACATTCTTTGTTGTAAAAGCAGTTAAAAAGAAAAAGAAAGCCAAAACAAACGCAGAAGCTTAAATAAAAAAATGTAAAAATTTAATCGCATAATAAACAAACCTCCCTGAACTTGGATTCCAAATTCAGGGAGGTTTTTGAAGTAATAGGTTGTAGTGAAAAAGTGGACGGTATACCGTAGGGGAATGGCTTGCTCCGCCCGTTTCTTACCGAGTGTAAAAATAACAATTTGAACGAAAAATTGTCGGTATTGTCATTGCGAGGCTTCAAAGAAGCCGTGGCAATCCACAATTCAAATGAATAACGAATATTGAATAATGAATAATTGTGGGCGGGACACCCGCACCCGATTGAAGTAATAAGTTGTAGTGAATAGTGAAAAGTGGACAGGACACCGTAGGGGCGAACTGCGTTCGCCAGTATAGACAAGGTATTTTATCCTTAAATATCATACAAATCCAGAGGGTAGAACTATAGAAAGTAGATAAAAGATAATACATAATAGATAATAGTGAAAAAGTGGGGAATTGTAGGGGAGTGGCGTCCTCGACATCCCGCTCCAAATGTCAGCACAAATATAAATTTGAACAAGAAATTATCTTACAGATTCAGCAATTCCTTTTTCTTAATATCAAACTCTTCTTGTGAAATAATACTTAAATCAAGAAGCTCTTTCAGCTTTTTAATTTCTTCAAAGGGATCAGATTGTTTTACTTCAGTCTGTTTTTCGATTATTCCTCTTGCTCCTCTTTTGCTAATAAAAGAGGCGATATTAGAACCAATGCTTTTAATGCCTTCGTTTGCCTGAACACTTACTTTCTTAAAAGTATTGTCAAATATTTCTTTCACACTATTTGATTCTGCTTCTGATGAATAATCTTCTGATGAAATATTTTCAATTTCAATAATGTCAGCCATAAACTCATCTTCACTATAATCAAACGAAGCTTTGTCAAATGTTTTTTGCAGTCTGTTTGCCATTGGCATCATAGATGCAAAATTCAAGCTTCCTGATATTACGCCTCCAATAATCGGAATTGCTTTTGAAACGCCCTGTGCAACCGTCGTTTTTGTAACTTTAACTCCGATGGCTTTTCCTATTTGTTTTACTATCGGATACCAAAAAGTTTTTGTTAAAGCCTTTTGCGGTAATTTTTTCAATGTTGTTTTTGCAATCTGTGTTGATAAAACTCTTACACCAGATACAGCTCCCGAAACGCCAAACATAACTCCGCAGTACATAATTAACTGCGATTTTACTTTTTCGTCATCAACCTGTCCATTTTTCCATAAATCATCAGCACCGTATAAATACGATAATTCCTGTGCAAGTCTTAATGCCATTCCAAAGAACTGCACAATGTCCGCAGGGATAGTTGCAGCCATGGCAAATCCGCCTGGAATACCTGCGGCAAAAGAAGCAAGAGAAGATTGACTTGTTCTCTTTATTATAAGTTTGTTTGCTAAAGCAGAAAGCTCTTCCTGAGTGAAACCGCATTCAACAGGACCTAAGTCAATAACATCCTGTATGCTCTTGCCCGAATTTGCAAATTGTTCAGTAATAAATTTATTTCTGTTGACCTTTACGCCAGGGAGTTTTACCGAAGCTACAATAACATCTTCCAGTACAATTTCTTTTGATAATTCATTTGTTTCAGCCATAACAAAACATCCTTTTCTTCTGAATATGATTATTCAGCTTGTTTGGATTAACTATATTATGCGAACTTAAATTATAATTTAAAACAGAACATAATTATTGTAATTTCTTTTTATTAATATGCGATTTAATTTCAACACAACCAATTTCAAAAAGACAGTTTTATAAATAACAGACCAACTTAAACTGATTTTGAGTACAAAAAAACAGAAGCCCTTGAAAATCAAAAGCTTCTGTGGTGCCGGTGACCGGGGTCGAACCGGTACGATGTTGCCACCGAGGGATTTTAAGTCCCTTGCGTCTGCCTATTCCGCCACACCGGCAATGTTCGACTACGATATTGTATTATATTTGCAGCCAAATGTCAATATGCAAATCCAAAAAAATAAAAAAGTTCTTAAATTTTCCAATTAACATTTTCGTAATAAATAATTCACACAAACATTAAGTTCGTTTACTTGACAATGCTTTTTTGTAAGTTTATAATATAAAGAAATATAAATATGTATTGTGAGGTGCTGTGGTGTGAATGATGAAATGAACGAAAAAAACGGTTTTAAACCAATGCTGATTATCGCATCGGTGATTGTTGCCGCTGCGGCAATTTTTGCGGTGGTTTTTGGTATTGTCTATAAATCAGACAGCAAAAATGACCTGCAAAGCACCACTGCCAACTCTTCAAAAGCTGTTTATACACAGACCACTGCTGAGGCTGGCGACGCTATTTCTGCACCTAAAAACGATGACATCCCGCAGGCAATTTCAACAACCGCTGCGGCAGATAGAAATGACGGCTCATCTTTGCCAGAGGGCACAGCGTCAAAGCTTATTAAAGGTGCAGTTGCAACCAACAGATGGAGTGCCACAAGTGTAATCTCGTCTGTTACAGCCGAGCGTGTTGAGGTGAGCCTTGATGAATACGAAAAAGGCACAAAAACAGGCGAAACCAAAACAAGATATATGTATGTTGCCAAGGTGAATACAAGACCTTCCCGATTAACTTTTGTAAATTCTGCACAGGTTACGCCAAAGATTATTTCTGGTATGCCTGCAATTATTAAAGGCTTTGAAAGTGCCACAAACGAGGCGGTGCTTTTTGCCTGCTCAAATGAATCTTGTTCAAGGGATGGCAACAACCCAAACGGCAACATTTATTTTGACAATAAAAATAACCTTGAGGGAACTGTTATTAAAAACGGTACACTGGCTCAGCAGGGCAAGTCAAGCGTTTCTTTGACTATTAACCAGGCAGGCGATTGGCAGTACCCCGTGCGTGTATCCCTTTCAACAAGCGAAACGCTTATTAAGCTTGGCACAGTCAACTCTGTTTCCTATACATATCCCGTTATATGGGAGGGCAAAAAGTATTACCCTGAGGACACTGAAATTTCTTATGACATCCGCTCAGATTTTCAGATCGCACCAAAAGGCAATGCGAGCTACGACAGAACGCTTATTGGCAAAATTGACGATAACAACTATGTTTTTCTTATCAGCGAGGGCTTTTCGGGCGGTTATCTTGTGGATTATATGCTCAACAGCCTCGGCGCAAAATATGCCTATTGGGGCGCAGGCGGATATGCCACAGGTATGTATATTAAAGATTGCGGAGTTATCACATCAAATAACTATATCGCCCACGGCGATTTATTCTGCGTGAAATAATTCTTTTCGGAGCGTATTATGGAAAGACTTGATAAACTAATTGCAAACAGCGGAACACTCTCCCGAAAAGAGGTGCAGAAGCTCATAAAAAACGGAGCCGTAAAAGTCAACGGAATTATCACAAAAGACAGAGGCTTTTGCGTTGACCCCGATAATGTGAGCGTTACAGTTAACGGCGAAAAATTTCTTTTGCGAAAATATGTTTATATAATGCTCAATAAGCCCGAGGGCGTTGTAAGTGCCGCAAGGGACGATAAAGAAAAAACTGTTATCGACCTTGTGCCACAGGAATATAAAAAGAAAAATCTTTTTCCTGCCGGCAGACTTGACCGAAACACAACTGGCTTTGTGCTGATAACTGATGACGGTGATTTTGCCCACAACATTCTTTCGCCCAAAAACCATGTTGAAAAAACATATGAGGCTCGCCTTGCAGAAGCAATTACAGAATCTGCACTTCAAAAAATTGCAGAGGGCATCACTTTAGGGGACGGCACAGAGTGCCTGCCTGCAAAGCTGAAAGTGCTTGAGGATGGCGAAAATCCACTTATTGAGGTCAAAATCTGCGAGGGCAAATATCATCAGATTAAAAGAATGTTTGCCGCCGCAGGTAACGCAGTTATTGAATTAAAGCGTGTTAAAATCGGTGATTTGCCCCTTGACGAAAATCTCAGAGCAGGGGAGTGCAAAATCCTTTCGCAGGATGAGGTAAAGCTCATAAGAGATATAAAATAATCTGTAATAAAAGCGGAAAAGCAGCATACCATATAGTATGTTTGTAATAGTTGATTTGACAGATGAAAGAAATCGTCGCTTTGAAAAATACAGAAAGCATATTATTGAAACAAAGCGCTGCGATGTTTTTGGCGGCGCTCCGTTTTTTGTGGCAGCAGGGCATTGGAAATATACTGATAAAAACCAGCTGGAGGGCATAATAAAACGGTGCGGAACTGCGATTTTTAAAGATGAAAAAATCCCTGACGGATTTTTAAAATATCGTTTCACTCCGCAGGTTTTGCCGTTGCGTATGCTCATAAAAACGGTTGCAGAATTTTTTAAAAAAGCAAAATCCAACTGTAAAAATATCACCGTCTGCGTGGTTGATGACTTCGCCTATTCAGCAGATGATGTGCTGGCTCTTTCTCAGTATGTCCGCTTTGTGAGGGTGGTAACGAAGCGACCCGATGTTTATTTTGCCACGCAAAAAAAGGCATATTCTGCTTTCGGAGCGGTTATAACCGTTGGCACAGATAAATCCCTTTGTGCAAAAAGTGATTGTGCAATTGCTCTTTGTGATGATGAATTTGACCCGCTTTCAGTGAAATGCGGTCTTGTTTATAAAAAGAAATCTGCCTGCGACAATGTTTTTTCGCCCTCAACCGCTTCTTTTTCACCGCCAATTTTTAAAGAAGAACAGGCGAAAATCGACAGTTTTGAGTTTTTATCGGCACTTTTTGAAACTTGCGGCTATAAAATTGAAAAAATTCCAATCTTTTATGATGCAAAATCAATACTATTTAAAACATTCTCTTGACATTTATGTTAAAACTATCTATAATATATTATCGCTGTTTTCGTGCGGTGTGATGTCTTTATGCACGGTATTAAAAAAGCGTTTGAAAGGAAGAAATTAAAATGGCACAGGAAATTTTACTTACCAAAGATGCTTATGAAAAGAAGCATGCAGAGCTTGAGCAGCTCAAAACTACTGGAAGAGATAATATCGCTGAAAAAATAAAAGAGGCTCGTTCATTTGGTGATCTTTCCGAAAACAGTGAATACGATGAGGCACTTAATGAACAGGCAAAGATGGAAGCTCGAATCAGCAAGCTTGAAGCTGAGCTTAAAGGCGCAAAGGTTCTTGATGAGAGCGCAATTAACAACGAAATAATTCATCTCGGTTCAAAGGTTAAGATTTTTGATGAGGACTTTGAAGAGGAAGAGATTTATCAGATTCTCACCGAATCAGAGGCTGACCCTGACGAAGGCATAATTTCAGACCAGTCAGCAGTTGGCAAGGCTCTTTTGGGCAATAAGGCAGGGGACACTGTTGAGGTTGCTCTCCCCAACGGTGCAAAGGCTACATTAAAAATTCTTGAGATTTTAAAATGATTATTGCAGAATCGGGCGTGGGCATTGGCTCTTATGCCCGTTTTTGTTGATGAGGAGGATACAGCACTATGGCACAGGAAGTAAACAACGCACCTGCACAGGAGCAGGATGTCAACGAATTAAGAAAAATCAGGGTTGAAAAGCTTGAAGCTCTCCAGCAGGCAGGCAAAGACCCGTTCCAGATTACAAAATATGAGCAGACTCATCACTCAGCAGACATTAAAGCTGATTTTGAAGCTCTTGAGGGTCAGACTGTTACAATCGCAGGCAGAATGATGTCAAAGAGAATCATGGGCAAAGCTTCTTTCTGCAATGTTCGTGATTTAAAGGGCGATATTCAGTCATATGTTGCAAGAGATTGCATCGGTGAGGACGCTTATAAGGATTTCAAAAAGATGGATATCGGCGACATCATCGGCATCAAGGGCGAGGTTTTCAAAACCAGAACAGGTGAAATCTCAATCCACGCAACAGAGCTGGTCCTTCTTTCAAAGAGCCTTCAGGTTCTGCCCGAAAAGTATCACGGTCTTACAAACACAGACCTTCGCTATCGTCAGAGATACACTGACCTTGTTATGAATATGGATGTTAGAGATACATTCATCAAGCGTTCAAAGATTATCAGCTCAATCCGCCGTTACCTTGATAATCAGGGCTTTATGGAGGTTGAAACTCCTATGCTTGTTTCAAATGCAGGCGGTGCAGCAGCAAGACCCTTTGAAACACATTATAATGCTCTTGACGAGGATGTTAAGCTTAGAATTTCTCTTGAGCTTTACCTTAAAAGACTTATTGTTGGTGGTCTTGAAAGAGTTTATGAAATCGGCAGAGTTTTCAGAAACGAGGGCGTTGACACACGCCATAACCCCGAGTTCACTCTTATGGAGCTTTATCAGGCATACACAGACTATCACGGAATGATGGATCTTACAGAGAATATGTTCCGTTACCTTGCACAGGAGGTTTGCGGCACAACAGAAATCACATACGGTGATAATGTTATCGACCTTGGCAAGCCTTTTGAGCGTCTTACAATGACAGATGCTGTTAAGAAGTATGCTGGCGTTGACTTTGACGAAATCAAAGACACAGAGGAAGCAAAGAAGGTTGCAGACGAGCATCATGTTGAGTATGAGGACCGCCACACTAAGGGCGATATTCTCAACCTCTTCTTTGAAGAATTCTGTGAGGACAAGCTTATCCAGCCTACATTTATTATGGATCACCCCGTTGCAGTATCACCCCTTACAAAGAGAAAGCCAACCGACCCCGAAAAGGTAGAGCGTTTTGAGCTTTTCATCAACACATGGGAAATGTGCAACGCATATTCAGAACTTAACGACCCAATCGACCAGCGTGAACGCTTCAAGGCACAGGATGCCGCAGCAGACGCAGGCGACGAAGAGGCAAACCATACAGACGAGGACTTCCTCAATGCCCTTGAAATCGGTATGCCCCCAACAGGCGGTATCGGCTACGGCATTGACAGACTTGTAATGCTCCTTACAAATAGCCCCGCTATCCGTGATGTTCTCCTCTTCCCCACAATGAAGAGCATTGACTAATTAAAATCAAAGGCTGTCGCACCTGCGGCAGCTTTTTTGTTGTCTGAACACAGTATTGTCATTGCGAGGCTTCTCAGAAGCCGTGGCAATCCACAATTCAAATGAATAACGAATATTGAATAATGAATAATTTCGGGCGGGACACCCGCACCCGATTTGAATTGAAAAACAACGCACAAACCCACTTGAAATGCACAACAAAATCGCCCTCCGTGCAAGGAGAGCGGTATGCAATATATTTTTTAAAGATTGCGGTTCTTAAATTCCCTCTCAAACCAGACATCTTTGGCGGTGAATGTGCGGCCGTTAAGATATGCCAGCTCACCGCAGTTTTCGTCCATATCAAACCTCAGTTTATATGAATAAAGGAACTGCTTTTTATACCCCATTTTTTTATTGAGGGCATTTGTGCCGTACTTGCCATCACCAAGGAGCGGATGCCCGATAGATGCAAAGTGTGCTCTGATCTGATGGGTTCTGCCTGTGAGCAGGTCAACCTCAACAAGGCTTAAATTATTCTTAGGGTCATTTTCAATAACAGTGTATTTTGTCTTGATCTCCTTAGAATCGGGCACCTGCGATTTGAAAATCTTAACCTTATTTTTATCCTCATCTTTCACAAGCCAGCCTGTGAGAAGTCCGTTTTGCCTTTCCATAACCCCGTGAACAACGCAGAGGTATGTTTTTTTGAGATTACGCTCTTTCATCTGCGCATTGAGAATTTTAAGGCTCATGGCATTCTTGGCGGCAATTACGATACCGCCCGTGTTGCGGTCGATTCTATTTACAAGGGCAGGCGTGAAGCTGTTTTCTTCGTCTGGGTCATACTCTTTCTTATTATAAAGGTATTTTTTTACTCTCGAAATCAGCGTGTCAACATATTCCTTGTCGTCTGGGTGGCAAAGAAGCCCCGCTTTTTTATCAAGGAGCATAATGTTTCTGTCCTCATAAATAATGTCAAGCTTGTCTGATGCACCCGAAAAATCGTATCTCGTTTCGCTCTTCACAAAGAACTCATCATTGATATACATATCCACAATATCGCCCTCGTTGAGCCTTGTGGAAATCTCTGCACGCTTTGAGTTGACCTTGATTCTTTTCAATCGTATGTATTTATACATCAGCGTCTTTGGCAGATTCGGCACAGTTTTGGTAACGAATTTATCAAGTCGCTGATTAGCGTCATTCTTTTTGATTTCAAAGGTTTTCATAAACTTCCTCCATATAAAATCCTGCATAAAATTATATTCCAGCTAAGCCAAAAAGTCAATATCAACGCCATTGACAACGGCACTTTATATGATAAAATATACACATAATATGAATTTAATTGCGGTGATAATATGAAAATAATGACTATCGGTGAGCTTCTTGTTGACCTTACGCAGACTGGCATAAACGAAAACGGCATACCTCAATACTCTGCAAACCCCGGTGGAGCACCTGCAAATGTGGCTGTTGCCGCCTCGCTTATGGGTGCTGAATCTGCTTTTGTTGGCAGGGTTGGTGATGATGCTTTTGGCAAAATGCTGGCTCAGACTCTTTCATCTAAAAATATCGATATAAGCCATCTTTCCTTTGATGACGAACACCCCACAACCCTTGCAATTGTCAGCCTTGACGATAAGGGCGACCGTAGTTTTTCGTTTTATCGCAAAGGCGGAGCAGACACATTTCTTTCAAAATGCAACGCAGATGCGTCATTTATCGAAAAATTTGATATAATACACTTCGGCTCAGTGTCCCTTACAGATGAGCCGTCTGCATCTGCTATTAAGCACACTGTTGAAACTGCAAAGGCTATGGGCAAGATAGTGTCTTACGACCCAAACTACCGCCCGCTTTTATGGAGTGATGAAGCCGTTGCAGTGGCTAAAATGTGTGCTTTATTGAAAAATATCGATATAATAAAGGTATCTGACGAGGAGGCATTACTGCTCACAGGTGAGGGCGATATAAAATCTGCCGCAAAGAGCCTTTTGGATGAGGGCATAGGCATTATACTTGTTACACTCGGTGAAAACGGTGCATATTATCTCACAAAATATGCAGAGGGATTTTGCCCTGCTTACACTGGCAAGGTGGCAGACACCAACGGCGCAGGCGACACATTTCTCGGTACATTTTTAACATCCGTTGACGATTTGGATGCACTTATAAAAAATAAAGACGGCTCGCTGCAAAAGGCGGTCAGCTTCGCTTGTGCCGCCGCAGGACTTTCCACCCGAAAGAGCGGTGCTATCCCCTCAATGCCAACTAAAAATGAGGTTGCGGATTTCATTCTTCATTACGGAAAATAACAAAATTGCTCCCGTCAAAAACAGCCAGCAGAATGTCTTTTTCATCATTGACATTCTGCTTTTTTATTTGCGAATGAAGCCATTCAAGGCTTTTATTGATAATTATAAGATTCTTTTCAATCACCTTGCCGTCAATAATCAGCGGTGTGAACACGGTTTCTCTTGCAGGGCTAAGGTCAATATCAGAGGGCGTAACAGGTCTGTCATCTGATTTTGGCAAAAAGCTCAGCGTTCCATTGGCTTCAAGGATGATTGTCTGCACCTTGCTGAGGTCATAGTAACCGCTGATTCTTGCCTGCATAAGCAGTTCGTTTATGTCGATCTTTGCCTTTTTCATGGCACTTCTGTAAATTTTACCCTTGTCAAAAATAATCGTTGGCGTTCCGCAAAGGACTTTTCTTGCCTTAATGGATTTGTCAGAAATAAATGAAATCGCTGTTGCCACAAGGGCATAAATGCCCATTGCCACCGCCGCTTTGCCTGCGTCTTTAAAATCTCTGATAGCCATTTCTGCGGCGATTGAGCCGATGGTGATACCGTTAATATAATCAAAAAAGCTCAGCTGTGAAATCTGCCTTTTTCCCATAATTTTGGTGAGTATAAACAATTCTGCGATAGATAATAATGATGTAAGAACGATTTTCAAAATTTGCATTTTTTCACCTTCCAAATAAATTCTGTGCTTATTCTGCCCCGAATTTTCTTTTGTATTATGTTAAATTCAACGAGAATTATGTCGAAAAAGCAATTATCGCTTAATAGGCGTTATTATTTTGTTTAAAATTTGTTCATTTTTCAAAAAAATTACTGAAAACTCTTTATTTTTTTAAATTTTAGTGGTATAATCTGTAAGGTTAATTAGTGTATGGTGGTGCACTGGTTATTTCAAAACGATTATTTTTATTACATATAACGAAATTTTTTTAGGGAGTGGCCCTTTGTTATGGAAAGAATCTTCATAAACGGTGGTAATCCTCTTAAAGGCGAGGTTACTATCAGTGGCGCAAAAAATGCAGTTCTTGCAATTCTCCCTGCAACCATACTGGCACAGGATATGTGCGTTATTGAGAATGTACCAAGAATCAGCGATGTTGAGCATATGGTGCGCATTCTTCACCAGTTGGGTGCAAGGGTTAACTATATTAACGACACAACACTTGAAATCGACACAAGCTCAGTTAATTCTTATGTTGTAACACATGACATGACTAAGCATATGCGTGCTTCATATTACCTTATCGGCACATTGATTTCACGATTTGGCAGAGCAAAAGTTGCTATGCCCGGTGGATGCAATTTTGGTGTTCGCCCCATTGACCAGCACATTAAAGGCTTTGAAATTCTCGGCTCAGAGGTTAACCTCAGCGAAAACGCAATGATTGATGTTGACGCAACAAAGCTTGCAGGCGGTCTTATTTATCTTGATGTTGTTTCAGTTGGTGCAACAATCAACTGTATGCTTGCCGCAGTCAGAGCAAAAGGCTTGACTGTTATTGAAAATGCCGCTAAAGAACCCCATATTGTTGACCTTGCAAACTTCCTCAACTCAATGGGTGCAGATATTCGTGGCGCAGGCACAGATGTTATTAAAATCAGAGGAGTTGACCGTCTTCACGGCTGCTCTTATTCAATAATTCCAGACCAGATTGAGGCTGGCACATTTATGGTTGCCGCCGCCGCAACAAAGGGTTCTGTTCTTATTAAGAATGTTACCCCCAAGCATTTGGAATCTATCACAGCAAAGCTCATTCAGTGCGGAATCACTGTTGAAGAATACGATGATTCTATCCTTGTTAAGTCAGACAAGAGAGCAAAACGCTGCAATGTTAAAACTATGCCCCACCCAGGCTTCCCCACAGATATGCAGCCTCAGATGACAACACTTCTTGCTATTGCAGATGGTACAAGCATTGTTTCTGAGGGCGTATGGGACAACCGCTTCCAGTATGTGGAACAGCTTTTGCGAATGGGCGCAAACATCAATGTAAGTGGCAAAACCGCCACTGTTGAGGGTATTGAGCAGCTCCACGGTGCGCCTGTTAAGGCAGATGACCTGCGTGCAGGTGCAGCTATGCTTATTGCAGGTCTTGCCGCTAAAGGCACAACCTCCATTGAAAACATTGTTTATATTGACCGTGGCTATGATGATGTTGTTGGCAAATTTAAAAGCCTTGGTGCAGATATCTGGCGTGTTGATGATGAGGATAAGCCAACAGTTGTAAACACAGAAACCGCCTGACCCAAAGGAGAATGATAAATGGCAAGATTCAGTTCGCTGTTTTCGTCAAGCAGCGGTAACTGCACCTTTATCGGCTCGGGAACCGGAGGAATATTAGTAGATGTCGGTGTCAGCGCAAAGCAGGCACTGGCAGCGTTGGATTGCATTGGTGTCGATATTGCCGACATCGGTGCAATTTTTGTTACTCACGAACATTCCGACCACATTAAAGGTCTGCGTGCGCTGGCTTCAAAAAATAATATAAAGGTCTATACCTCCGCTGGCACAATGCAAAAGTTAGAGGAGGGCGGCAAGCTCTGCAACAAATTCACCTGCTCTGTTATTCCAGAGGGCGGTGTTGAGTGCAGGGGTATGTTTGTGCGCCCGTTCAGAACCTCGCACGACTGTGCAGAGAGCTTAGGCTTCACTGTTGAAACACCTGACGAGCGTAAAATTTCTATTTTAACAGATACTGGCTTCGTTTCAGACGAAATGTACCGTGCCGTTTCGGGCAGTGATTTAATCCTTGCAGAGTCTAACCATGATATTGGAATGCTTCGCAACGGACCTTATACATATCCGCTTAAAAGAAGAATTTTATCTGATGTTGGGCATCTTTCAAATATCGCCTGCTCAGAGCTTGTGAAAAAGCTTGTTGAGGAGGGTACAACAAGGATTGTCCTCGGTCATTTAAGCAAAGAAAACAATATGCCAATCCTTGCATATGAAACATCAAGGGGTGCTCTTGCAGAAATTAACGCAAAAGAAAACGAGGACTATATGATGTATGTTGCAGGGCAGGGCGATGTGAGAACGGTGGTGCTTTAATGCTTGGCGTAACAATTATCTGCGAGGGTAAACTTAAAGAAAAATATCTCCGTGATGCTTGCGAAGAATACTCCAAAAGGCTCTCGGCTTTTTGCAAATTAAACATAGTCGAGCTGTCGCCAAAGCGACTTTCAGATAACCCGTCGCAGGGCGAAATTGACAACGCACTCTTAGCAGAGGGTAAAGAAATTCTCTCAAAAATTCCATCTGGTGCAAAGGTCTATGCCATGTGCATTGAGGGCAAGCAGATGCCGTCAGAAAGACTTGCACAGGAGCTTTCAGCCTGCGCCGTTAACGGATTCAGCAACGCAGTTTTCATCATCGGCGGCTCATTCGGCCTTTCAGATGAAGTGAAAAAAAGAGCCGATTTTAAGCTGTCAATGTCCCAGATGACATTCCCTCATCAGCTTGCAAGGGTGATGCTCCTTGAGCAGATTTACCGTGCTTTCAATATTTCAAATGGTGGCAAATACCATAAATGATGTTAATGTTTCATAAAAATCCAATTCGATTGTCATAAATATTGTACAAATTCTTAGAAAAATAAAAAACTACTTGACATTTTTAAAAAGCCGCTTTAAAATAAGCGCAACAACTAAATAATCTCTGGATAGAGGTTGCGGTCTTCATCAGTATGCAGCGTATCACAGGCTATTGACGCTGTTGAAAGGGAAAACCGCCGAAGCTTTGAAAGGGTGCCTACCCGTTCATTGTTGGGTGCATGTATAAGATATATGCAACTGTCACATAGTATTTGTGGAGTGCTATCAGTTGGTAAAAAATTTATCATCGTGAGCTGTCCACAGGCTCACGATTTTTTATTTTAGGAGGATTTTTATGAACAGAACAAAGAAGATCGTTCTCGCAATTGTAGCTGTGCTGATTGTGGCACTTCTCGTTTTTGCGAAAGTATCAAACGGTTCAATGGCAACCGCTCCCTGCGTTGACTGCGCAGGCACTGGTGTTGTTGACGGTGTGGATTGTGAAACCTGCGAGGGCGCAGGTCTTGTAAGAGCTTCATGGTGGGCACTTGTTCCGCCTGTTATAGCTATCGGTCTTGCACTTATCACAAAAGAGGTTTATTCCTCACTTTTCATCGGCATCCTTTCAGGTGCAATTTTAGGCTCAGATTTTTCATTCACCAAAACAATGGATATTCTCACAAGCGACGGACTTATTTCAGCCGTTTCAGACACAGCGGGCATTTTCATTTTCCTCGTTGTGCTCGGCACAATCGTTGCCCTTGTGAATAAAGCAGGCGGCTCGGCGGCATTCGGTCAGTGGGCAAAAACACACATCAAGTCAAGAACAGGCGCAATGCTTGCAACATTCGCCCTCGGCGTTCTTATTTTCATTGATGACTACTTTAACTGCCTTACAGTTGGCTCGGTTATGCGCCCCGTAACAGATGCTCACAAGGTTTCAAGGGCAAAGCTCTCATACATCATTGATGCCACAGCCGCACCGATTTGCATGATAGCTCCCATTTCATCATGGGCGGCGGCAGTTGCTTCTTATGCAGACGAGGGTCAGGGCTTCTCACTTTTCATCAAAGCTATTCCCTATAACTTCTACTCACTTCTTACATTCGTTTTCGTTATCGGTCTTTGCCTTATGAAGTTCGATTTCGGCTCAATGAGAATCCACGAGGTCAACGCAAAAGTCAACGGCGACCTTTACACCACAGGCGAAAGATCAGAGGTTGCAGAGGAAGAGGGTTCTGCAAAGGGCAGAGTTATCGACCTCATTCTCCCCATCATCATTCTTATTATCGTTTGCATTTTCGCACTTGTTTATAACGGCGGAATCCTTGACGGCGAGGGATTTGTAAGTGCATTCTCAAACACAGACGCTACTGTCGGACTTCCATGGGGCAGTGTAATCGCACTTGTTTTCACAATTATCTACCTCAGCGCACGCAGACTTGTTTCTGTTAAAGAAGCTATCGAGTGCATCCCCAAGGGCTTCATTGCAATGGTTCCTGCAATTCTTATTCTCACATTCGCAACATCTCTCAAAAATATGACCGCAGTTCTGGGCGCAAAGCCATTTGTAGCATCTGCCATGAGCGGTGTAGCTGGCGATTTTGCAATGTTCCTGCCAG
Source organism: Acutalibacteraceae bacterium (assembly GCA_045598085.1). Lineage (GTDB taxonomy): Bacteria > Bacillota > Clostridia > Oscillospirales > Acutalibacteraceae > CAG-488. Next base: position 31,707 of record JAZLLI010000031.1, read on the forward strand.
CAATCATCTTCCTTGTAGCCTGCGCAATTTCATTCGCAACAGGCACATCATGGGGTACATTCGGCATCCTTATTCCAATTGTAATTGCAATTTTCCCATCAGGCACAATTCAGACAATCGGAATGTCAGCCTGCCTTGCAGGTTCAGTATGCGGCGACCATTGCTCACCCATTTCTGATACAACAATTATGTCATCCGCAGGCGGACAGTGCAACCACATCAACCATGTGTCAACACAAATTCCCTACGCAGTATCCGTTGCCGCAATTTCATTCCTGCTCTATGTTCTTGCAGGCTTCGTTCAGAATTGGATGATAGTTCTCCCCATCGGCGCAGTGCTCACAGTCGGCTTCCTTTTCGTAATGAAGAGGATTATGACAAATGTCTATGGCAAAGAGAATATATAATAGAAACGCATATTGACATCAAAGGCAATACTCCTTATAATAAATAAAAATAAGGAGGCGGACAAAATGACAGTAATGGTATATGAACAGCATAATATTATTACCCGAAGTGTCATATTGTCTGCTGAACTATAAAAATCAGATAATTTATTAAGGCACTTCCATTTCGGAGGTGCCTTTTATTTTAAGGAGGAATAAAAATGCTCACTCATAAGGGTACACAAACTTTACACACCGAAAGACTTGTTTTAAGACGGTTTATGGTTGACGATGCACAGACAATGTATGAAAATTGGGCAAATGATGAACGGGTAAGCAGATTTTTGTCTTGGAGTCCTCACAAATCTTCAGAAGAAACGAAACAGCTTCTTGAATCATGGTGTGAGGGTTACAAAAACGATACTACATACAATTGGGCAATTGAATTTGACGGAACAGTTATCGGTAGTATCAGCGTTGTTGGAATAAAAGAGCGCCACGAACGGATGGAAATCGGGTACTGTATGGGTTATGCCTATTGGAACAAAGGCATTATGTCCGAAGCGACAAAAGCTGTTATCGACTATCTTTTCCGTGAAGTCGGTGTAAATCGTATCGATATTTCTCATGCTGTAAAAAATCCTGCATCAGGCAGAGTTGCTCAAAAGTGCGGTCTTACTTATGAGGGAACAAAGCGAGAATTTTTTAAAGCATCATCTGGCGAATTTCTTGATGTATCTTATTATGGTATTCTCAGAAGTGAATGGGAAAAACGACAAAAAATTGATTAAACTTTGAGGATGATAAAATGAGCAACTATATAATGGATTTGAGAAAAATTGTGGGGCACCAAACGCTGATTCAATGCGGTGCGGGTGTTATAATCGTCAACAATACAGGCGAAATACTTCTCGGCAGACGCACTGATAATCACCTGTGGGGATATTTCGGCGGCTCGGTTGAAATTGACGAAAAGGTCGAGGATTGTGCAAAACGGGAACTGCTCGAAGAAACAGGACTCGTTGCAGATGAATTGTCTTTCTTTACTATAAATTCGGGGGCAGAGATACATTATATATACCCCAACGGCGATGAGGTGTCAAACATAGAAATTGTGTATTTGTGTAATCACTTTCACGGTGAAATGAAAGCGCAAAAGGAAGAGCTTGAAGAGCTGAAATTTTTTAAGCTTTCAGAAATTGATATTGAAACGATTTCACCGCCTTTAAGACCGACAATCCAAAAGTATCTTGAAATGTATTTTAAATAAATCCCGTCATTGCAAGCACCTAACCCGACTAAAGCACAACTCGCCACGGAGTTCATCTCCGTGCATATCAATGCAAATATAAATCACTTTTAGAATAACAAATCACCCTAATGATTATTGGAAATGAATAATTACAAAAAAACTAAAAAAATTTCAAAAAAACACTTGATTTTTCCAAAAAGTTGTGGTATAGTTATATGCGTTCCGGGTGTGGCGCAGCTGGTAGCGCGCTTGACTGGGGGTCAAGAGGCCGTGAGTTCAAGTCTCGCCACTCGGACCATATCGAGCATTCGCAAGAGTGCTCGATTTTTTCGTTTTTATATAGGCAGGTTCGGTTGAGCCTGCCTTTTCTTATGCTGATTTTG
>JAZLLI010000032.1:0-5290 GCA_045598085.1 Acutalibacteraceae bacterium
TTATTTTCCATTGATTATTGCCCAAAATATATATGTTATAATGTTTTTGAGGTGATGTTATGCCAAAAAGAAAAAGACTGCCTTCGTTACCCGAAACACCAAATCTTTCGGGATTGGGCAGAAACGATAAAGATTATAACAACTGGCTTGTTCAGAAATCAAATCCGCTCAAATCATTATCAGAAACAGACCTTGAACTGCAACACTTTAAAATCCTTGATGTTTATCTTTCAAGAATTGATAGCCGTGTACCTGAAAGCCGTTATGTTCAGTTTTCAAAGGGGGAGCTTGAGCAGTTATTAGGGTATTCAAGAATGCATCGTGATGACCTTGATAAACGGCTTAACGGCTTGTTTCGAGCTGTCACCATAAGAGACGAACGAAAACCAAACAACTTTGTGAAAATAGGTCTGTTCGCAAAAGCTGAGTGCGAACAGGATGAAGATGGACTATGGCAAGTTCGTTTAGCTTGCACAGCAGAAGCTATGGAGTACTTCTTCAACGTTGAAAATATTGGATATATCAAATACAGGCTAAAAAATATCATTAATCTTACTTCTCGTTACAGCTATATTTTGTTCTTGTACCTGTATGACAACCATTTCAGAAAAACTTGGAGTGTCAGTGTAAAAGAATTAAAGGCTATTCTGAAATGTTCTGCTGATACGTATAACCAGTTTTTCAGATTCAATGACCTTGTATTGAAAAAATGTCATAAAGAAATTAACGAAAAAACTGATATTAAATTTGAATACAAACCTGTAAAGCGTGGTCGTGTAGTATCTGCGATTGAATTTACTGTGAATACACTCACAAGCCAACTACCTGAAATAGAAGTCCCAGAACAGCTTACATTCTGCTCTGATGATGAGAATGCACTATACAAGGATAACAGAGCCTTCCTTGCAGGAGCTTGCGAGTCAGAGTTCTCCGATGAGGAAATGGACTTGATAATGTCCATGCTCGGCTCGATCAGCTTGCCAAAGCACGAACAAGGAGCAATATTTGCGAAATATCATTACTTGGCTGAAAAATATCATCTCATGAACATTGAAGCAAAAAAACACAAGATATCCAATCGTTTCAAATATTTTGTCAAGATGTTGGATAACGACAAATAAGCCTGTCAAAGCACAATTTTATAGTTCTAAAATAGTTATTAAATAGTTTTTTACTATTCAAAAAAATACAATGGAGGTGATAACAATGTTTGAAATCAGTTTAACAGCACAAGCTAACAATGCTGATGCAACGCTCAAAAACTTCGTAGCTGCCATGCCACAGTTTGACGTAGTGGAACACAAAAAACGTAATATCAGCAACAACGGAACGTGCTATATTTATCTTAAACTTACTCCACGTCCTGCCAAAAAAGGCGGTAGACCGCAGAAGTTATCAACAGAGCAGATTGCAGAAATCAAAAATGCACTGCAATCTGAAAACTGCAACAAATCACAACTTGCCCGAAAGTACGGAGTTACTTACGGAACTATTAATAAACTATCAAAAACTATTTTTTAAGTAGTTAGAAACTATTTAAAAACTATTCAAAAAAAATAAAAAAGGTGCAGACTTCCAAACCGACCAAAGTAGCAAGTCTACACCGACACCATACCGCCCACATAACAAGATGCAGGGGATAGCCATATCCATTTTACAGCTATTTCCTCGGCTTGTCAAGGGCAGAAAAGAGGAAAGCAATGGAAATGTTAGCAGTTATAGGCGTGTACGCCGCTTTGATTTGCGTATTAATCAGGTGCAAGGGTAAGCCTGAGCGCAAGATTACACCTGAACTCATGGAGACAATCGACAAAATAACCTACCTGAAACAACAGTATGTCAAAATACAACAGCTTATATTTGACATAGATACTTCCAAGCCTGATGCTATCAAGGGATTTGATATTGAGTGGCTGACGGTATCAGGCGATAAGAAAGACGTAAATATCTGGACAGGCGGCAATACAGAAACCTCACATCAGATGCGGCAATTAGCAAGAGCAAGGCTTAACGAAGTCACTACTGCCCTGAACAATGAGCTTGACAAAATCCCTGAACGCAATCGTCCGAACGTAGACCGAACGACACACAATTCGCAGAAAGGGGAGTGCTGAGCATGAGAGATACAGCGACAGGAATAGTAACTTGCCGCCGATGCGGAGCAGTCCTCGGCAATTATTTGTCTGGAGACTACTACAAGCTTATCAGGCTAAGTTACTGCCCTGACTGCAAGGTAGCAGTCAGACGTGAGCAGAAACGCTTCTGGGCGGCTGATAGACGGCACTCTGAGCGTGAGCTGAATAAGAACATCAAAGAGCAGAACGAACTGCTAAAACAAGAGAATGCGGCACTTAGAGTCGCTCTGTTCGGTACAGACAGCACGAAGAAAACAATGAAAGTGCAGGAGCTACTCCAACAGCTTATGTTCAACAAGTAATAGCTGTCAAATTTCAACAATCATGCCTATTCAAAATTGCCGCTCATTAATTTTTTTATGATAAATTTTGAAAAACGTAATTTTTTATATTGATTTCTATTGACTTCTCAAGCGTTTGATGATATAATTACTGTTACGAGGTGATAAAAATGATATTATTGAATCTTCCGGCTAAGCTTTTGAAACTTAAACTTGGCGAAATTATCGACTCTTACAGCGATGCCGAGTTTGAAAGGGGCTCCAAATTTACCGTCACATCGTACATCGGGAATTACTGTTTCGCTTGCGAGTTAAACGCCACTGAAAAAGAAAAATTTTTAACCCCTGCCGATTTCTTGTCCGTAAACGTCAGCGGCACGCCGTTATTAGACACAACTTTAGAACAACTTTTTGATATTGCGTCAAATTTTTTGTACAAGAGCCGTGTCGATACTTTGATTTTAAACGCTGAAATCGAAAAAAAGCTTTCGATTTCAATTAAGGCAACAAATTGTGATATTGACGGCATTTTTTCTGAAATCTATACTTTCACAAACGACCGAACCGAACGATCAATCCTTTGCTCTTTGGCTCGGGGCATGAAGCAGTCCGAAATAGCTCGAAATGTCGGATGCTCCCAAGCGCTTGTGTCTGGCGTGAAGCAGAGGTACTTTAGCTATCTTGAGCGGCAAAAAGATAATGCCATCGATAATCTGCGTGATCTTCCTGCAAAAATCCTTTATCTATATCGCAACTCACCTGAAAGTATTAGAGAAATTCCTGAAAATAAAATCACCGAGACTTGTAACCAATTGCTATCATTAATCTCCGCCTTGGAGAATGCAAAATTTACGCCGGAGGGAGGACATAATGACAATGTACCCAATAATTCCAAATGAATTTCCAATGCAGCCGTTAGGAATGGCGGGCGATTATTCGATAGCTGTGCGAAACCGTAACGGCAGTGTCACAATTAAGAATTTTCACGCAGATGGTTCGCACTTTCTGACCGTCGTGATTACTTCACAAGGGAAGCCCGTTCATTACTGGTCAGGAGTTTAAATAATTACCATGGGTCAGGGAAGGATTGCAGGACAGCCGCACAAGTCTGGATACAGTCTCTCCCTGTGAAAACCGCCTCCATTTTTGGATGGCGGTTTTTTATATAACATATATACTCTTTTTTCAGTAAAGAGCTGTCGGCAGACGGGAGATGCAAGGGGAACGCCTTGCCCCTCGGAGAGCTCAATGCGTTTTGGGGTTTCCCCAAAATGCCATTGAGTTACACACTCACTTGACATCAGTGGTATTTCAGCGTATAATATTTGTGTGAGTGTGTAGTCGTGCTCCCTGACATCTTGCCCGACATACGTCTGACAGTCTCTCAGAGCCACGTACACGCCTTCCATGTTGTGCTATGGTAATTTATACTTAGAATTGTCTCTCCCCTCTTAAAACGCATTCTGGAGTGCTCTGGAGTGAAAGGAGAAGTATCAATGCCAAATAAACCTCATATTTTCATTTCCTGCAAAGCTTCAATGCACATCGGCAAGAAATGGTCTGCCGCACACAACCGTCGTGACTACGACAAAGCAAAGTGGAACTTGAACGGACATATCCAGGTCAATACATTGACCTTATCCCCTCTGAGCATGAAACAAGCAAGAAACACGTTGAAACGTGGCAGTATCGCTCTGAGCAAGAAACATAATTTTCTTTGTTCAGTGCTAAGCAGAGAATAAAAAAGATGCCTACTCTCTACCAACAAAAGCGAAAGTAAGCATCTTTTGAAATTGATATTATTAACATACTGAATTTGGTAAAATAACCCAGAAAATAATACCACAAATTATAATTTTGGTAAGCATAAAACCACCTCCTTTTTTATGTTTTATCTATACGAGATAAAAGGTTTTATTAATTCCCCTCTCTTTAGTAGAGAGAGCATTAAAGTGTTTTGACTCGCACTTCCGGTATAGTTATTAATTCCATTGTAATAAGCAATAGTTTTTCTTTCAGAATATGACGATGGTGCGCCAACACTTTTTAAAGCATCAACGATGGAAGTATATCTAGAATTACATTTAGGATACAACGGATAACCCCTTAAACAGTTACAAAATCTATTGTTATAGCAAGCTTCAGAATTCAAAATAAAAGTGTTTTTTGAATTTGAAGACAGTCCACCACCTCCGATAGAAGCTATTAATATCGACATAGATAATATTCCCGAAACAAAAATTTTTTTCATAATCACATCTCCTAATGTATTTATATTACAAAGTTATTATAATTTCATCAAAAATTAATGTCAATAATCTATACGAAATAACATATATTTTTTAGCAGTATTAAGTGTTTTAACAATATATAACAACAAAATAAAATGTACGAATTCATTTACAACGTTACGTTTATATGATATAATAGACTATAATTCTGCACGAGGTGATAAATATGAGTAAATGGAATCCAGAACAAAATGATTATAATAAAATAGCTGAAGTCTATAACGTTAACAAAGAGATTGTAAGCAGTGTAATTGATGAAACAATATTTGTAAGAAGAGGAAAAACTTTCGAGCCATCAAAAAATCACTTGAGCTTGCTTTTTAAAGGAGCGCTTTATGCTTATGGAACTGAAGATAATGAACGTAAAGTAAAATGCTTAATATCAAATACATTTTATGAGAATTATTTCGCTCCAGTTGAATATGATGATGAACATTTGAAAAATAAAATTAAACCAGATAAATATGATAATGCTATAAATGAGTCTAATATGATAATTAAAGCTAGCTCAGATAGCTATATTTTTCAGATTAACATAAAAAAATTATCAGAAACTACAAATGGAATCGGGAACATTATAAAA
>JAZLLI010000033.1:0-44707 GCA_045598085.1 Acutalibacteraceae bacterium
TGCATCGGCTATGGAACTCCAGGAGAGAGTTGTTACCATTAACCGCGTATCCAAGACCGTAAAAGGTGGTCGTATCTACAAGTTTGCAGCACTCGTTGTTGTTGGCGATGGTAACGGCACAGTAGGTTTTGGCATCGGTAAGTCAGGCGAAGTTCCTGACGCAATCCGTAAAGGCATTGAAGATGCAAAGAAAAATCTTATCAAGGTTTCACTTAAGGGCACAACAATCCCTCATGAAATCGTTGGTAAGTTCGGCGCAGGTGTTGTTCTTCTTAAACCCGCAGCACCCGGTACCGGCGTTATCGCAGGCGGTCCCGTTCGTGCCGTTGTTGAAACTGTTGGCATTAAGGACATCCGTTCTAAGGCTCTCCGTTCCAACAATCCCTGTAATGTAGTTAGAGCTACTATCGACGGACTTTCAAAGCTTCGTGATGTAAACGAAGTTTCAGCAGTTCGTGGTAAGTCAGCTAAAGAAATTTTAGGTTAAGGAGGGTGGACAAAATGGCAAAAGTTCAGGTTAAACTTGTAAAGAGCTTAATCGGCAGCAAAAAGGATCAGATTGCCACCGCCCATGCACTTGGTCTTCATAAAATCGGTGATACTTCGGTTCAGCCCGATAATCCCCAGACTTCTGGTAAGGTAAAGAAAATAGCTCACCTTATCGAAGTAAGTGAAGCATAAGCAAGGAGGTGCGAAGTATGAAGTTGCACGAACTTTCACCGGCAGCTGGTTCAACAAAAGAACGCAAGCGTATCGGTAGAGGTCCTGCTTCCGGACAGGGTAAAACCGCCCGTAAAGGTCATAAGGGTCAGTTGGCCCGTGCAGGCAGAGGCATGAGAGCTGGTTTTGAAGGCGGTCAGATGCCCTTGCAGAGAAGACTCCCCAAGAGAGGCTTCAACAACATTTTCCGCAAGGTAGTAGTTGCTGTTAATGTTTCAGACCTCGAAGCAAAATTTGAGAATGGCGCTGTAGTAGATGCAGAGGCTCTCAAGGCTGCAGGTCTTGTTAAGAATTACTTTGACGCAGTTAAGGTACTTGGTAACGGCACACTTACCAAAGCTCTTGAGGTTAAAGTTAATGCTTTCTCAGAGTCTGCTAAAGAGAAAATCGAAGCAGCAGGCGGAAAGGCTGAGGTGATTTAACATGTTTAAAACATTTGTTAATGCATGGAAAATCCCCGAAATCAGAAAAAAAATACTTTTCACAGCACTTATCCTCTTTATTTTCCGTGTAGGTGCTGCTATCCCGGTTCCTTTCATTAACGTAGGCGAAGGCGGAATCTTCGATTTCGCCAAGGACGCTTCCGTTCAGGGAACATTCATGGAATATCTCACAATGATGACCGGTGATGCTTTTAACTATGGTACTGTTTTTGCTATGTCAATCACACCATACATCAACAGCTCGATCATCATGCAGCTTCTCACAGTTGCAATCCCCGCCCTTGAAAGACTTTCAAAGGACGGCGAAGAAGGCCGCAAGAAGATTGCTTCAATCACAAGATTCGTAACAGTTGCTCTTGGTCTTATGCAGAGTACTGCTTACTACTTCTACCTCAGAGGAAACAATTACCTTCTCAATTCAGCAGACGGTGTTCCCTTCAAAGGCTTTGCAGCAGTTCTTCAGGCACTCGTTATCATTGCAGTTCTCACAGCTGGTACAGCCCTTATCATGTGGCTCGGCGAGCAGATCAATGCTAACGGCATAGGAAACGGTATTTCACTTATCCTCTTCGCAGGTATCGTATCCCGTATTCCTACTCTTATTACTCAGTTCTATTCACCCAATGGCGGTTACATTTCAAGAGGCGGCGTTTACGCAGTTCTCACTGTAGCTGTTACAATCGTTCTTATCCTTATGATGGCTTACATCGTTTGGATGGATAATGCAGAACGCAGAATTCCTGTTCAGTATGCAAAGAGAGTTGTTGGCCGTAAGATGTATGGCGGACAGAGCACACATATTCCGATTAAGGTTAATATGTCAGGCGTTATGCCCATCATCTTCGCTTCATCAATCCTTTCACTTCCTCCAACAATTAACCTTTTCGTTAATGCAAAAGAGGGCACAGGTCTTTACACATTCTTCAATATCTTCAAGAGCACACATTGGGCATATGCTCTTATGTATTTCGTTCTGATTATTGCTTTTGCTTACTTCTATGCAAGCATTCAGTATAATCCCATCGAAATGGGCAATAACATCCGCAAAAACGGCGGTGCTATTATGGGCATCCGTCCCGGTAAACCCACTTCTGATTATATCGCAAGGATTCTGTCAAGAATTACATTGCTTGGCGCACTCCTTCTCAGCGTTGTTGCTCTCTTCCCCATTCTGTTCCAGCAGATCACAAGAGCAGCTCACTACGAGATGGCAGTTTCACTTGGCGGTACTTCAATCATCATCCTTGTAGGTGTTGCACTTGAAACCGTTAAACAGCTTGAATCTCAGATGATGATGCGTCATTACAAGGGCTTCCTTGATTAATTACGGAGGAAAGAATATGAATCTCATTCTTTTAGGCGCACCGGGTGCAGGTAAAGGCACACAGGCAGAGGTTATCTGCAATAAGCTTTCAATCCCTGCAATTTCAACAGGCAACATTATCCGTGAGGCTCTTTCAAAGGGCACGGAGATGGGCCTTAAAGCAAAATCTTTCATTGATGCTGGTAAGCTCGTTCCCGATGACGTTGTAATTGGCATCATTAAAGAAAGACTTGCAAAGGATGACTGTGCTAACGGTTTCATCCTTGATGGTTTCCCCCGCACAATTCCTCAGGCAGAGGCTCTCGATGCAATGGGCGTTGTTATTGACAAGGTTATCGACATCGAAGTTCCTGACGAAAAGATTGTTGCAAGAATGTCTGGCAGAAGAGTTTGCGGCGAATGCGGCACTTCTTATCACCTTCTTTATAAGAAGCCTGAAAAAGAAGGCGTATGCAACGTTTGCGGCGGCGCTCTTATCCAGCGTAAGGACGACCATCCTGACACAGTTCTTGACAGACTCAATGTTTATCATGAGCAGACTGAGCCTCTCAAGGATTACTACTCAAAAGCAGGCGTGCTTAAAGTAGTTGAAGGCCAGGAGGAGGTTGCTGATACAACAGCACTCACTCTTAAGGCACTGGAGGATTAAGCATGATTGTGCTCAAAACAAATCGAGAATTAGCGCTTATGCGTGAAGCGTGCGCTATATCGGCTGGAGCATTAAAAATAGCGGGTGAGGCTGTCGAGCCTGGCGTAACTACCGCCGAAATTGACAAGCTTGCCTACGATTATATTAAGAGTCAGGGTGCAGAGCCCAACTTCCTTAATTATGCAGGCTACCCCGCTACCGCATGCATTTCCATAAATGACGAGGTCATTCACGGAATCCCTGGAAACAGAGTAATCAAAGCAGGCGACATCGTCAGCATTGATTTAGGAGCAAAAATCAACGGCTTTAACGGCGACAATGCTGCTACTTTCGCAGCGGGGGATATTTCTCCCGAGGCGAGGCGGCTGTGCGACACAACCAGAGAGAGCCTTTACATTGGCATTCAGAAGGCTGTCGCAGGCGGCAGAATCGGCGATATCGGCGCAGCAATTGCTTCTTACTGTGAGGCGAGAGGCTTCTCCGTTGTTCGTGATTATGTAGGACACGGAGTTGGCAAAAATCTCCATGAAGACCCCAGTGTACCGAATTTCGGCACTCCCGGCAGAGGTGTGCGCTTGTTACCGGGCATGACATTAGCCATTGAGCCCATGATAAATATGGGCAAACCTGGTGTAAAGCAGCTATCTGACGGATGGACAGTCAAAACCAAAGACGGTTCGCTGTCAGCACACTTTGAACACACGGTGGCCATCACACCCGATGGTCCGAAAATTATGACCGTAATATGAGGAGGGAAAGCAATGTCAAAACAGGATATGCTTGAGCTTGAAGGCACAGTTGTTGAGGTTCTGCCCAACGCTTCATTTCAGGTTGAGCTGGAAAACGGACACAGAATTTTAGCCCACATCTCCGGCAAACTTCGTATGAACTATATACGAATCCTTATCGGTGATAAGGTAACAGTCGAGGTTTCACCCTACGACCTTACCAAAGGGCGCATTACATGGCGTTCAAAATAATCAACGCATAACAAACAATAGCTATAAATCAACAGGCTAATTTTTAAGGAGGGCATTCAATATGAAAGTCAGACCTTCTGTAAAGAAAATTTGCGAGAAGTGCAAGATCATTAAGCGCAAGGGAAAAGTAATGGTTATCTGTGAAAATCCCAAGCACAAACAGCGCCAGGGTTAATCCGGCGCAAACCATTCAATGGAGGTGCAACTGACAAATGGCGCGTATTTCAGGTGTTGACCTGCCTAGAGAGAAAAGAGTAGAAATCGCTCTTACTTATATCTATGGTATCGGTCGCAAAACAGCAAGCGACATTATCGCAGCTACTGGTGTAAATCCTGACATTCGAGTTAAGGATTTATCAGAAGAAGACGTATCAAAACTGCGTGAATACATCGACCACAACGTAAAGGTGGAAGGTGATCTTCGCAGAGAGACCGCTTTCGACATCAAGAGACTTATCGAAATCGGTTGTTATCGCGGTGTTCGTCACCGTAAAGGACTGCCCGTAAGAGGACAGCGTTCAAAGACAAACGCCCGTACACGCAAGGGTCCCAAGAAGACTATTGCAAATAAGAAGAAATAAGGAGGTAGAATTATGGCACCTAAGGGTTCCGCTAAAAAAGGCACTGCAACTCGCAGACGCCGTGAGCGTAAAAACATAGAGCGCGGAGCAGCTCATATTCAATCCACCTTCAACAACACAATTGTTACTATTACCGACACTCAGGGTAATGCAGTTTCATGGGCAAGTGCTGGTGAAATGGGCTTCAGAGGCTCTAAGAAGTCAACTCCCTTCGCAGCTCAGACAGCTGCTGAGGTTGCAGCTAAGGCTGCTATTGAGCACGGTATGAAAACAGTTGAGGTTTACGTAAAGGGCCCCGGCCAGGGTCGTGAAGCTGCAATCAGAGCTTTACAGACAGCAGGTTTGGATGTAACAATGATCAAAGACGTTACTCCCATTCCTCACAATGGCTGCCGTCCACCCAAGAGAAGACGCGTATAAACCTATAATTTCAGGAGGTGTAACTACATGGCAAGATATACCGGTGCGGTATGTAAATTGTGCCGCCGCGAGGGCAAAAAACTCTTTTTAAAGGGTGAGAGATGCTATTCACAGAAATGTGCTCTTGAGCGTCGTTCATATGCTCCCGGCCAGCATGGTCAGAGCCGCAAAAAGACTTCAGAATACGGTATGCAGCTTCGTGCAAAACAGCAGGCAAGACGCTACTACGGTGTTAATGAAAGTCAGTTCCACAAATATTTTCTTATGGCTGAGCGCAAGCAGGGTATGACAGGTGAAAACCTTCTTCGTATCTGCGAGAGCCGCCTTGACAACGTTGTTTATCTTCTCGGCTGGGCAAACTCCAGAGCAGAAGCAAGACAGCTTGTAACACACAATCATTACCTTGTAAACGGCAAGAAGGCAAACATTCCTTCAATCCTTCTTAAAGCAGGCGATACACTCGCAATTGCAGAAGGCAGCCGTGACAGTGAAAAAATTAAAGCGGTTATCGAAACAAACGGTGCTCGTCCCGTTCCCCAGTGGCTCGACAAGGCATCAGATTACGAAGCAAAAATCGTAAATCTTCCTGACCGTGATATGATAGCTGCTCCCGTTGAAGAGCATCTTATCGTCGAGTTCTATTCAAAATAATATAAAACAACACTGTATTTTAGAAGGAGGGTTTTGAATGATAGGAATCGAAAAGCCCAGAATCGAAACAGCTGAAGTTTATCCCGACGGAACTTATGGCAGATTTGTTGTAGAACCGCTTGAGAGAGGATATGGCACAACTCTTGGCAACAGCCTTAGAAGAGTGCTTCTCTCCTCACTCCCCGGCTACGCAATTACATCTGCTAAAATCGATGGAATTCTTCACGAGTTCTCAACCATCCCCGGCGTAAAGGAAGACGTAACTGAGATAGTTCTTAACCTCAAGAGCGTTATCCTTAAAATACACGGTGAGGGTCCCAAAACAATCTATGTTGATATGAAGGGACCTGGAGAGCTTACAGCGGGTTGCTTTAAGTATGATTCAGAGGTTGAAATCCTCAACCCCGATCTTCATATCGCATCCCTTGATACCGATGCTAATGTCGTAATGGAACTCACATGCGATAAAGGCAGAGGATATGTGTCAGCAGAAAAGAATAAGGCAGAGCTTAACCTGCCAATCGGCGACATCGCTGTTGACTCAATTTTTTCGCCTGTTTTAAAAGTTAATTACACAGTCGAGAACACACGTGTCGGTCAGATTACTGACTACGACAAGCTTACACTTGAGGTGTGGACAGACGGCACTATTTCAGCTAAAGAAGCCGTATCTCTTGGCGCCAAGATCCTCAACGACCACCTCAGTCTCTTCGGCGACCTCTCAGATGAGGCATACGAAACAGAGATTATGGTTGAAAAGAGCAAGAACGGTAAAGAGAAAGTTCTGGAGATGACCATTGAGGAACTTGACCTGTCTGTGCGTTCATTCAATTGCTTAAAGAGAGCAGGCATAAATACAGTTGAAGATTTGATCGGTAAGTCTGAAGACGATATGATGAAAGTTCGTAACCTCGGCAGAAAGTCCCTTGATGAAGTTGTAGCAAAGCTCGCTTCACTTGGTTATGACCTTCGCAGAGACGACGAGTAATTTTCACTGTAGGCAATAACCGAAAGGTTGTTACCTGATTCGTATATTATTAATCCAACCAACCTATTAACGGTAAAGGAGTGATTTTAATGCCCGGTTCCAGAAAGCTTGGCAGAGCAACTGACCATCGTAAGTCAATGCTCAGAGGCATGGTAACCTATCTTTTAGAGAGCGGCAGAATAGAAACCACCGTTACAAGGGCTAAAGAAGTTCGTGCAATGGCAGAGAAAATGATCACCATCGCAAAAGACAACAGCCTTCACGCAAGAAGACAGGTTCTCGCTTACGTTACAAAAGAAGATGTTGTTAAGAAACTCTTTGATGAAATTGCCCCCGCATATAAGGATGTTAACGGCGGCTATTGCCGTATTATCAAAACGGAAGCCCGTAGAGGCGACGCAGCAGAAATGTGCATTATTGAGCTCGTTGATGTTGCATCCGAGAAGAAATAATTAGTTATCATTAAAAAGACCCGTACGGTTCTGCCGTGCGGGTTTGTTTTTGAAAAATATTAAAAAAATATTGACATAATATTAAACTTTGGCTATACTATATGTGAAAGTATGATCTTTCGTTTTCAGGCGACTCTCTGCCTATGTCCTAAACGAGAGCCTTTAAAGCAGGCGACTCTCTGCCTATGTCCTAAATGAGAGCCTTTAAAGCAGGCGACTCTCTGCCTATGTCCCAAACGAGAGCCTTTAAAGTGGAAAAGAGGGCTTAAATAGTCCTCTTTTTTGCTTATAAATAAATATGGGAAGTAAAAAAGATGCAAAAATACGGAAAAAGACTTTATTTATATAGAGTGGATATCAACTACATAAAATATCTATACAATATTGATAAAGAGATATATTACAATCCTTATGATGAAAATTATGATAAGAAGCCGTACTTAGGTATCATTGTTTCAAATAACGGTTATAAATATTTTATACCTTTAACCTCTGCAAAAGAAAAACATAAAAACTTCAAAAACTCCAGCGATAATCACATAATGATTTATGAAAATTTGTTGCTGGAAGAGTGTATGACCGTAGATATTTCTGATTGGATAACTAAAACCATAACAAAAGAGGGGATAGTATATGTAAAACACATATTATCCATTTTAGATATAAAAAAGATGATTCCCGTCCCAGACGGTGTCTTTTTTAAAGAGAATGTTGATGAAATAAGTAATTCTGGAAGGAAGCGCTTGCTTATTAAAGAACATGAATTTTTATCTCCGTTACAGGATAGCATTTTAAATAAAGCAAGTAAAATATATGCAAATCAAATTAACAGCGGAAAAATTTTCCCTCATTACTGCAATTTCAGTTTGTTAGAAAAAGCAGCGAGCGAATACAACCAATAACATAATAAGAAAAGTGCGGTTTTGGTCGCACTTTTTTATTTTTATAGCGAAAAATTGCACATAATTCTCAATCACTGTTGAAAATGTATTTGTTTTGTGTTAAAATAATTGTGCCAAACAAAATTTGAATATTTTATAGTGTTACTTTTGCAATTTTACAAAGAATATCTTTGTAAAAAATGCGAGCTTCATATTTTTGTAGAATTGTGTAATGCTATAAGAATTTTGTTTGGCGACAGGAGCTGTGCGTTTTTTGGTGCGGCTTCGGTCGCACTTTTTTATTTTTATAGCAGAAAATTGCACATAATTCTCAATCACTGTTGAAAATAGAATATGTTTGTGGTAGAATAATTGTGCCAACAGATAAAAAGTACAATTCTTTTTATAAAATTTAATATTGGGTTCATAGAGCGAAAACCTACTTTTGTAAAAAACGTAGGCTCTTATTTTCGTGTCTGTGAACCTCTAAAGTTTATGTACTTGAAATCTGTTTGGCGACAGGAGCTGTGCGTTTTTTGGTGCGGCTTCGGTCGCACTTTTTTATTTTTATAGCGAAAAATTGCACATAATTCTTAATCGTTGTTGAAAATAAAAAAGTTTTATGGTAAAATAATCTTGCCAAGCTATTTTTATGAATCTGTTTAAAAACTGAATACTGTTTATTAGATATGAAATCCTACTTTTGAAAAAATGTAGGCTCCTTTTTCATACCTATAGACAGTAATGTTTAAACAGATGAAATTTAGTTTGGCGACAGGAGCTGTGCGTTTTTAGTGCGGCTTCGGTCGCACTTTTTTATTTTGGAGGTAGTTTTATGGCAAAGGTCGAAAAAAATAACGAATTGTTAAAACAACACATTGCAAATCAGTTAAAATCCGCCCGAATAAAAGCAGGCTTGACTCAATACAATTTTGCAGACCTGCTTGGTGTTGACCGCACCACAATTGCAAAGTACGAAAACGGCAAAGCAATTCCCAGCCTTATCTCACTTCACGCTATCTGTCAAACACTCCATATTTCAGCAGACGAGCTTTTGAATATTTCATAACTTAATCAAAATCAGTGCGGCTTCGGTCGCACTTTTTTTATTTTCAATGTATTTCTGAGCCACTGAATTTCCTCATTGTCAACCGCCTTAAACAACCTCAACAGCATTATGTAAACCAAAGCGCAGGCGGTAATAACTATCCCTGCCTCTATTTTAGGCATATTTCCGCTAAAAAACAGACGGCACAAAAGCCTCATTACAAGGCATGAAATCAAAATGCACATCGTTGGCGCAGTGAGGTCTTTAAAAATATCAATTTCCACCTGTGCCACTTTTGTTAATCGGTGAAAGCTGAGGGCGAAATTCAAAATCTCACTGAAAAATATAACAAAAATATACCCTTTAACGCTCATTTTCGGTACAAGAAAATACACAAGCACAACGCAGCTAAAAGCGTCTATAATATTGTATTTCATATATTGCACCTGTTGGTCAAGCCCTTTCAGCATTCCGTCAACCGACATATCGCAATACATCACAGGTATCAGCGGAGCCAGCACACGAATGTAAAACCCGCTTTCACTGCTTTTGTAAAACGCAAGGGAAAGTGTGTCCGCACAAAAATACATAATTCCCGCCGTGCCAATTGCAAAAAGAAGTGTCAGATGAAGCACCCTGTGAATCATATAGTTAATTCTTGTTGTGTTGCCCGAGATATGGTGCGCCGAAATCTCTGGCACAAGAAGCCCCGAAAGAGAAGAGAGCAGGGCAGAGGGGTAGAGCACAATTGGCAGGCTCATGCCGTGAATAACGCCGTAAGTTGCAATCGCCCCGTCAGCGGAACTGCCCGATTTTTTTAATCCTCGAGGGATGAGCATATGCTCTGTTGTAGAAAGAATACTCCTCATTTCTGAGCCGAGGGCGTCAGGCAAAGCAATTCTCAAAAGTCCACGCCAGATACCCTTAGTTTTTCTTTCTTTTTCTTTTTTAGATGCAAGGCGGTAAAGCGTATATGACATACTCATTGAAAAAATCTCACCGACGCAAATGCCTTTCACAATGGCGGCGCAGGAGCTTCCCATATCGCTTTTTGCATTTTTTAGGCAAATGACAGATATTGCAATTTTTACAGCTTGCTCAAGAAGCTGAACAAAAGTGTAGCGTAAAATTTTGCTTTCGGATGTAAAATATCCGTTCAGTGCCGCCGAAGCCGAAACAAACGGCAGGCTGATGCTGAGAATACGCAGCGCACTGTGAGCGTCAATGTTGCCAATCCATTTTACGCTTATGAAATCCGCAAAAATAAAAAGCACCAATCCCGTGATACATCCGCAAAGAAACGCATAAAAAATGCCACGCTTCATAATCTGCCGTTGGTTGTGATAGCCCAGCGCAAGACTGTCTGCCACAAGTCGCATTGTTGCAAGGCGAATCCCAGCCACCGAAAATGTGATACTCATGCCGTAAACTGAGCTTATAAGCTGAAAAAGACCAATGCCCTCTGCTCCGATTTTGTTGCTCAGATAAACATTAAAACTCACCAGCACCGTGCGCATAATGAATGCCGAAGCCGTCAGCAACAGCGTGTTATATAAAAGCCTTTTAGCATTATTCATAAATTTCACCCAATATAATATCTATTGCCAAACCTGCCAACATATGATATAATTACATCTGAGGTGTTTATTATGAAAAAAGTTATCAGCATTTTCCTCGCTGTTATGATGATTTTTCTTATCGGAACAACAGCATTCGCTAAATCTCAGCAAGAATATGTGCCGATTATTGATATTTACGGCTTCGGCAGAACAGCACTTATTAAGGATAAAGGAACAGATTCCGAAGTTTCTGTTTTTATGCCCGATGTTCAGAAGCTTATTATGCCCGCAATCGGTAAGGTGATAATGCCCCTCGTGGCTTATCTTATCACAGGCAATTCAAAGATTTTTGCTAAGGCACTTCTTGATGCCGCAGGCGGAATTTTTGAGCCTATCAGATTTAACGATGACGGCGAGCCCGTTTATGATAATATTTCACTTGAAAGAGGCCCCGACAACTTCACTTTCCGCTATGACTGGCGATATGATGTGGCTGAAACAGCCAAAAAGCTCAACGAATATGTTCAGCAGGTTAAGGCAGAAACTGGCTGTGAAAAGGTTGCCCTTATGCCCGAAAGTATGGGCAGTGCCGTTACAATAGCATATATTTCACAGTTTGGCTATGACGATGTTCATTCACTTATTCTCCGTTCGTCTGCAATGGAGGGTATCACCCTTATGGGCGAGCTTTTCACAAGAAGCCTTAATATTGATACAAATTCTGTTATCGGCTTCATTGACGGATTTTTACAGGGCAGCACAACAGAAAAGGTCCTCCTCCGTGGCGTTGTAAATACTCTCGGCAGAGTTCCCGTTTCAATTCTTGCACGCTTCCTTAACGGTTTTGTTGAGTCTGAACGTGATTATGTTTATGACGAATGTCTTTGCGACCTTTTCGGCAATCTCCCCGGACTCTGGACTTTTGTTCCAGACGAATATTTTGAAGATGCCAAGGCTTCAATGCTTGATAAAGATGTAAACGCAAAGCTCATTGAAAAAATTGATAATTATAACTATAATGTTCGTGCAAATATCGTGCCTATGATTGAGAAGATGAAAGCTGACGGCGTTAAGGTTGCTATCATTTCTCATTACGGACTTTACGGTGTGCCGCTGGTTCCCAATGATACATATCAGAGCGATTTCCTTGTTGATACAAAGTTCACATCAATTGGCGCAACCTGTGCAGATATTGGCACAACCCTCGGCGACGGTTATGTTCAGGCTGTTGCAGACGGACACAACCACCTTTCACCTGACGGACAGCTTGACGCTTCCACCTGCGCATTCCCCGATTGCACATGGTTCATCAAGGGCATGGTGCATACATGGTATAACAGAGGCTATGACGAGTTTGTGGATTGGATTGTAAACGAAAGCGAAACACCCACGGTTTATGAAAATCCCAAATATCCTCAGTTCCTTTATAATAATGTGGAGGATCGCACAATAGACCCCCTCACATCAAACCATCCCGACCCGCTTGAGGGCAATATTTTCAAAGCACTCTTTCAAAAAGCGGTGAATAAATAAAAATAGGCAGGCACATTGTTGACAAATAACGGATAATTTGCTACAATGTAGCCTGCAAGAATAAGGAGAGTTGTCCGAGTGGTCGAAGGTGCAGCACTCGAAATGCTGTGTTCGCAAGAACCTAGGGTTCGAATCCCTAACTCTCCGCCAAACAGGCTGAAATGTTCAAAAAGAGCATTTCAGCCGTTTTTTTGTAATTATCTATGGATGAGCTTAAATGACAACTATTGCGTTACGATAGTTACGGTTAAACTCTGCACGGCGATTTATCGTCGCAATCGTTGCCGACTGTCGCAGGTGCTCCCTCAATAAGCTGAAATTCAATGAATCTTCCGTTATGGGTATGTGAATTTTTGTAGTCAATACCGTAGTCATAACGAAGCTTTGAAGCGTTGATATTTAACTTTAATGTCAATTTATTCGGTGCGATATTGGCATTCAAAATTGCAGTTAATTTGGTTGTGCTTCCGCAACATTTCCCTGATTTTTTCGAGCAGTTCATCTTGTTTGGACTTATTTTCACTCATAATTATCACTTTCCTTTCTTTTGATTTTTTCTGAGAAATTTTTCGATTTCAGCGTTTTAAATAAAACTTCCGCTTGTTTGTTGGCTGTTTTGCGAATAAAAATATCGCCCTATCCGCTGATTTATTGCACCCAAAAGCACGATAAAGCCAATACATAAAGCGGTTTGAATTAGATAGATTCAGTAGCGTATTGTACCGAATTCAGAGCTTTAACAATCTTACTGATACTATAAAATATTTCTTTGATATGCCAAGCTGAGTGGTTTTTATCAAAATGAATAGAGATTTTTGCTTTGACTTATGTTGCACCAAATTACATATAGTTGAAATATTAACATTGAAATAAGTGCAATTAATCAAATTGAAAATGGTATGATGATACCCGATTATTACTGAAAGAAAGCTTTATCAAATTTAAACTTTTATTTATTACCTGTTTTCTGTTACGGTACAGTGCTTTGCACTTTAATATCCAAAAACAAATTGAAAAATTAATTTTTTATGTTATAATAAAACAAATAGACAAATTATAGTTTGTAGGGATGATTCGGATGATTACAGGCGAAATAAAATCAAAAATCGACAAAATATGGGACACAATCTGGACAGCGGGAATTTCTTCTCCCATAACTGTTCTGGAGCAGATTACATATCTCATGTTTATGAAACTTCTTGACGATAACGAAATCAAAAAAGAGGGCAATGCGGCAGCTCTCGGCATAAAATATAAAAGTAAAATTTTCAAAGATGGCGACTTTTCTGTTGATGACGATGGCAATATGACTATCCCATACAGTGAACTTCGCTGGAACAAATTTCATAATTACGAGCCGTCGCTGATGTTTGAAACTGTCCGCAGTTATGTTTTTCCTTTTATTAAAACCGTGAATGGCGAGGGTAAAGACACCGCATTTTCACGCTTTATGAATGATGCTGTTTTCCTCATTCCTACGCCAAAAGTTCTTGCAGTGTGTGTTGATGTTCTTTCTGAGCTTGACATGAGCAATAAAGATGTCATGGGCGATGTGTATGAATATTGCCTTAACAAAATGTCATCGGCAGGTAAATTGGGGCAGTTCCGCACACCCCGCCATATAGTTGATATGATGGTTCAGCTTGTGAAGCCTGTTATAACTGATAAAATACTTGACCCTGCAATGGGCAGTGCAGGCTTCCTGCTTGGTGCGGCAAAGTATATTCAGGAGCATTACAAAACTGAACTTATGAGAAGAGAAAATGCTGAGCATTATAATAAAGCTATGTTCAGCGGATTTGATACCGACCCGTCAATGCTCCGTATCGGTGCAATGAATATGCTTCTCCACGCAGTTGAAGAGCCGAATATTGCCCGACAGGATTCACTTTCTGATGACAACACAGTCAGAGGTGAGTATTCGCTCATTATGGCAAATCCGCCTTTTACGGGCAGTGTATTTGAAGAAGACATCAGCAAAGATATTCTTAATCTCTGCAAAACTAAAAAAACAGAGCTTCTTTTCCTTGCTTTGTTTATAAAATCATTGAGAATAGGCGGAAGATGTGCCTGCATAGTTCCCGATGGCGTGCTTTTCGGTTCATCAAAGGCGCACAAGTCTATCAGACAGGAGATTATCAACAACAACCGACTTGAAGCGGTTATCTCAATGCCATCTGGAGTGTTCAAGCCATATGCAGGGGTTTCGACAGCTGTTATAATTTTTGCAAAAGACCCGTCCGGTACAAAAGATGTGTGGTTTTATGATATGAAAGCTGACGGATTTTCTCTTGATGATAAGCGTTCACCGGTTGCAGAAAATGATATTTCTGATATAATAGAAAGATTCCATAATCTTGAAGCCGAAAAAGGCAGAGAGCGCACAGAGCAGTCTTTCTTTGTGCCGAAGCAGGAAATTGTTGACAACGGCTATGACCTTTCAATCAATAAGTATAAAAAGGTTGAATATGTTCCTGTTGAGTATCCACCCACAAGTGAAATTATGGCAGAACTTCGAGAGCTTGAAAAGCAGATAAATGCGGAAATGGACGAGCTGGAGGTATTGCTGAATGGATAATGTAAAACTGTATGAAGATCAGCCGATTCGTGCCGCTTGGGATGAACAGGAAGAAAAATGGTATTTCTCTGTTGTTGATGTTGTCGGTGTGCTGACTGACCAGTCGAACTACGACGGTGCAAGAGATTATTGGAAAGTATTAAAGAAACGTCTTAAAGATGAAGGATCCGAGTTGGTTACAAAATGTAACCAACTGAAATTGAAGTCACCCAAAGACGGAAAAAACTATAAAACAGATGTTGCGGATACCGAGCAGCTTTTAAGAATAATTCAGTCTATTCCGTCAAAAAAAGCAGAGCCGTTTAAGATGTGGCTTGCGCAGGTTGGCAAAGAGCGAATAGAAGAAATCATTGACCCTGAATTAACCATAGAGCGTGCATTAGAAACATATGCCAAAAAAGGATATGATTCAGGTTGGATAAATCAGAGATTACAGACTATCCGTGCAAGAAAAGAGCTTACAGATGAGTGGCAATCTCACGGTATAGAAAAGGGCAGAGAATATGCAATTTTGACCGATGAGATTACAAGAGCATGGTCAGGAATGAGTACAAAGCAATATAAAAGTTTTAAAGGTCTAAAGAAAGAAAATCTTCGTGATAATATGAGCACGCTTGAGCTTGCTTTAAATATGCTTGCCGAAGCAACCACAACAGAGCTTACACGAGTGCAGAATCCACACGGGTTGAATGAAAACCAAAAGATTGCACGGAGTGGCGGTAAGGTTGCAGGCGATGCACGCAAAAGCATTGAATCACAGACAGGAAAGCCTGTTGTAACATCCGATAATGCAAATAAGCTGAATGAGGTTGTAACGGGAATGATTGAAAGTGTAGCGAAAAAGGATAAAGAATAGAAATTCAGATTTGTAGGGATGAATGATGAAAGTTAAACTTGGAGATGTAGCTACATATGTAAATGGGTTTGCATTTAAGCCTGCTGACAGAGGAGAAAACGGGTTGCCAATAATTAGAATTCAGGATTTGACGGGCAATTCTTATGACCTTGGTTTTTATGATGGAGATTATCCTGAAAAAATAGAAATTAACAATGGAGATATACTCATTTCTTGGTCAGCTAGTTTGGGTATATATGTTTGGAATCGTGGAAAAGCTTTACTCAATCAGCACATTTTTAAAGTTGTATTTGACAAAGTGCAAATTGATAAATTATACTTTGTATATGCGGTTAGATATAACTTGAAAGCTATGGAATCAAAAACACATGGAGCAACAATGAAGCACATTATTAAGAAAGATTTTGATAATACATTAATTCCGTATCCTTCATTGACAAAACAATGTGAAATTGCAAGTATTCTTTCAAAAGTTGAGAACATTATTGATTCTCGCAAGCAAGAACTTCAAAAGCTTGATGAATTAGTCAAAGCCCGATTTGTCGAGATGTTTGGAACATATCCAGCAAATGAAAAAAACTGGGAAATCGGCACTATTCGTGATCTTGTTTCAGAAGTGCGATATGGTTCAAGTAGAAAAGCTGCCGATGAAAATAGTGGTAGATATCCGTATCTTCGTATGAATAATATTACTTATAGTGGCGAGCTTGACCTTACAGACATAAAAACAATTGATATTCCTGACGAAGAATTACCTAAATGCATTGTTCAAAGAGGCGATGTTCTCTTTAATCGCACCAATAGTAAAGAGCTTGTTGGAAAAACTTGCGTTTATAATCGTGATGAAATGATGGTCTTGGCAGGATTCATTATTCGAGTTCGTGTGAATGACCGTATTTTGCCAGATGTTCTTTCCACTTTTTTGAACACTGATTTTTCAAAACAAATGCTGTTGGCAATGTGTAAAGCGGCAATAGGTCAGGCAAATATAAATGCACAAGAATTACAGGATATAGGGATTTATATTCCGCCAATTGAAATACAAAGAGATTTCGTAAAATTTAAAGAACAAATCAACAAATCGAAAGTTGCAGTGCAGAAAGCACTTGACGAAGCACAATTATTGTTCGACAGCTTAATGCAGAAATATTTTGGATAAAATAATTTGTATGCTATACTAAAATAAAAAAGGAAGTATTAGCATGCAAACAGTTATTTATGAAATTTTGGACGAGATGGCAGATTACCTTGATATTGATCAGCAAAAGAAGCTGCAACAGGTTCTTATCAAAAAACTCTCTGAAAATAAAATGAAAAATGATGATATTTCAAATAAACAGTATCAGAAGCTGTTCCTTGAAGCCAAAAAGATTGAGGGATGCTCACAGAGAACCATAAGATATTATGAAGTAACGCTGAACCATTTCTTTGGGTGCGTTAAAGAACCTGTCAGAAGAATATCAACAGAGCTAATCAGAACATATTTGTCTGATTATCAAAAGATAAATAACTGCGGAAACTCTACAATAGACAATGTTCGCCGTAATATTTCAAGCTTCTTTTCGTGGCTTGAGGAAGAAGATCACATTCTCAAAAGTCCTATGAGGCGAATACATAAAATAAAAACAAAAAAGCAGGTCAAAGAGGTTATAACGGATGAGATGATTGAAAGGCTTCGTGATAGTTGCCGTTGTTCAAGAGATCTTGCAATGATAGACTTGCTTTATTCTACAGGCATTCGTGTTGGCGAGCTTGTTAATCTGAATATTTCAGATATAAATTTTGAAGAGCGTGAATGTGTTGTTTTTGGCAAAGGCGATAAGGAACGCCGTGTGTATTTTGACGCAAAAGCCAAACTGCATCTGATAGCATATCTTGCAGAGCGAAATGATGATAACCCTGCGCTGTTTGTAACGCTGGATTCACCGCACAACCGATTGAAAATAAGCGGAGTTGAAATAAGGCTCCGTGAACTTGGCAAAAGCCTGAACATTGAAAGGATTCATCCACATAAATTCAGAAGAACAATGGCGACACGTGCGATTGATAAAGGTATGCCTATTGAACAGGTGCAAAAAATCCTTGGACATTCGCAGATTGACACCACAATGGAGTACGCAATAGTAAATCAGAATAATGTAAAAAACGCACATAGAAAATTCATCGCCTGACAATTCAGATTTGTAGGGATGAATGATGAAAGTTAAACTTGGAGATGTTTGTGAACGAGGTTCATCGAATATAAAACTATCAGATGTTGATGGTAAAAACGGAACTTATCCGATTTATGGTGCTTCAGGATATATAGGGAATGTTGATTTTTATCAACAAGATAGACCGTACATAGGGGTAGTTAAAGATGGAGCTGGAATAGGAAGAACAGGTTTATATCCTGAAAAATCTTCTTTAATTGGTACAATGCAATATTTATTACCCAAAGAGAACATCTTGCCTGAATACTTGTATTATGTGGTTAAATATATGCATTTAGAAAAGTATTTTACTGGTGCAACTATCCCACACATTTATTTTAAAGACTATAAAAACGAAGAGTTTAATCTTAATTCTATTGAGAAGCAGACGAGAATAGTATCTGCACTCAAAAAAGTTGAGAACATTATTGATTCTCGCAAGCAAGAACTTCAAAAGCTTGATGAACTTGTCAAAGCCCGATTTGTCGAGATGTTTGGAAAAATAGAAGACACTTGCAAAGTCGGCGATTATATCAGTTCACTTATAGCAGGTAAAAGTCTCGCAGGTGAAGATGAATGCGATAACAAGGTGTTAAAAACAGGAGCAGCATCATTTGATTATTTTGATGGTACACAAATCAAAAATTTGCCATTAGATTATGAACCTAAACCAGAACATCTTGTAAATGAAAGTGATATTATCATCAGTCGTATGAATACCGCTGAACTCACCGGAGCTTGTGCATATGTGTGGAGTGTTGATGATAACATATATTTGCCAGATAGGTTATGGAAAGCTGTTCTTAAAGAAGATTGCAATCCGATATTTGTTTGGCAAATGCTAATACAACCTTCAACAAAAGATCAAATTCGATGTGAATGCTCTGGAACGAGTGGTAGCATGAAAAACATTTCAAAAGCTGGTATGCTTGGAATTAAGGTTAAAAAGGTTCCGCTTGAATTACAAAATGAATTTGCCGATTTTGTCAACCAAATCAACAAATCGAAATTTATATATGAAAAATCATTCGCTCTTATGCGATGTGTAAGGAGTAGTTTATGAGTAGTTTTGATTTTTTAAACGATAAAACTGAATACGGCATTATCCATAGTCTTTGCTGTGAAGCTGAGGCTGAATCTGATACTGCCCAAAAAGCAATTAAATGCCGAAAGGCTTTGTCTGCACTGATTGATTTTATATAC
The DNA here is from genome assembly GCA_045598085.1 of Acutalibacteraceae bacterium. Classification (GTDB taxonomy): domain Bacteria; phylum Bacillota; class Clostridia; order Oscillospirales; family Acutalibacteraceae; genus CAG-488. Next base: position 19,059 of record JAZLLI010000033.1, read on the forward strand.
GATAAAAAAACTATTAAAATCCCCGAAAGTGCCACTATGCTTGAATTGCTTGACGGCAAGCTTATTAGCGCATTTGTTAATAACACTGTTATTCTTGAATCGCTCCATTTGATAAGAAAGATTGGCAAAAATGCAGAACTCTCCTTACATATCAAAAAGACACAAGCCGACCTTTCTTTTGCTAACCTCACATTCTTTGCAGAGTTTGTTTACCGCAAGTTTGAAGAGCCTGTAACCGCTGAAAAAATTATTATTCCAAGATATATGACAGAGGCTCAAACAAGAAGAATCTATATTGATTTGTACCTTTCCGAGGTTGGTTGGGATGTTTTGTCGCCAACAGGCAAAACAACACTTCCCGATGGCACAGTTGTTGATTCGGGTATTGTTTTCCCTGCAAAAGCCTGCTGTGAAATCCCTGTAAAAGGTATGCCTAATAAATCGGGAATCGGTTTTTGCGATTATGTTCTCTATGGAAAGGACGGCAAGCCTCTTGCTATAGTTGAAGCAAAAAGGACAAGCGTTGAGGCTTCTGTCGGCTCCCAGCAGGTTAAGCTGTATGGTCAGTGCATGGAGGCTGAATATGGCTATGTTCCTGTGCTTTATTATACAAACGGATACGAAATCTATGTTGTTGACGGAACTTATCCTGCGAGAAAAGTTATGGCTTTTCACACAATGGAAGAGCTTGAATATATGCTTCAGAAGCGTAACCGAAATGATATAACAGATTTGACAATTAACGACCGCATTTCAGGCAGACCTTATCAGAAAATGGCTATCACAAGCATCTGCGAATGCTTCAATGAAAAGCAACGCAGAGGACTTATTGTTATGGCAACAGGTACGGGTAAAACAAGAGTTTCAATTTCTCTTGTTGATGTTCTGCTTCGCAATAAATGGATTAAAAATGTTCTTTTTCTTGCGGACAGAACAAGCCTTGTTGAGCAGGCGTTTAAAAATTTCAAAAAGATTCTGCCCCAAATGAGCTATTGCGTTCTTTCTGATAAAAAATTAGCCGATGAGCCAAATGCAAGAATAACATTTTCAACTCATCAGACTATGATAAATTATATTGATGCCGAGGACAAAGCCTTTACTTCTGCAAGATATGATTTGATAATTATTGACGAGGCACACCGTTCTATTTTTAATAAATTTGGTTCGATTTTTAAATATTTCGATTGCCTGCTTGTAGGTCTTACAGCAACGCCGAAAGATGAAGTTGATGCAAATACATATGAGCTTTTTAATTGCGAAAGCGGTGAGCCGAATTTTGCATATTCACTTGAAGAAGCAATAAAAGAAAAATATCTTGTTCCCTATAAAGTTGAGAGCAAAACTACAAAATTATTAAGTCAAGGTATAAAATACAGCGAATTAAGCGATGATGACAAAGAAAAAGTTGAATATATAATTGACGATGTCGATCAGGATTTTGTGATACCTAAAGAAACGCTGTTTAATATTTTCTATAACGAGGGAACTTGCAAGCGTGTTCTTGAGGATTTAATGGAAAACGGATTAAGGGTTGACGCAGGGCAGAAAGTCGGCAAAACAATTATCTTTGCTTATAATCATCACCACGCAGAGTTGATTGTTAATACTTTTAAAAAGCTGTACCCGATATATGGCGAGGATTATTGTCAGCTTATTGATAATAAGGTTAAGCATGCAAATACTCTTATAGAAAATTTTGGAGAAAATGAAAATTTCAGAATAGCTGTTTCTGTTGATATGCTTGATACAGGCATAGACGTGCCCAGCGTGCTGAATCTTGTTTTCTTTAAACCTGTCAAGTCAAAGATTAAATTCGTTCAGATGATAGGCAGGGGAACACGCCTTTGCCCTGAGTTGATAGACGGCAAAGATAAGGAGAGCTTTCTTATTTTTGATTACTGCGGTAATTTTGAATATTTTGGCGAGAACCCTGACGGAGCGTCAAATCAAAATGGAAAGTCTTTGACACAGCGTCTTTTTGATTTGCGTCTGGATATTCTTGTTGAACTTCAAAAATATGAGCATCAAAGTAACCCGACACACAAAGCGTATTACGATGAACTGAAATCGCAACTGTATAATAAAGTAGTTGCAATAAAGAAGTATGGCTCGTTAAAAATAGCCGTAAGAGATAAAATGGCTTATGTTGATAAATTTATTGATTATGAGCGTTGGGAAAGTCTGTCAATTCTTGAAAGCAAGGAAATGCAGCTGCACTTGTCAAAGCTGATAGACAGTGATTTAAACCAGTCAAAAGGCAGTCTGTCTTTTGATTATAAAATGCTTATGGCGGAGCTGTCCGTCCTTGCAAATGGAAACATCAGCGAAGCAAAAAGGCAAGTTAGCCAAATCAGAAAAATATCAAGAGTGCTTCTTGATACAGCAACTATACCTGCTGTTATGGAAAAATCCGAAGCATTAAAAACGCTTTTAAGCGTTGAGTTTTGGGAGAATCCATCCATTGATAAGCTGGAACAGTACCGCAGAGAAGTGAGAGATTTGATGCAGTTCCTGCCTTCAAAGCATGAAAAAGCGGATATAAATATTATTGATATACTCATTGAAACTCCGTACACAGGCGAAGGCTTTATTGACATCAGAACATATCGTGAAAAGGTTATTGATTACCTTGCCGAGCACACAGATAATGCCACAATCCATAAGATACACAACCTTGAACCGATTGATTCTGACGATGTGAAAGAGCTTGAAAGAATATTGTGGAACGAGCTTGGAACCGTTGATGATTATAAAAAATCAACCGATATTGATAACCTCGCTGTGTTTATCAGATCCATTGTCGGTATAGAGCAGGTGGTAATTAACGAAAAATTCGGTGAGTTCCTCAATGGCAATAAGCTTAATTCGCAACAGCAGGAATTTGTTAAGCAGATTATTGACTATGTCCGTGAAAACGGCGATATAAAAGCAGAGGATCTTATTGAAAAATCACCGTTTGATTCCGCTGATATTATAACCCTGTTCGGACCAGAAATTTCAATTATCACTGGCATTATTGCAACTATGCACAATAGCGTTATCGCCGCATAGTGTAAATCCTTATATTAAAATAATAACCTCCTTGAAATTGGTAGCTTAATTGTACCAGCTTCAGGGAGGTGTTTTGTTTACATTTAACGCAAAAGAAAAAAAGTCGGCTGTTTTTTGTTTCTGATATAGGTAATGTAAGTCTGTGGGGGTCGTCGTCCTCGGCGACCCGCAGATGACAGTTTTCATTTCTCACATAGGTAAGGTAGAAAATGATTAAAAATCTTGTGGTTGACTAAATTAAATGGCGATTTATTTAAAAAGTGTGCCATTTCTCTGCATAAGGCAAATGAGAAGAATATTGAAATAGATTTCACTGGAACATTTCCCGCAAGCGGAATAGAGAATACTGATTTGTGTGCAATTCTCTGCAATGCTCTTGATAATGCAATCAGAGGATGTACACCGTGTGCGCCATGTAAAATAAAGATAAATTCAAAAGAAAACTCTGTGGGTGTTATTATCACAATAAAAAACCCTGTGTTAGAAAAAGTTGAGATAAAGAATAATAAAATCAAAACAACCAAGCTGGATAAAGAAAACCATGGAATTGGTATACCAAAAATAGAAAAGACAGCCAAAAAGTACAACGGCTATATTGATACTAAATGTGATGATGAGTTCTTTGTAATTGAAATCGGCTTGTACTGTAAGGGTGAAAAATAAGAATAAAAGCTGTGTCTATAATGATACAGCTTTTTTCGTACCTTTTTTCGCATTATTCGTACCATTTATAGCAAATCCATCTCAAAGTTGTGTTATTATCAGCTTATAGAATGACATCTTTGGCAAATAAACTATTTATACAGTTAAAATATATTTAAATAGTTAATGGACTTGCTTTTGTCATTTTAATAAACTAAAGGCAGTGTCATCTGTCAGAAAGGTTATTTTTATAATCAGGGGGAGTAAAAAAATGAAAAGAGCTTTTAAAAGAATAATATCGTTAGTTTTAGTGGTGCTGATGATTGCCACTACCGTGCCGTTAAATAGTTTTCTCTCTATAAAATGACAATAACTATCTGCTCACTTATTATGTAGAGAACGGTGTTGCTGTAATTGATTCATGCGATAGGAATTACGAGGGGGGGCAGTAACTATACCTGAAAAAATAGACGGTTATGTTGTTGAGAAAATTGAGGAACAGGCTATATGTGATTGCGAAAATCTATAATTAAATTCCAAACACTCAGTGATATTACTAAATACAGAATACCAGATAGCATTGAAGAAATGCATTATGAAACCTTTAATTGTAGTTACGGCTTAAGAAAATTGAGCTAACTATAGGCGAAAGCTTGAAAACACTTAATGGTTCTATTGGAAATAAAAAGCTTGATAATTCTATTGAAAATCTTGAGGTAGAAAAATTTATTGTTGATAACGAGAATGAGTATTTCAGCAGTGATGAATACGGTGTGTTATACAATAAAGAGAAAACAAGAGTGTTACGTTTTCCAGTTTTCAGTGATGTAAAATAGTATAGAATACCAGATAGTGTACTATAATGTTGGCAAAAACACAGCAAAAATACCGATTGTAATTAACAATCCACAGTTATATCCGATTAAGACTTTGGGCTATACTGTTGAAAACTGTGCAACAGGTGCAGTGATTGCAGAAGATTATACCTATAATGGATCACCATTAAAATCATCAGTTAAATCTTTTGATATAGAAAATCTTGACCCTGATACAGAATATATCTATTATTTCTATGTTGAATTTGAAGATATAGGATATATTGGAAGTGAAGAGTATTCATTTAAAACTGAAAAAGATCCGTATGTTCAGCCCGATGATGAAATAACAGGTGTAAAAATTAACGATGTTGAGTTGAAGTACAAAAATACTACAACAATTAAGCCTGAAGTTACAGGTGCAAATATCAAAGATTGCGAAGTTAAATTTGAATCATCAAATCCCAAGGTTGCAACGGTTGACAAAAATGGAAATATCACAACCATGACCAAAGGCGAAACAATAATTACATGCACGGTTACAGACCGGTATGGCAACACACTTAAAGATACCTGCAAAGTTACTGTTAAGTTCTCATTCGGTCAGTGGCTTATCTGGATTCTTCTCTTTGGATTCTTGTGGTATTAAAAATAAAAAATGCTTTTCTTCGGAGGACTCACTGAGCCCTCCGATTTTTTATTGTTTGGCGACAGGAGAGATAGCTGTGTGAATATCATTCATATATGATGTTTCGAGCTTGCAGCATTTTTGTAAACGCAGTCAAGAAGAGCAGAATGCGAGCTTGATGCTCTATTAGCTCCATATCTTCCAAAGCAAATGAATATCTCAAAGAGAGCGGGTAAGATGCATTTGTATATATTTCCCTGTTGACATTCTGTAGTTGACGCAAAAGTTAAATTATGATATAATTATCAGCAGTTTTAGATACATCCGCCTGTAGCATAATTGGATAATGCATCAAATTCCAATTTTGACGACTGGGGGCTCGAATCGCTTCGAGCGGGGGAAAAAGAATGACCACAGCGTTGGCGATTGCCTCTGTTGCGCTCATTTTTGTTATAAAAAGTGCATGAATTTTACAGTTCTATTGCAATAAGTTATTGTTCTGTGTTAAAATGTTATATTGCTTTACATTTGTCATTTGCAATTAAATGCACCGCTTGTAAGAAAAGAGGTTGTGTGTGATGAAGAATATTTTAGCCTATTTTGAGCAAACAGCATCCCAATATTCCAACAAGGTTGCTGTTGCATACAAAAGCGAGTCAGTTACATTCAATGAATTGAAGAATATTGCCAAGAGATACGCTTATCTCCTTGAACCATATGGAATTAACAAACCAATCGGGGTTTTCGCTAATAGAACAATCGCTCCAGTTGAGTGTTTTTTGGGGGTGCTATACTCTCATAACTTTTATGTTCCGATTGATCCTGACTTGCCTGAAAAAAAGTTGAGAATGTTAATTGAGGATTCTCAATTTGATGTAATTATCGGTGATGAGAATAATCGAGAGTATTTGTTGCGAATAGGTTATTCTGGAAAGTTTATTTCAGAATCTGACTTAACAGAAAATCAGTACGAAGATCTATCGGCTGAAAGTCAAGATCCAGCTTACATGATATATACATCGGGGTCAACTGGAAAGCCTAAAGGCGTATTAAAGAGTCATGGAGCAGTGATTAGTTATATCACCGCATATGATACAACCTTTAGTTTCAATGCAGATGAAGTAATTGGTAACCAAACTCCATTGTTTTTTGATGCAGCAGCTAAAGATATATATCTTATGATTAAAACTGGCGCAACAATTGAAATAATTCCAACTGAGTTATTTTCTGTTACGACAGACCTTATTGAATATTTAAACGAAAAAAAAATAACATTTTGTTCATGGGTTCCCACGGCTATATCTCTTGTCGCTCAGATGTGTCCATTCTCATTGGTAAAACCTACTGCATTGAAGAGGCTGTTTTTTGTTGGTGAAGTTATGCCTATGAAGCACCTGAACAAATGGCGAGAGTTTTTACCTGATGTTGAATATGTTAATCTTTACGGACAATCTGAACTTGCAGGAATCTGCTGTTATTATAGGGTAACAAAAACTTTTGACAATAAAGACACGTTACCTATTGGACAGACACTTAGTAACTGCCATATCTATTTGTTGGATGGAGATACAGTTGTACGAAGTGCAGGTCAAATAGGCGAAATGTATATTGTAAGTGATGCATTGGCTACAGAATACTATCACGATAAAGATAAGACTGATGCTTCTTTTATCATTAAGGATTTTGGTGATGGTCCAGAGCGCTGCTTCAAGACAGGTGATTTAGCTCAATATGATGAAGAAGGAAATCTTGTCTTTGCGGCACGAACAGACTTTCAGATTAAACATATGGGCAGAAGGATTGAGCTTGGCGAGATTGAAGCTATAGCAGGCGCAATGGATGAAATTGACCGTTGCTGTTGTTTGTATAATTCAGAAAAGAAAAAGATAGTTCTGTTTGCACAATTAGCTAAAGATGTTACAATGACAGGTGTACAGTTAAGAAGTAAGATGCGTGATATTATCACAAGCTATATGTTGCCAAACAAGGTGGTTGTGTTGGAAAACCTTCCACTTAATGCAAACGGTAAGATTGACCGTCAGATATTAAAGAACTTGTTATAAGGAGGAAAAGGACAATGGATGAGTTAATGGAAATTTTAATGGAAATCAATCCAGATATTGATTATGAAACTGAAACAAATTTGATTGATGGTAAGAAACTGGATTCACTCAGCATTCTTACTCTAATCACAGAAATCTGTGATGTTTTTGACATTGAAATTGGACCTAAGTGGATGAGAAACGAAAATTTCAACAGCGTTGATGCTATGTGGAAAATGATCCAAGCAATCCAAGAAGACTAATCGGGAAGTGAGGATTTAGTACCATGTCGATTACATCACTAAGTTTTCTACTGTTTATATTTGCAGTTGTAATTGCTTACTATTCACTTCCTAAGAAATGTCAATGGATTGTGCTTTTAGTATCCAGTGGTATTTTTTATCTGTCATTTGGTTGGAAAAGTTTAATATATGTGTTGATTACCGCATCTACCATTTATATAGCAACAAGATGGATGCAGAATATAACTGAACATCAGAAGGTATATTTAAAAGAGAATAAGGCTATTTTAAGCAAGGATGAGAAGAAAGCCTATAAAGAAGTTAACAAGAAAAAGCGTAAACGCATTATGGTTTTGACTTTATTGTTGAATATCGGTATATTAGCTGTGTTCAAGTATTTCCATTTTGCGTTGGAACAGGTTAATTCGTTGTTATCTGTGTTCGGGGGGCAACAAATTGATGATATCTATAATCTCATCGTTCCTCTTGGAATCTCTTTTTATACATTTCAGTCAATCGGATATTTAGTAGATGTATATTTTGAATACTATGACGCTGAGAAGAATTATTTTAAGGTGTTACTCTTCGTATCTTTCTTTCCCCAGATGACACAAGGTCCTATCAGTAACTTTGAACAACTCTCAAAAGAATTGTTTTCAGAACACAAATTTACATATAAGAATTATTCGTGGGGCTTCCAAAGAATGATTTGGGGCTTTATGAAGAAGATGATAATTGCAAATAAACTTTCACCATTTGTAAATAAGGTGTTTGTTAATTATCCCCAGTATACAGGAATCACGACCTTGATTGGTGCATTTATGTATAGTATTCAGATTTATGCTGATTTTTCTGGTTATATGGATATTATGTGTGGCTTATGCGAAGTCTTGGGCATTCATTTGACAGAGAACTTCGAAAGACCATATTTTTCTAAATCAATAGCTGAATACTGGAGAAGATGGCATATAAGTCTTGGTGATTGGTTCAAGAAATATATCTACTACACAATTGGTATGTCGAGTTGGAGTCGTAAGCTTGCTTCAAATACCAAAAAAAGGTTTGGCAAACATTTGGGCAATACGGTTCCGGCTACTATTGCATTGTTGGTGGTATGGACGGCGACAGGTCTTTGGCATGGCGCAAGTTGGGCATATATTATCTGGGGTCTGGTAAATGGATTGTTTATTATCTTCTCTCTATGGATGGAACCAGTCTATACACTGTGGAAAAAGAAACTGAAGATAAATGAAAACCTATGGATTTGGAGAGCTTTTCAGGTGATTAGAACTTTTATCTTAGTTACTTTCATAAAGGTTCTTCCAGAGGTTGGAACATTATCAGATGGTATTGGCTTATGGAAGAGAATATTTACAAATCATGAAATTCCTCATTCAATTCAAGAATTGTTGCCATTTATTAACTGGTCAGTAACAGCCAATGTGCCCATGACGATTTTAGCGGTTATGGGAACAATTTTGTTATTTGTTGTTTCATTATTGCAGAGAAAACAGCCATTTAGAGTGTATTTTAATAAATTACCAATGGTTGTTCGTGTGGTCATACTAACTGGTATGGTTATGTTTATAATGTCATTTGGTGTTCAGGCAACATGGGGAGTGGGAGGATTTTTATATGCAAACTTTTAAAAAGGTTCTGCTCTCAATAGTAATATTCTTAGTATTATTTTCTGCCGTTTCAATAGTGGTAATTGCTCCTTATTATAATTCTGATGGAACATACTATCAGGATAGTAAAATAAGAAAAGAAATGAGCGGAACAATAAATTATGTAACAATTGGTGCAAGTCATGCTTTAACTGGATTTGTACCTGAAATTTTGGATGAAGAGTTAGGATGCTGTAGTTATAATCTATCAGCAGCTATGATGCCGATGTATGCAAGATATGTATTTTTGGAAAAAGAATTTTCCAGAAATGATATTGATACAGTTGTTCTTGAAATTTCATATAATACATTACAAAGAAAAACAGAAAATGAATATGCAGTAGGCGATGAGCCTATAATTACAAAATTAGATACATGGACAGATAGATGGCGTTATCTTACAAAATATGTAGCCATAGATGATTGGTTGAATATTTATTCAAGGTCTTTTGTTAAAGGTTTATGGAATTGGAAAAGTATCCTTTTTGAAAATAAAGAGCCTATTGACTTTTCAAGGAAAGGCTTCAGAGCAAAAGAACCAATGGATATTTCGATATCAGAGGAAATTGCAAAACAGACATATGCGACATTATCCTATGTTAATAATTTCAATCAAGAGAGTTATGATATGCTGATTGATATTATTAAAATGTGTCATTCAAACGGAGCAAGAGTAATAATCGCAGCAGTACCAGTTTCAGACAACAAGATTTGGAAATATAATAATCTTGACGATTTTATTGAATGGGGAAATAAATTCAGCAAAGAAAATGGTTGCGAATTTTATGATTTTAACCTGATCAAAAATCGTTATTCTGAATTTGATGATTCATATTCGTATGCTGATAATAGCCACATGAGCGAGCAAGGCGCAAGAACCTTTACTTCTATTTATTGTGAAATTATGAAAAAGGTTGATGTTGGTGAGGATGTGTCATCATATTTTTATGATTCATATGAAGATATGTTAAAAGAATCTCCTTACTTAAAATACATCCAATAAAAAAATAATGAAAAAGTAACCAATATTTTACTGTCGGAGGACTCATTGAGCCCTCCAATCAGCCTGTAGAAAAGCCCTAAATCTCGCATGAGGTTTAGGGCTTCTGTATTGGTGCATTTATGCGTGGAAATAAACCCCAGTTCTACTGGGGGAAAGTAAACGAGCGGTGCGACAATAAATACGGCCAGCTAAAAGCAAGCCGAAGCCATAGACAAAGAAGAAACCTCCAATTACAATGTAAGCAATAGCAATGCATTACAAAGTAATGGAGGTAAAATTATGAATATAATTAAAAATACAAGTAACGAAATAAAGAAATCCGCACATTCAACATACAGATGCCAGTATCATATAGTGTTTGCACCAAAATACAGGAGAAAAAAGATATAAGAGAAATATTGAAAAAGCTGTGCGTACAAAAAGGGGTGGAAATAATAGAAGCAGAAGCATGTTCCGACCACATACATATGCTGGTAAGTATTCCACCACATTTGGGATATCTCAAGGGAAAAAGTACGCTGATGATATTTGATATGGTAAGCGAAGCTTCTGGGGGCAGAGGATACTATGTAGATACAGTAGGGCGAAACAAAAGGGTAATAGCAGAATACATAAAGAACCGGCTGGAAGAAGACTACATGGCAGATCAGGTAAGCATCAAAGAATACATCGACCCGTTTACGGGTGCCAAGAATAAGTAAGCAAAAATAAACGGCCGCACGTGAGCGGCTGCTGGAAATGTAATGCATTGCTATGTTTCAGAAGCCCCTTTCAGGGGCAAAGCCAGTAATAACCCCTTATAGGGGTCGTGCAAACCACTGATTGAACCAGTGGTTATTATTTAATATTCTCAAGCAGTTCCCTTGCCTCCATAGGGATTCTGCCCAACGGGTCGGGGCCAACATTCAAAAGATAGTTGATGCCAAGAGAGTTAAGGTGCGCCTTGATTTCAGAAAGCTTCTGCGGAGATTTCCAATTCTTGTCATAATAAGAAAATCCCCATGTGCCGTTAAGGGTGCAGGCACTTTCATAAAGACCGTAGGGCGATGGCTTGAATCCGCCAATATCCTGATAGTCAATCTCTTTATCGTCAGCAATTTCAATTTTTTCTGGGATCTCATTATCGCCCAGAGAAACATAATCGTATTTGCCGTTGCCGAGCCTTGAGTTTATGAGGCAATCGGGCTGAAGCTCCTTGACTGTCTTGTAAATCAGCTCGCTCTGCTGTGCAGAAATTGTCATAGGCACATCAAACCACGCAAGGCAGATGTCGCCGTAGTTTGTCATAATTTCTTTAATCTGAGGAAGAATTTTTTCGTTAAAGCATATGTCAAAATTCTTTTCGCCTGTGTAGTCCCAGCTGTTGTCCCATGTTGTTCCGCTGTTATACATATGGTTAGATTTATATCCGCCGCCGTGAGGGTGATGCCAGTCAAGGTCCTGCGAATAATAAATGCCAAGCTTTAAGCCGTATTTTTTGCAGGCATATGAAAGCTCCTCAAGCACATCACGGTGGAAAGGTGTAGCGTCATACACATTGAATTTGTCGCACTTTGAATGATACATTGCAAAGCCGTCGTGATGCTTTGTGGTGATAACAATGTAATTCATGCCGCATTCTTTGGCAAGCTTTGCGTATTCCTCAGCGTCAAATCCAATGGGGTTAAATGCCGTTGCCAGCTTTTCATATTCGTTGTTTGGAATCTGAAAATAAGACTGCGCCCATTCAGCGTAATCATGCACACGCTTCCCCTTGTATTCGCCGCCTAAAAGGGAGTAAAGACCCCAGTGAAGCATCATGCCGTATTTTGCCTGTTTAAACCATTCTATGTTGTTCATTTTTGCACCTGCTTATGAGTTTTTTATCATAATACCACATTAAAAGCCGTGAAGTCAACCAAGACAACACGGCTCTGCGTATTATTCAATTTCTCCGTAATAATTCTCCATTTTTCCTTTAGGGTCCATTTCTGCCATCAGTTCAAATGCCTTTTCAGTGTAAAAATTTGAATGGTTAGAGAACATATACCCCGAATGTGGCTGACGGTAAGTGTTGCCGATAAATGTGGGCGGTGTGCCTGCTAATGAGCCGATATTAAATAGGGCATAGGGACAGCACTGGAGGATGTTGTTTGAAATTACAAAATTATAAGCCCTGTTTTCATTATAATACCACGAATTTATGTGTGAGGTGTGAACGGGGTCAGGTCGCTGAACACCCCAGCCGTAGCCTGCATTTTTAAGATAATTGTTGTCAATGAGAATATTTTCAAAATATCCGTTCCCGTGGGTGAAATACTCAATGCTGTATGTGCATTTCTCTACAAGATTATTTTTAAAAGTGATATTTTTGAAAATTCCGTCTTCGCCTGACTGAAATGTAAGTCCAGCATCATAAATCTCATAAATATGGCAGTTTTCTACAGTGATGTTGTTTCCGCTTGACCAGAACTGAATCCCGTTGCCAAATCGCACACCTTCATATTGAAGCGAACCACCGCAGAACCCCACCTCGCAGTTTTTCACAGTGATGTTGTCGGCGTCAGATGCACCAATGCCGTGAGAGCCTGCATAAAGCACCTTAAGAGAGTCGATTGTAACATCGTCTGTCAGCTCAATTCCGTAGGTGCGTGTGGCGATTTCAATGCTTTTAAATCGCTTTGCAGGGTTTTCCACGCTGTAAAGATAAACATATTCGTCATTGCCGTGATAAAATTCAAGGTCGTTTTTCAGCTCGTCAATCTTGCCCTCATATCCATTGATTTTTGCGGCAATTTTTATTCCTGTCTTTTCACCGTCAAAGATTATGTTGCCTGCATCCTTGTCAATTTTCTTGCGTAATTTCCATACATTTTCATAGTCGGTCTTTTTCCATTTTCTTTCACCTGAAGCGTCCGTGGATGGCATAATAACAGGCATTTTACCATCGCCGTAAGAGCCGTATGTAACGCCTTTCTGGCAGACCAGCCTGCCACGGAAAATGCCGTCTGTTTTTAGCAAAACAGTATCACCGCTTTTGAGCTTCAGCCTTTTCATCAAATCAAGCGATTTCAGCGGTTTTGATTCACAAATGCCAATGTTAGTGTCCCTGCCGTTCACCGCATCAAAGTAGTATGTGGTGTGTTCATCGTGAGTAAAATGCCCCGAAACAGTAACCGCAAGCATTATAAAAAATGCAATAATCTTGTAAAGCGTGTTCATCCCGTACCCTCCAGTTTTAATTCTATTATGAATTATTGTAACCACAAAACGCTAAAAGGTCAAGATAAATTTATTGCATCTCACCCATCTTTGTGCCACAATGGAACCAATTATTATTCAAGGTGGATTATGAACTCAGTTTTATTGAAAGTTTTAACTATTTTATCAGCATTTATTATGTCTTTCACCAGCTCAGGCGGATACATTGCAAAGTGCCCCTTGCATTCACCGCTCGAAAGAGAGCAAAGACCCCAGTGAAGCACCATACCGTATTCGGGCAGATTTTTCAATGTGCGCAGTGCGTTCACCTTAGAAATAATAATTGCAATTTCGCAAAATGAATGATATAATAAAACAAAAACGGAGGCGGTTTTATGTTTCAACGAATTATCTCGGCAATTGTTGCATTTTTTATCTCACTTTCACAGATGATTTTCACCCCCAATGTTATCAGAATTGACTTTGACAATGTGGTTGGCGATATTAAGCCTGTGCACAATGTTGGCAGAATGCCAGAATACGAGCTTGACAGCGAAATCAATAAGGTTTTCACAGATGCCAATATGACTTCCTGCCGAACTCACGATATTAACTGCACTGATATTTTCCGCATTTTCCCCGATTTTTCTGCGGATGTCAATGACGAAAATTCATATAATTTTGCAGAGAGCGACAAGGTGCTGGCGGCTATTGTTGATACAGGTATGACGCCTTTCTTCCGTCTTGGCATAAGCTACAGCCATGCTCAGCGTGATCATCTGCTTCTTTTGCCCCCTACGGATTACAACAAGTGGGCGCAGATTTGCGAGCACATAATCCTGCACTATAACGAGGGCTGGGCAAACGGATTTAATTATAATATCGAATACTGGGAAATCTGGAACGAGCCTGACGGCGGTAAATACGAAGAAATTTCTGAAACCGAGTTTGAAACAGAGAATGTTTTCTGGCACGGCACACCCGAGCAGTTCTTTGAGCTTTATAATGTTTCTGCAACATATCTTAAAGAGAAGTTCCCCAATATCAAAATCGGTGGCTACGGCTCATGCGGATTTTACGCCCTTACAAAGACTAATAATGTTAAGTCGGGCGCACCTGCATATAACAAATATTTTGTGAATTTCTTTTTGAGCTTTATGGACTACATAAAAGAGAATAAGCCACCTATGGACTTTTTCTCATGGCACAGCTATTCAGTTACCGCCAATAATGCACGCTATATTAAATATGTAAAAGATAATCTTACAAAAGCAGGCTATGCCGATGCTGAAATTATCTGCGATGAATGGAACTACAACCCCACAGAAAATGATAAGATTGACCGCCGATATGGCGCAAATCAGACCTCAATGCTCCTTATGTTCCAAAACAGCGACCTTACTATGGCGCATTATTATTGTGCAATTGCCACAGGTGCACTCCATGGCGGAATGTTCTTAAAAGGCGGCACTCCCTCAACTGCATATTACGGCTTCTGGGCATTCGGTCAGCTTTACAAAATGGGCAGTCAGGTTGAAATTAAAAATAAACTGCGCAAGGATTTGTATGCCGTTGCCGCAAAAGGCGAAAACGGCGAAGCAGCTCTGCTCATTTCAAATGTTTCAGATAAGAAAAATCGAAAGCTCAAAATTGACGCAGGGGAGTACACCGTTGATAAGGTTATGACTGTTAACGAAAATTGCGAATGGGTTGAAACAAAGCTTCCCGAAAGAATCGAAAGCGGCTCAATGCTCTATATTACATTTAAAAAATAAAATTCGAGGCACTTTTCTTTGTGAAGAGTGCCTCGTTTTGTATCTTATACTGTATATCCTAATTTTTTAAGTCGTGAGCGAATTGCATCTCTTGTTCTTTTCAGCACAAGGGCAATTTCTGCAATAGTGGTGTCTTTTTGGTATAAATCAATCAGAGTTTTGGTATCTTTCTCAGACCATGCACGACCGTGATTATCATCAATTTCATTTCCAATTTCAATAATTGCATAAATATTGTCAATGATGAAATGCTGTGCAGTTTCATTATAAAGCACTATATTGTATTCGCCATTATCGTTAATGCGTTTTTCTGTAATTATGCCCATACTCATTCCCGAAGGCGTTGGGCGTTTTTCTTTCTTGCCGTCTTCTTTTGTAACAGACTTCAATAAATCTGTGCTGATAAGAAAATCTGTAATATACTTATACGAAAATCTTTTCATACTTCCATCATTAGCTATTTCATCAATTCTTCTTGCTATTTCACTTACTGTTAGCGGTGTGTCAGAATAACTAAAGCTTTGTATCTGCTTGGGGGTTATATTAAATGGAGCTTTTTTCTCCTTTTTTCTGCTTACATTTCCACCGTTTTCAATAACCTGCTTCAGAATATCCGAAACATAAAACAGGCATCTTGAAATGCGAACATTGTTAATAAGGTCATCATCTGCAACGGATGTTTCATCAAGTGGATTTATTCCGTTAGCCATCTTATCTATATACATCTGCGCTCTTTGCATTTTTTCGAGTTCTGTCATAATTGCTCTCCTTTGTAGGTTGTAAGTTCAGTATATCATATTTAAATAAAAAAGCAATATAAAAGCGGACATCTTTAATTTATTACAAAATTCCAATATTCCTCATCTCAATCCAACTTTTTTTTAAAATATATATTGACATCTTTCGCAAAATAATGTATAGTAATACTACTTTAAACCTTTAAAGTGTTAAACTTTAAACCGCTAAAGCGGCACAAAAAAGAGAGAGGTGAGGTTAATGACCCCAACAATGGCAATAACCCTTGCCCTTATCGTCTGCTTCTTCGCTTTGATGATTGGCATAGGTATTAAATCAAGAAAACACGCAAGCGATGTTACCGGCTTCGTTCTGGGCTCTCGTTCAGTTGGCCCGTGGCTCAGCGCATTTGCTTTTGGCACTTCCTATTTCTCCGCAGTTATTTTTGTTGGCTACGCAGGTCAGTTCGGCTGGAATTTTGGACTTGCATCAACTTGGATTGGACTTGGCAACGCATTTATCGGCTCACTGCTTGCATGGAGCGTTCTCGGCAGACGCACACGAATTATGACACAGCACCTTTCGTGCAACACAATGCCCGATTTCTTTGGCGAAAGATTTGGCTCAAAGGGGCTTAAAATTGCGGCATCTGCAATTACATTTATTTTCCTGATTCCTTACACCGCTTCACTTTACAACGGTCTTTCAAGGCTTTTCTCAATGGCATTCAACGGCGTTAATTACTCTGTATGCGTTATTGTTATGGCTGTGCTTACAGGCATTTATGTTCTTATTGGCGGATACATGGCAACGGCTATCAATGATTTTATTCAGGGCATAATTATGCTGGCTGGTATCGTTGCGGTTATTGCATCTGTACTTCACAACAACGGCGGATTCATGGCAGCGGCAGAGAAGCTTGCCACAGGCGAAAACGGCGGCTGGGCATACGCATCTTTCCTTGGACCCAACCCTGTGTTCCTGCTTTTTGTTGTTCTTCTCACATCCCTTGGCACATGGGGACTTCCTCAGATGGTGGGCAAATTCTACGCTATTAAGAATGAGGATTCAATCAAAAAAGGCACAGTTATCTCAACAGCTTTTGCAATTATCGTTGCAGGCGGTTGCTACTTCCTTGGCGGATTCGGTCGCCTTTATGATGTTGATGTTGCAAGCGAGGGCTTTGACGCAGTTATCCCCAAAATGCTCTCAACACTTTCACCCGTGATTATCGGTATCGTTATTGTGCTTGTGCTTTCAGCTTCAATGTCCACACTTTCTTCACTTGTTCTTACAAGTAGCTCAACAATCACCCTTGATTTTATCGCTCCCCTTTGCAAAAAAGAGCTTAAAGAAAAGTCAAAAATGATAATAATGCGACTTTTCATCGTTGTTTTCATTGTGATTTCGGCTGTTATTGCAATTAAGCAGGCAACAAACAAGAGCCTTTTCATTGCGCAGATGATGGGCGTTTCATGGGGCGCACTTGCAGGTGCATTCCTCGCACCATTCCTCTATGGTCTTTACTCAAAGAAAACCACAAAGGCGGCTGTTATTGCATCATTCATTTTTGGTGTAGGTCTTGAAACAATTCAGCTTTTTGTTTCACTTGGTGTATTCAGTTTTGCAGAGGGTTCAGTTCTTTCGTTTGTGTTCACAAATTCTCTGTATTCAGGTGTGTTCGCAATGGTTGGCGGACTTATTCTTGTTCCCATTATCAGCCTGCTTACAAAGAAAACTATCAAAAATGATGTGGATAAGATTTTTGAATGTTACCACGATACAAAGACTGTTGAAATCACCGACAGCCTCGGTAAATAAAAAATCCCCCATAAATATCAAGAAAACCGTCAAGGGTTCCCTCTACCTTGGCGGTTTTCGCTGTATTATCAGATTTTTCCATTTCTGAAAAACTTACTAAGTTGTGTTGGAAATACTTCTTCGACTTTAAGCTTCAAAAATTCCTCTTTCGTCATCCATTTGTATGCGATAGTTTCGCCCTCCTGAAGTGTTACGGAGTTTTTATCGCAATCTGTTTCGCACATAAAAGCAATGTGAATTGAATTGTGAGGATCGTTAAAAAATTTGAAAAGCTCCGTCATTTCGCTAACATTTATGCCCGTTTCCTCTTTCAGCTCACGGATTGCACCCTCAACAGGTGTTTCGCCTTTTTGAACAGAGCCGCCTGCGGACATTTCCCAAAGTCCGCCAAAGTTTTTATCGTAATCCCTCTGCATAACAAGATATGTGCCGTCCTTGTGCTGCACCATAATCTCACACACATAGTGGAACATTCCCTCTGGAATAGGCTCGCCCCTTATAAGCGTTACATTTTCGATTTTATTTAATAATCTGTCATAGGCATCCCAAAATTCTGCCATAAAATCACCTCATTTAAGCCAAATGGCTTTTATAATTAAAAATATGATTAAGAGCCACACCGCAACAATCGGCAAAGCATAATACCAACGCTTCGGCTTGCCGTCCTGCCACATATCACGGCTTTGCTCCCGACAATCCTCTAAAACGGCTGACGGTATGAGCCTTATTGTAAGTGCCACAAGAGCGGGCAAAATCAAAACATCATCCAGATAGCCCAGAACAGGGATAAAATCGGGAATCAAATCAATTGGTGAAAGAGCATAGATAATGGTAATAAATGCCACTGTTTTGGCTCTCAGTGGTGTATTTTCGTGTTTCAACGCAAGAAATATTGCGGGAATTTCGGTTTTTAACTGTTTTGCTCGTTCTTTAAGTTTCATAGTGCCTGCCTGTGGTAGTTTTTTATAATTATAACACCGAATTAACATATAATGCAAGTAAATTCTTATGAGCTGAATTGATGCTGCAAAGCACGAAATCCGTGGCAGCACACTCTCACTTTAAGCGTTAAACCAGACCACCGCACCACCACAGAATCACGGGGGTCATCCCCGTTTCAGTAAAGTGAATTTATTTCACTTTTTGCTTTGTGGAATAATTAGCTTCCCTCGGGGAAAGTGGCAAAATCTTTGATTTTGACGATAGGGGTTCTCTTGAAGTAATAAGTTGTAGTGAATAGTGAAAAAGTGATAATAGTGGAAAGTTGTAGAGGATGGTATCGACATCCCGTTCTGAATGTCAGCACAAAGATAAATCTAATAAAAATCCTCCAACCTTATATTAAAAACATCTTTAGTAAAAAAAGGGTAGAGGCTGCCGATAAAATTATCCTCCAAGGCAACATCTGCACTCGCACCACACCATCCACGCCCACAACCACAGCTCACTACTACAATTCACACAACAAAAAAGAGCAACTACCATAGCTGCCCTTTTTCATACAATTGCTTGTCAATCAGTTTTCCTCAATGAATTTAACAACATCGCCAACAGTCTTAACTGTTTCAATAAGGTCATCGGGAACCTCAATTCCAAACTCATCCTCAATGCTCATTGCAAGGTCAACAAGGTCAAGGCTGCTTGCGCCAAGGTCATCTGCAAGGTCGCTATCCATTGTGATGGCATTCTCTTCAACCTCAAACTGTGTGCTTAAAATCTCTTTAATTTTTTCGTAAATCATAGTGTATGTCCTTTCGGTAAATATTCTATTTATATATTAAATGCTTTTGCTTTACTTGTCAATACTATTTTTTTATTACGCCAATTCTAAATAAATTAAATCAAAAAGTTTAATATTTTTGGCATATACTTTTTAATAATGAATATTGTTTTTAGTGTTTTCAGAGGAAAAAACTTTCAACAATACGGAAGCTTTTTTACTTGTCGCCTGTGCAAAACTCTGTGGAAAATGTGCAAAAGCCACGCATCTTCAAGGTTTCACAGAAGTTTTGAACATTTATTCTGTAAAGTGAATAACTTTGCACAGGCTAAACAGCAAATTTCAATATTTAACTTATAAATTTATGATAATGAATATTCATTGAATAGCAGTATTGATGTTTTTTAATATTGTTCTGTAAAGCTATTAACTTTACAACGTTTTAGCGGCATGAATCCACAACTTTTTCAGCTAATTTTTTCAGCTGCTCAATTGTTTCAAGGCTGCCTATCTCCTGACGGAAAGAAGCCGCACCTCTCATGCCCTTAATGTACCACGATGAGTGCTTTCTCGCCTCTCTCATTCCGATATATTCACCCTTATACTGGCACAGCGTTTCAATGTGCTTCACCATTACACCCATTTTTTCTTCAATAGACGGCTCGGGCAAAACCTCTCCCTTTTCAAGATAAGCGTTAATTTCGCTGAACACCCACGGCGTGCCCAAAGCACCTCTGCCAACCATCAAAAAGTCGCAGCCAGTTCTTTCAAGCATCTCTTTTGCACTCTTACCGTCGACAACATCACCGTTGCCGATAACAGGAATTTTCACCGCTTTTTTAACATTTTTAATCTGCTCATAATCAACAGGCGGAGCGTACATCTGCACCTTTGTTCTGCCGTGAACGGCAATAGCATCCGCACCGTTTGCCTCACAGATTTTTGCAACTTCAACAGCGTTGATGCTGTTCTCGTCCCAGCCGATTCTGATTTTTGCAGTAACAGGAAGCTCCACCGCATCACGGACACTTCTGACGATTTTGCCAATAAGCTCAGGTTTTTTAAGCAGAGCCGAGCCACCGCCGTTGCCTGCAATTTTTGGCGCAGGGCATCCCATATTGATGTCAATAAAGTCGGGGTTAAACTCCAACGCTTTCACGGCAGCCTGTGCCATAATCTCTGGGTCATCACCAAAAATCTGTGCGGCGCAGGGACGTTCCTCTGCCGACATAAAAAGAAGCTCCCTGGATTTTTTATCCTGCATAGTCAGTGCCTTTGAGCTGACCATCTCCGTTACAACATATGATGCACCGTATTTCACGCATAATTCTCTGAATGCACGGTCTGCCACGCCTGCCATGGGCGCAAGGGCGGCAAATCCGCCGATTTCAAGATTTCCGATTTTCATTTTATCACTCTGTTTCGTGGCAAAAAATTGCCTTAAATTTTACATAAATATTTTAACATAAATATACCACAAATGTCAAAAATATGTTATAATAATGAAAATAGCCGCAGTTTGCGCTTTTGCCTGCGGAGCAGAGGGACGAAAAAGTATGCGATTTCTTGTAATTGACGGCAACAGCATTGTGAACCGTGCCTTTTATGGCATCAAACTTCTCACAACCAAGGACGGCAGATACACAAATGCCATTCAGGGTTTTATGAACATTTTGCTGAGCCTTAAAAATGAATATAATCCCGACAGAGTTGCGGTTGCTTTTGATATGAAAGCGCCCACATTCCGCCATAAGATGTATGATGGCTATAAGGCTGGCAGAAAGGGCATGCCTGAGGAACTGCATCAGCAGATGCCCGTGCTGAAATCTCTTCTCACCGCTCTCGGCTACACAATTGTTGAATGTGAGGGCTGGGAGGCTGACGATATTCTCGGCACAATCAGCCACGCCTGCACAGGTGATGATAAATGCTTCATTGCCACAGGGGACAGGGACAGCCTTCAGCTTATCAGCGATAACAGCACTGTGCTCCTTGCAACATCAAAAGGCACTGTAGTTTTTGATAAATCGAAATTATTCGATGAATACGGTGTTGAGCCTTATCAGATGATTGAGCTGAAAGCCTTGCAGGGCGACAGCTCCGATAATATCCCCGGTATTCCAGGCGTTGGACCTAAGACAGCGGGCGATTTAATTAAGAAATTCGGCACAGTTGAGTATATATATGATAACATCGACACCATTGATGTTAAAGAAAAGCTTCGTGAAAAGCTTGTTGCAAATAAAGACCTTGCGTTTCTTAGCAAAGACCTTGGTACAATCCGCCTTGATGCTCCGATCTGCCTTGATTTTGACCAGTATAAGATTGATGGCGGCAATGAGAGAGAGGCTCTTAAAATCCTTTCAAGCCTTGAAATGTTTAAGCTTATCGAAAAATTTCGATTAAACGCAGACGATGTAGTGGCTGAAATTCAAGAATCTGAAGAAACAATTGAAATTGCTGAAATCGACTCTTTTTCAGAGCTTGAAATGGCTGCTAACCTCTATTTTATATTTGAATATGACGATAATGAAATCGTAAGAGCTATAATAAATAACGGCAAAAAAATATTTGCAATTAAAAATGAAAGCTTCGTTTTTGCTTCTGAGCTTTCATCGATATTTTTAGATGAATCAATTGAAAAGACAGTATATAATGTAAAATTTCTCTATGAATGGGCGTTCAGACACGGCTTTGAACTTAAAGGCAAGATCAATGACACCATGCTTGCAGGCTATCTGCTTAACCCCACTTCAAGCGATTATCTGCCAAGCAGGCTTGCTTTGGAGTATTCTGCGCCTGTTCCCAAAACAGAAACAGAGGATAATCTAATTAAAGAAGCTGCCGCTATGCCGCCACTTTGGGCAAAACTTCTTGCGCAGATTGAAGAAAATCAGCAGGCGGAGCTTCTCTGGAACATTGAAATTCCCTTTGCAAAGGTGCTGGCTTCAATGGAAGTCAAGGGATTTTTGGTTGACAGGCAGGGAATTATTGACTATGGCGAGGAGCTTCAGCAAAAAATCAACGCTCTTCGTGATGAAATTTATGAGCTGGCAGGCGAAGAATTTAACATTAACTCACCTAAACAGCTTGGCGAAATCCTTTTTGGAAAATTGAAGCTTCCTGCAAAGAAAAAGACAAAAAGTGGCTACTCCACAAGTGCAGATGTGCTGGAGGATCTTGCCGATTCTTACCCGATTGTGGCTTCGGTGCTTGAATATCGCACCCTTGCGAAGCTGAAATCCACCTATTGTGAGGGACTTGTTAAGGAAATTGCCCCCGATGGTAGAATCCGCTCCACTCTTAATCAGACGGAAACAAGGACGGGCAGAATCTCTTCCGCAGAGCCAAATTTGCAGAATATCCCTGTTCGCACCCCTGTTGGCAAGGAAATGCGCAAGTTTTTCACCGCTCCTGAGGGCAGTAAGCTGGTTGACAGCGACTATTCGCAGATTGAGCTTCGTGTGCTTGCCCACATTGCAGACGATAAGGCGATGATTGACGCTTTCAATAATAACGTGGATATTCACACAATCACAGCGGCGCAGGTTTTCAATATGCCTGTTGAGATGGTTACGCCCCTTATGCGTAGCAAGGCGAAAGCGGTCAACTTCGGTATCGTTTACGGTATTGGCGCATTCTCCCTTGCAAAAGATATAAAAGTTACCCGCAAAGAAGCGGATTCCTATATAAAAGGCTACCTTTCTTTGTATAGCGGGATTGACGAATATATGAAGTCTGTAGCCGAAAAAGCCAAGCAGGACGGCTATGTATCGACAATTTTCGGTAGAAGAAGATACCTGCCGGAGCTTAATTCGACAAATTTCAATATGCGCTCTTTTGGTGAGCGTGTTGCACGCAATATGCCCATTCAGGGCACTGCCGCAGACATAATTAAGATAGCTATGATTAAGGTTTATGAGCGCCTTAAAGCAGAAAAGCTTAAAGCAGAGATAATTATGCAGGTTCACGACGAAATTATTGTTGAAGCTCCCGATAACGAGGTTGAGCTTGTTCAGAAAATCGTTTGTGAAGAGATGGAAAATGCCTGTCAGATGAAAGTCCGCCTTATTGCAGACGCTCATTCGGGGCAGAATTGGTATGAGGCAAAGGGTGAATAATTTGAATATTACATTTGTTTGCACTGGTAATACCTGCCGTAGCCCTATGGCAGAGGGAATATTCAAAAAAATCGTAGAAGCACGCAATATCAACGATATTGAGGTCAGAAGCTGCGGAATTTCAGCCTTTGACGGCGACGCTGCAACGGATGAAGCTGTGAAAGCATCGAAAAATTTCGATGTAGATATAAGCTCTCACAGAAGCACTGCACTGAGCTACTACCTTGTTGAGCAGACAGACCTGTTTATTTGCATGACAGAAGCTCACGCACGGGCACTTCGCAGTGTTACTGATAAAAAAATCCGTGTTCTCGGCGGTGGAATCCCCGACCCATATGGGGGAGATATGACGGTTTATAACGCTTGCGCTGAAAAAATATATGCTGAACTGAATTTTGTTGCGGATGCTCTTTTTTCAGAGATTGTTCCCTTTAATGCGGAGCATATTGATGGCATTTCTTTGATTGAAAATGAATGTTTCTCCGTTCCGTGGACTAAAGAATCCATTGAAGCGGAGCTTCACAATGACACCGCCCACTTCCTTGTGGCTGTTTCGGGTGAAAAAATCATCGGATATATTGGTGTTCACGAGGTGTATGGTGAGGCATATATTGCAAATATTGCAGTAAGTGAAAAATACAGAGGCTACGGGGTTGCCGAACACCTTATGGCTGCCGCAGAAAGCGGGGCAAAAGAGAGGAATTGCGAATTTATCTCTCTTGAAGTTCGCAAAAGCAACTTCCCTGCCATTTCTCTTTATCAAAAAAGAGGGTATCAGCTTGTGGGCGAGCGAAAGAATTTCTATTCAAATCCGCCCGAAAACGGCTTGATTATGACTTTGAATTTTATTTAATCGAAAAATTTCGATATAGTGAGGATATACATTATGAAAATACTTGGAATTGAATCATCCTGTGATGAAACTGCCGCATCCGTTGTTGAGGATGGCAGAGTTGTTCTTTCAAATGTGGTTGCTTCGCAGGTTGAGGAGCATAAAATCTATGGCGGAGTTGTGCCAGAAATCGCATCCCGCCGCCATGCCGAGGCAATAAGCGGTGTTGTGAAAGAGGCTTTGATTGATGCTGACTGCACTCTTTCAGATATTGATGCAATTGCCGTAACATATGCCCCCGGTCTTATTGGCGCACTTCTTGTTGGTGTGAACTTCGCAAAGGGACTTTCTTTTGCAAGCGGCAAGCCACTTGTGCCTGTTCACCATCTGCGTTCACATATCGCATCAAATTACATCACCTTTGAGGAGCTTAAACCGCCTTTCCTCTGCCTTGTTGTAAGTGGCGGACACAGCCATATTATTGAGGTTAAGGACTACACCGACTATAAAATTATCGGCTACACCCATGATGATGCCGCAGGTGAAGCTATGGATAAAGCCGCAAGAGCTATGGGACTTCCGTACCCCGGCGGACTTAACCTTGACAGAGTTGCAAAGGACGGCAACCCAAAGGCATACAAAATGCCACATCCAAGGGTTGATAATGCTCCCTATGATTTCAGCTTTTCGGGTCTTAAAACTGCCGCACTCAACACAATAAATAATGCGAAGCAAAAAGGCGAAGAGATCAGCATTCCCGACCTTGGTGCTTCATATATAAATGCGGTTGTGGATTGTCTTATTGAAAACACCGCAAAAGCTGCCGAAACTCTTGGCTACAAAAAAATCGTACTTGCAGGCGGTGTTTCTGCAAACTCCGTTTTAAGGCGCAGAATGACAGAAACCTGCGAAAAGCGTGGATGGGAGCTGTATTTTCCCGAGCTTAAATATTGCGGAGATAACGGAGCAATGGTTGCTTCACAGGGATATTTTGAGTTTATCAGCGGCAACACGGCAGATTTATCGCTCAATGCTGTTGCCAGCCTGCCTATAGAATAAATATAAATGTTATGAGTGAGATCTTTTACAGAGAATTTCTGCCCTCAGATTCAGCTGCGGTAAAAGAAATTCTAAAAAATGATTTGGGCTATGATATTCCCGTGAATGAATTGAGCGGCAGGATAAGCAGAATGCTTTCAGCAGGAACTTATAAAATATTTGTTGCCTGTTACGGTGGCAACGTTGTAGGATTTGTCGGTGCCGTTTCGTTTATCGCCTTTGAGGTTGAAAATGATGCAGTAAAAATTATCGCTCTTGCTGTTGCGGAAGAATACCGAGGACGGGGAATAGGCAAAAATCTTCTTAAAAAAGTTGA
>JAZLLI010000034.1:0-12612 GCA_045598085.1 Acutalibacteraceae bacterium
AGCCTCGCAATGACATTGTTTTAGCTCGGTGCAAATAAAATCGGGAGGACACAAGCCCCTCCCCTACGGTGTTATCGTGATTTTTTTAGTACAAATTAAGTGAATATGTGCAAAATTTAATAATAAATACTAATAAAAAAGCCGCCGAAAGAGGTTATCTTTCAGCGGTATTTTTTAATCATAATATGACGCTCTGCGTTTTTTTCTGACAGTTGTGAAAATTACAAGCACTGCCACAATCACTAAGAATGAGATTAAGCCGATATACACACCTGTGATTTCGTTGCCGTCAATCTTCAGGTTATCCCACAAGGATGTCATGATAAACTGCGTATCGGGGTCGAGATTATGGAAATATTCCGTTATAAGCTCATCCTGATTTGCAGGGTAGAGAATTTCTTCATCACGAAGCGAATAATCCTCATTTTCAAGCACCTTTTTATTAGGTGTTGCGTAGCAGATATACTCCGCATTGGCAAGGGCGATATCCTCACGGGCAAGGAAGTTTATATAAAGCTCTGCGGCTTCCTTATTCTGTGAGCTGGTGGGAATGCAAATGGAATCCACAAAAATATTCATGCCCTCTTTTGGATAAAAGAATGCAAGGTCAGGGTTATTATCGTACATTGTGAGGAAGTCTCCTGCGTAATACGGCGCAATGGCGGCTTCTCCGCTTTCCATCTTATTGAAAACCTCGTCCATAACATAAGACTGGACAAGTGGCTTCTGTTTTTTCAGCTCTTCGTATGCACGCTCCCACTCGTTGGCATCGGTTGTGTTGATGCTGATACCAAGCTTGAACTGCGCCACACCAAAAGCATCACGAGGGTTATTGAAATTCATTATCTGCCCCGAGTATTTTTCGTCCCACAATAAATCCCAGCTGTCGGGTGTACCCTCAACCATTTTAGTGTTATAAATCACACCAACCATACCAACATTATACGGCACAGAATACTCGTTGTTGGGGTCAAAATAGAGGTTCTTGTATTTATCCATAATATTCGCATAATTTGGAACATTGGAAAAGTCGATTTTCTGCACAAGTCCCTCTTCAATAAGGCGGGCAATCATATAATCTGACGGGATAACAATGTCATAGTTTGCTCCGCCGCCCTTGAGCTTATTATACATATTTTCGTTGGAATCAAATGTATTATAGTTGACCTTGATGCCTGTTTCTTTTTCAAACTGGGCATTTACATCAATTGAATCGTCAGAGCCGTCTGAAATGTACTCGCCCCAGTTATACACATTGATTTCTGTGCCACGGAGGTGGTCATAATTTTTGGTTTCAACGGCAAAGGCAGGCATTGCAGAAAGGGCAACAAGCAGAACGGAAAAAACTACACATAAAATCTTTTTCATCAGTCTGCCCCCTTTTTGCGTTTTTTGCTGTCGCCTTTTAAATCAGAAAGGTTGATGATAATGAGCATCACCAAAATGACAACAAAAATGATTGTTGAAAGGGCGTACATATCGGGTGTAACCCTTTTCTTTGTCATTGAATAAATGCGGATTGGGAGAGTCTGGAATTTTGGTCCACTGACGAAATAGCTGATAATGAAATCGTCAAGAGAAAGAGTAAATCCCATAATAAAGCCTGAGATAATGCCCGGCTTGATTGCAGGGAGAATAACTTTCCAGTATGCTTTGGCAGGGGTACAGCCTAAATCCTGCGCAGCCTCGGCAAGGTGCGGGTCAATCTGCTTGAGTTTCGGCATAATATTCAGAATAACATATGGCAAGCTGAATGTTACATGGGCGATGAAAAGCGTCCAGAAACCCAACACGCCGTTGATTTTAAGAAATGCACCGATGAAAACGAAAAGGAGCATCATTGAAACACCTGTTACGATTTCGGGGTTCATCATGGGAATGTCTGTAACCGTCATAAGCATTGAACGGCGCCAGCCTTTTTTCATTTTATCAATGCCGATTGCCGCAAGCGTACCCAGCACTGTGGCGGTTATGGCGGAGGTTATGGCAAGGATAATTGTGTTATAGCAGGCATGGAGGGTAACTTTATCTTTGAAAAGCTCCGCATACCATTTAACAGAAAGACCTGTCATAACGCCCGTACTGTTTGAAGCGTTGAATGAATACACGCAGATTATGAGAATCGGCACATACAAAAATGCGAAAATGAGAAAAATATAAATTTTAGAGAAGGCACTTTTTTTCATACGACCATTCCTCCTCCCGCATCTTCAGTGTCAGAAAACTTATTCATAAATGCCATGCAGATAAGAATGAGAACCATCAGCACGAGGGACAACGCCGCACCGAAGTTGAAGTTATTGGACACCTGAAACTGCATTTCGATAATATCGCCGATAAGGGCAAATGTGCCGCCGCCAAGCTTTTGAGAAATATAGAATGTGCTGACGCTTGGAACGAACACCATGGTAATACCCGAAACAATGCCCGAAACGGACATGGGGAAAATCACCTTTAAAAATACATTGATTTTGTTTGCGCCTAAATCCTGCGCCGCTTCAACAAGGCTTTTATCAAGCTTGGTGAGAACGGAGTAAATAGGCAGAATCATATAGGGCAGGAAGTTATACACCATACCGAGGATAACCGCTGAGGGTGTGTTAATCATATGAAGATTGGGAAGATGCAGGAATATAAGCATCTTGTTGATAACACCGGAATCCTCAAGAATATTCATCCACGCATATGTGCGGATAAGGAAATTCATCCACATTGGTATCATAACAAGCATAATCATGGTTGTCTGCGCCCTCGCCTTTGACTGCGAGATGAAATAGGCTATCGGGTAAGCCATCACAAGGCAGATAAGTGTGGCGATTATGCCATACCACAATGAGCGGAGGAATGTATCGGTATAGTCGGTCAGACGGTAGATATTCTCCATAGTGAAGCTGCCGTTTGCATCTGTGAAAGAATAATAGGCAACCATCAAAAGCGGCACAACAATAAAAATTGCCGACCAGAGAATATGGGGTGAGGCACAGAGCTTCTGATAAAAAGTTGACTTTTTATTCATTTTCACTCCTCCTCAACGATGTCTGAAAGATGTTCAATTTCATCACTGAAAGAGCTGTAATCGCCAAACATACCAGAGTATTTTGACTTTTTCATAATATGTATTGCATCAGGCTCAATGAAAAGACCGATTTTGTTGCCAACAGCCTCATAATCGGTTGTCTGAATCATCCATTTAAAGCCGCCGATGTCAACAATAATTTCAAAATGAACGCCCTTGAAGGTTACGGAGGTTACAACGCCTGTGAGCATACCTTTTTCAACAGGGACAATGTCAACATCCTCGGGGCGAACAACAACATCCACAGCCTCGCCAGTGGCAAAGCCTTTATCAAGGCATTCAAACTGTGCGCCAGAAAATTCACATTTGAAATCGGCAAGCATTGTGCCGTCAAGAATATTACTTTCGCCAATGAAATCTGCAACAAATGCGTTCTTTGGCTCGTTATAAATATCCTCGGGTGTGCCAATCTGCTGAATGTCGCCGCCGTCCATAACAACAACGGTATCTGACATGGAAAGAGCCTCTTCCTGGTCATGGGTAACATAAATAAATGTGATGCCAAGACGCTGTTGGATATTTTTAAGCTCCACCTGCATATCTTTACGAAGTTTAAGGTCAAGTGCACCAAGAGGCTCATCAAGCAAAAGAACCTTTGGGTCAACCGCCAACGCTCTTGCAATGGCAACACGCTGCTGCTGACCGCCTGAAAGCGAATCAACCGCACGGCGCTCAAAGCCCTTGAGGTTAACAAGAGCCAGCATTTCTTTAACCTTATCACGAATTTCGCTGTCTTTCATCTTTTTAAGACGAAGCCCGAATGCGATATTTTCATAAACATTCAGATTCGGGAACAGTGCATAACGCTGAAAAACGGTGTTCACCTGTCTCTTATGAGGCGGTACACCGTTCACTTTCTTTCCGCTAAAGAGAACATCACCGCTATCGGGTTCAAGAAAGCCCGCAATTACCCTCAAGGTTGTGGTTTTTCCGCAACCCGAAGGACCAAGCAGAGTTATAAACTCTTTATCACGAATATACAGATTGAGATTGTTTAAAATTTGGTTATCTCCAAAGCTGACGGAGATATTTTTTAAATCGATTACTACAGGATTGTTTTTCAATTATGCAGCCCCTCTCTTTGCCATATAAGGCTAAAAAATATAAAAAAATTTATCAACTTGATAGTATAATAAAATACCGAAAAAGTCAATAAATTTTTAAAAATTATGTCGTTTTTTATCATCAATTCAGTGGATTTTATCCAAAAGAATTGAATACGCACTTTCAAAATCGTTTGCAGATTCAACCGCACTTTCCATAGGGCAGATGCCTGTGCCAAGTCGGTTGATAATTTTCTCTGTGAGAATATTATATGAATAGGCTATGCCGTATTTTTTCAGCACACTCTCCCCTGCCACGCTCAAAACATCGGCATAAACAGCGGTTACACCCATCTTTGCATAAAGGAAAGCCGCCGCCTTGCCAACAATTTTATCTGCCGCAGAAAATCCGCAAAGAGAAGCTTCACCTTTGCACAGCTTCATAAGCGGTTTAATGCCACTTTCTGTGCTGGTGATAACATCCTCTCCCCTGCACATAACGCAGGAAAATCCACCGTCAGAATATATATTTTTTGCTTTTTCAATATCAGTCATTGTCAAACACCTGAGATGCCTTTTTCAGCACATCTCTTATTTCAATATGCTGAGGGCATTCCGCCTCACAGCATCCGCATTTAAGGCAATCCTTTGCCTTGCCTTTATTGGCTGTTGCGTTGCCGTAATACCAGCCACTTTCCCAGTTTTTATTGGAAAGATGGGAATTATAGCAGGCAATTATTTCTGGAATTGGAATTTCCGCAGGGCAATTATCCACACAATAACGGCAGGCGGTGCAGGGAATTTCATTTTGCTTTTTAAGTATCTGCTGAACCTTGCTCACAGCTTCGGACTCTGCCTTTGAAAGAGGAACGAAGTCTTTCATATAGCTGATGTTATCCTCAACCATTGCGAGGTCTTCCATACCGGAAAGCACCATAAAGATGTTATCAAACGAAGCACAATATCTTATGGCAAAGCTGGCATAGCTACCTTCAAATTCATCAAAAACAGCCTTTGCTTCATCGGGAAGCCTTACAAGCTTACCGCCACGGACAGGCTCCATAACAATAACAGGCTTGCCGTGCTTGACACAAACTTCGTAACATTCACGGCTCTCAACCACGGGAGAATCATAATCAAGATAGTTAAACTGAAGCTGAACAGCTTCAATCTGTGGCTGTTCAGTAAGAATTTTATCAAGCACACGGGCATTATCATGGAAAGACATACCAATATGCTTTATTTTGCCCTCGTTTTTAAGCTCGTCAACAACAGAGAAAGCGTTGCAGGCTTTGTATTTTTCATAAGAATTGCCATTGAGAGCATGGAAAAGATAAAAATCAAAATAGTCAACACCGCAGGCTTCAAGCTGAGAATTAAAAAGCGGACGAATATCCTCTTCTTTTTCAAAAAATCCACCTGAAAGCTTATCGGTCAGGATGTATTCACTGCGGTCATAACGCTTTGTAAGGCACTCCCTCACTGCGGTTTCACTGTTACCGCTGAGGTAGCCGTGGGCGGTATCAAAATAATTGAAGCCAGCCTTCATAAAAGCATCTACGCTTTTTTTGAACTCTTCAAGGTCAACAACATCGTTTTCGTTTTTAAGGCGCATACAGCCAAAGCCAAAATTCTTTTTTATTTCATTAAAAACAGCCATAATTCACCTCTTACATATGGTCGTAGCCGTGGAGAAGCTTTTCCATATCGTCATAGGTTTTGTTTATATACTGCTTTGTCTGATTCTGCTCAACGCACTTTTCTTCCTTATGGTCGGTGAAATCATTGGGAAGCTTCTCAGCAAGCATACTGTATGCTGTATATTTGGATTCATCCTTGAAAAAGCGATAATTCTTTACAGATGAAACCTTGCCGTTTTTAAAATCTACAACGACAAACTGTGTTTCAAATTCATCACCAAAAAAGGCAACAATCTTTTTGCCCTTTTCAGTTTTACCCATTTTTTCAACAAGTGCTTTTTCTTTTCTGTTGAGCTTTTTAATCACATTGGAATAATCCACAGTTGTGGTTGCTTTTGTTTCAGCATTCTGTGAAGATTTATCTGCTGTGCCGTCTTTGCCATCTTCGCCTTTTTGCGAAGATACAGTTGTGTTATTTGCACCGCTGTCTTTTTTATCTGCTTTATCTGCAACCTTGCACGAAGCAAGGCTTAAAAGAAGAGCAACTGAAAGGAAAAATGCTGCAAATTTTTTCATAAAAATCACCTTAAATCAATCCGTTCTGCATTTTTGCCGCAGTAACGGTATTTTGCATTAAAACTGCTATGGTCATTGGTCCAACTCCGCCAGGAACAGGGGTAATATATGACGCTTTCTTTTCAACGGAATCAAAGTCAACATCACCGCAAAGGCTGCCATCATCAAGCCTGTGGATGCCAACATCCACAACAACGGCACCGTCTTTGACCATATCGCCTGTGATACATCTTGGCTGACGCATAGCAACAACGAGAATATCTGCGTTTTTGGTGTATTCCTCAAGATTCTGCGTTTTGGAATGGCAGATTGTAACCGTGCCGTCCTCCGCCATCAGAAGTGCGCCCATTGGCTTGCCAACAATGTTGCTTCTGCCAACAACTACGCATTTTTTGCCACGCACCTGAACACCTGCAAAATGAAGCATTTCCATAACTCCCGCAGGGGTGCAAGGCTTGAAGATGCCGTTGCCGATATGAAGCCTGCCGACATTTTCGGGGTGGAAGCAATCAACATCTTTTTTAGGAGAAATAGCGTTGATAACTGTTTCTTCGTTAATATGCTCTGGCAACGGAAGCTGGCAAAGTATGCCGTTTACCTCGTCATCATTATTGAGCTTTTCAATAAGTGCGAGAAGCTCCTGCTCGGTTGTACTTTCGGGCAGAAGATACTGCAAGGACTTGATTCCGCAGACTTCACAGGCTTTCTTTTTGTTGTTTACATAAACAGTTGAAGCCGGGTCTGCACCAACAAGAATCACTGCAAGGCACACTGAAATGCCTTTTTCGTTGAGCTTTTTGACTTCTTTTGCAGCCTCGCCCTTGACGAAGGCTGAAACCTCTTTGCCACTGATAATTTTCGCCATAAAACTGCCTCCTTGTTGATTCAAAATAAGCCGCCGTTGAGGGCGGCTTTTTATTATTTGGATTTCATTTTAATAAGCTCTCTGTAGCTGATAAGCTCAATGCCATGAGCATTAAGATGCTGCTCTGTTTTGGGATCTTTCATAAGCTGATACTCCCAAACTCTATCTCTCCAACGAGCGGTGATGAATTTAATTTCATCGCTTTCCATTGAGGGATGAACATAAGTTTCGCTGATACCGTTGGGAATTTTTACGATATTTTCAAGGAAAATTTCTCTGTATCTTTCATAGCTTGTTCTCATTTCGTCATTCCATTCGGGGAAAATGAGATAATCGGGCATCATAACACCATATTTTTTGCTGAGCAAACCGCAAACACGGCAAGCTGCGGCATAAAGAAGATAAGGTGTTCCCTCGGGACACTGTGATTTAAGGGGCTTTGTGCACATTCTGAAAGCATAGCCAAAATCACGGCAAACCTTAAGAGTTGTGGGGAGGAGCTTGAGGTTGCCCTCAAGACCGTAAAGTGAACCCATGTGGTTATCAACATGAGAGGGTTTCATGCCCATATCAAGAGCTGTCTGAATCTGCTTAATGATTTCAAGGCGTGTTTCTTCAAGGTCAGCGTGCTGAGCAAAGTCATCACTTTCGGGCCACATAAAGCCTTTTTCATTTTTAAGGCTCTTACCGTCTGTCATAGGTCCCCAGTTGTATCTGCCCCACTCACTTGTCATCGTGAGGTGGATACCGATAGCGTACTGTGGGTTGTCAATAGAAAACTTAACAGCGTCAGCGGCATATTTGCAGGGCATCATAATAGTTGAGGATTTAATTCCACCACTTTTGAAAAGATCCATAACTGCATCGTTTGCCGACTGGCACATTCCGAAATCGTCTGCATTGATAATTAAATACTTATCTGCCAAATTTATCACCTTTATGTATAATTTTTTTGCTTTTTCATTCTACCACACATTGTGCAAAATTGCAACAAAATTAAGTAACAATAAAGTGGAATTCATATTATTTTTACAAAATCGAACCTTAGACAAGGCAAAACAGCAATAAATCAAGGTGGTGAAGTGGTATAATTTTGTTTATTGAAGTTTTGGGAGATGCTTGATATAGGAATGAATTGCCACGGCTTCTGCGAAATCTCGCAATGACAAAACTTTGGCTCGGTACAAATAAATTCGGGAAGAGCGAGTCCTTCCCCTACGGTGTCCCGTCCACTTTTTCACTATTCACTACAACTTCTTACTTCAAAAGAACCCCTATCGTCAAAATCAAAGATTTTGCCACTTCGCCCAAGGGAAGCTTTTTTATGCTGACATTCAAATGTAAGTTTCGGGATGTCGAGGACGCCATCCCCTACAGCGTGCCGTCCACTATTACTTTTTCACTATTATCTATTATATATTATCTTTTATCTACTTTCTATACGAGAGAAGCAAGCCTGAAAAACCATTTAATTTTATAATACAAAGCTGGCGAACACAGTTCGCCCCTACGATGTGCTTATGCTTTTAACACTGCAAATCAAGCGAATTTGTGCGAAATTTAAGAATGGATTGCCACGGCTTCTGCGAAGCCTCGCAATGACATTGTTTTGACTCGGTGCAGATTTCACCTCTTCACTATTCACTACAACTAATTACCTTAAACGGGTGCGGGTGTCCCGCCGTCAATTATTCATTATTCGTTATTCAATATTCATTCAAATTGTGGATTGCCACGCTTCGTTCGCAATGACATAACTAAAAAAATGGCTACAGGTTTCCCCATAGCCATTATTACTACTATTTTGTTTTTCGGTCTGCGCAAAAGTGCAAGCCTGCGATAGATTAAAGAGTTTTAATCCAATCGAAATATCCTCTTGGTCCAAAGATGAACATTGCAACTGCTGTGAGTGCATCGCCGATACCTGCAAGGATGCCGTCTGCTGTTGTGGGAGCGTTGGACTCCTCAAGACCGAGGTCAACAAGAATATCACGGAACTGCTCGATAAGAGCGTTGTCCTTATCAAAGTCATTAACTCTGCTTGCCTTCATAGCCATAGCGTCGTCATAAACTTTCTGCTGGTCTGCTGTGAGGGTATAGCCTGTTGACTTGCAATAATTATCAAGCTCTTCAACATAGCCATTGAACTTCTTGAGGTTTCTTGCGCCATTGAACTGAGGATAATAGAATGCGTCCTCGTCTGCGTTGTCGCAATCTGCAACTGTCTTGATTCTGCCGAGAGCAAGCTCAATTGCAAGTGAAATTGCTGTGTTGTTGTATTCAAGCTCATGCTTCTGCTTATAGAAGAACCATGTTGAATCCTTATAATATGTGTTAGCAATATCAATGCTTCCGTCAGGTGAAAGAACTCTGCCGTCTGTTGAAGCGAATGTTTCGCCGGGAGCAACATACTCTGTGCCGGGTGCAGTTGAGTTGATGTTGATAACCTCGTCGCTGTTTGTCTTGGGAGCGCTGTTCATGAAGCCGAAGCCCATGTAGTCGCCTGTCTGCTCACCGAATGCAAGGCCGTAACCTGAAATGAATGAGAACTTGATGCCCTCTTCTTTATCGAGCTTCTCAAAGCGCTCTTTGATTGTGCTCTGTGCCTTGTGATAAATCTCTGTTTCTTTCTTAACTGATTCAACCTTAATGAGGTCTTTCAGCTCGTCATAATCATATGAGGGAATAAGAACTGTAAGAGATGAAGCACCGAGGAGCATCTTCTGACCGAAAATGCCAAGAGCCTGATCAAGGAACTGTCTTATATCTGCCTTGGGAAGAAGTCGAAGAATAAGGATGATAACATCACCGAGAGGCTCCATATTAAGGAAGCTGTTGAAAACTTCGCTCATAAGTCCGCCGTAGAATTCTTCGGGAGAATTATCAACATAGTGAAGTCTGAGAAGGTCAGAAACAACATCACTGCCGTTCCAGCAACCAACGATGCTGACAACACGGAGAACGTGGTTGTCGGCTCTTGTGGGATATGTAGCAAGGTACTGGCTTACAACAGAAGCACCCATACTCATGGGAACAAGAACAACCTCGTCTGCGCCAAGCTTATTCTCTTTAAGAATTGTTTCGATGAACTCGTGAAGAGCTGCAACATTCTTCTGAATGAAAGAGAATGTGGGGAAGTTGAAGCAATAGATATGGTCTTCAAAATCGTCGCCGAATTTCTCTTTTGCGATTTCTTCACAGGGAATTGATGAATAGAAACGAGCCTTTGCTTCACTGAAGAATGTGCCGTCATCCTCTGTGATACCAGGATACTCTGAAACGGGCATTGGGTATCTGGGAGTTACAACATTTGCGGGGAGGTTGCCCTCTTCGTCAACAATGTTGTATTTGAAGATGTTTGAAACAACAGCGCCAATTGTTCTGTCAGAAATAATTCTGATGCCAGTGATGCGTGAGAACACCATCTCTGCAAGAAGAACAACGATGCTTACAACTGCTTTAGCATCAAATGATGGCTCAAAAAGATTCCAACGGTCAAGGAAATCACCGTTAGCAATAAGGGGAGCATAGTTTTCATAATCCTGAAGAGTGCCCTTTTCAAATGCGCCCTCTTTTGTGTATTTCTCATCAAAAGAGTATGAACGGGACTGACCAATACCAGTTACGAAAACGATAAGGCTGTCTTTGCCTTCTGCGAATACGGATTCCATTGTGCCAGACTTAACCTCAGTTTTAGCAGCAAAAGAAGGGATTGCTACAACTGAAATAAGCATAGCGATACAAAGAATTACCGAAATAATTTTTTTCATGATTCTACCTCCTATCATGGTTAGTAATATAATACCATAATAGAACGAAAAAAACAATACCGAAAACATAGGATTTGAGGTAAATAATTTGTACAAAATGATAAATCGGGGGCAAAAAAGTTTCGGTTTGTGTGGAATGTTGGAAAAATGTGTGATATAATGGTAGTTGGAATTTTTGCGGTCGGAGTGAAAATTATGGGATATGCGTTTATAAGTTATAAAACTGAAAATAAAGATAAGGCAGATGCTTTGCGTAATCTTTTTAAAAATAATAATATTAAGTGCTGGATGGCACCTGAAAGCATTGAGGCAGGTAAATCTCACCCTGCAGCAATAAATCAAGCAATAAAAAATTGCAGTTGCTTTGTGCTTGTTCTTACTGAACTGGTACAGACTTCACCTGATATTACAGCGGAGATTAAATTGGCAATAAGATATAGAAAGTATATAATTCCTATTCAGATTGAAAAAAGTCTTGAACTCAACGATGAATTTGATTATCTTCTTATAAATTATCAGATAAAATGTGTTGAAAGCATTGATGAAAACGACAGTGAAATGGCAAATATGCTTAAAGAAGTTATTAATTACACTGGAATTACAGAAATTACAGAAGCTGTTAAGGCTGAACCAGTGAAAAAGGAAAACAATTTACTTTCAATGACTGAAAAATATGGTGCTATAGATGTTGACAAAAACGGGTACAGATATGAAGGTAAATTAAAAAATGGCAAGTATCACGGAAAAGGCACTTTGTACCGCCCTGACGGGTCAAAACTGTATGAGGGTGATTGGGTTAACGGCAAGAAGAACGGAAAGTTTAATGTATTTAACAATGACGGGTCATTAAGATATGAAGCAGAATTTGATGATGATACTGCAACTGTTGTTGATGAAGATGGTTATAAATATGTGGGTCAGATGAAAGATGGTAAAAGACACGGAAAAGGGATTGAGTACCGCCCTGACGGAACGAAACTGTATGAGGGTAATTGGGTTGACGGCAAAAGGCACGGAAAAGGGACTTCGTATTGTTCTGACGGGTCAAAAATTTATGATGGTGATTGGGTTAATGGCTTGAAGCACGGAAAAGGGGCTTTTTATTGCTCTGACGGGTCAATGTTTATTGAATGTGATTGGATTAACGGCATACCACACGGAAAAGGGATTGAGTATCATTATGACGGGTCAATAGTGTATAAAGGTGAGTTTGAGAATGGCTTTCCGAAAGATTTATTGAAATAATCTTTCACGGGTGGCGGTGCTGCCCGTGATTTTTTGTGGGGTGCTACGGCTTGTTTTGTGCGTATTGTAAGAGTGGATTGCCACGGCTTTTTTAATCATTAACGGGATGTCGAGGACGCCATCCCCTACTACCTTGTAACAGCTAAAGCTTTATGTTAATTAAGAAAGCAATGTTACCAAGAAAATTTATTTTTAAAAAAATTGAAATTTTAGGGAAGCCCTCCTTGTGTAAAGGAGGGTGGCGAACGCAGTGAGTCGGGAGGATTGTTCGTTTAAATTAAGCAGGTATTTTACTTTTTAAAGACAATCCCTCAGTCTTTGGCTTCGCCAAATCCAGCTCCCTTTACACAAGGGAGCCGTTTTATTCTACAAAATAAGTTACTATGTACAAAATTTA
>JAZLLI010000035.1:0-5459 GCA_045598085.1 Acutalibacteraceae bacterium
TATGACATTCTTCTCATCTCAGTGCGATGACGGAACAGAGTGGAGCGTTAATATCGTTAACCCCAACCCCGCTTCTCCCTTCGCCCAGCTTTGCTACCATAGACCCATGGACTCCATGAGCTTCTTCTCTTCGTGATGAGATCAAAACAGCATATAAAAATAAATGCAGACCGCAGGATTTTTTCCACGGTCTGCATTTTTTAATTTTCTTTAAGGATTTTTAACTTGTGCAACGCTCTTGTTGATGCCATATAAAGGAACGGCTCACTGCCTTCTGAATAAAAATCACTTTCACTGTTGCTCACAATAATTACATTGTCAAATTCAAGCCCCTTTGTATAAGCCACAGGCATAATGCCGATTTTATCAGAAAAAATCTTCTTTCTGTCGTCATAAATTTCAACATCAAATTCTTGGATAAGCTTGTTAAAAATTTCCCTCGCCAGTGCGGTAGTTTTTGTGATAACGCAGGCAGAACCTTCAACATTTTTAAGACTTGTTTTTATCTCATCAATTGCATTTTTTGTTTCAATAATTTCAGGTTCTTCACCGCTTCTGTCAAATGTTTCATAGTCCACATTTCTAAGAAGCTTCATTGCAAAAGCGTTAATCTCTTTTGTGGAGCGGAAGCTCTTTTTAAGCTCCATCGTTTCCGCTTCATAAATAGAAGCCAGCTCCGCCATATCAGTGCTGTTTATAAAGGGGAAAATTGCCTGTCTTGCATCTGTCAGAATGGTGAAATTCGCCTTTGGATAAAGATATTTGATGATTTTGTGCTGAATCGGTGAAAAATCCTGTGCTTCATCAATCAAAACATGGCGCACATTGGTGCGAAGCGCAATTTTGCCAAGCAGACATTTAATATAAATAATAAGAATTGCATCCTCAAACTCAATGAAATTTCTGCCAAGATTTTTCTTGTAATTTTTGAAAAGGGGAGTGGTGCAATTGTTCTCTTTTTCGTATTGCTCATACACCTCGCCGAGGGTGTGAAAATCGTTGCCCTCCAGCTCTTTCTGGAGCTTCTGACGAGCCTGATTTTTTATCTCCTCACGCATCTTAGAAACCTGCTCTGCCGTTTCATCAAGTATGCTTGTTTCCTCGTTGAGAATATCATAAATTTTGTTGTAATTTTCAGCAAAATACTGATCAATTTTTTCTTGTGAATATGCGGTGATAATTCTTAACTGATCGTTGAACTTTCTGATTTTTCTTTTCTTAGAAAGAAGTGCGGCAATTTCTTCGCCACTGTAAACCTCATCGCCATAAAGAGAAAATCCTGTGAATCCAACAGATTTTTCCATCACATATTTTTCAAGAAAATCAATGAATTTTTTTGAGTATTTTATCTTCGCTTCTGCCACTCTTTTTTTGTTTCCTGTGAGGATACTTTCTGTCAAAGAGTAGTAGTCGCTGTATTTAATTGACCCAAGCTGTCTTGAAATCATCTTATAAAAATTGAAGTCCTTAATTGGAGCTTCGCCAAGCTCAGGGATAATATCCGAAACATAGCTTGCAAAAATATCACTGCCTGTGAACATCACAATTTCAGCAGAAGAAAGGCTGTTTCTGTTTGCATAAAGCAAATACGCAAGGCGGTGAAAACCAACAGATGTTTTGCCCGAACCCGCAGGGCCGCAGACAATCAAATTTTTATCTCCGCCAAATCTGATAGCTCTGTTCTGCTCTTTCTGAATACTGTTGATAATAACTTTCAGCCTGTCCGTTGAGCTTTCGCTTAACGCTTTTTGCAAAATCACATCGTCAACTTTCAGCTCACTTTCAAAGCATGAAGCCAGCTCACCGTCTTTGAATTTATACTGATAACGCTTTTCTATTTTGCCCTCAATTTTGCCCGAGGGAGCATCAAAATAAGCCTTGCCGTCATCAAAATCTTCATAAAAAAGTGATGCAACAGGGGCACGCCAGTCATAAACATATGGAGCCAATTCTTTTTCATCAAAAAGAGTCTTGATGCCAATATAAAATTCCTCAGCGTCATAGCCGTCCTCAGCAAAATCAATCCTTGCAAAATACGGATTGTTTCTGATTTTCTGGAGGAAAAATGCCTCATTTTTTGCATTTTCACATCGCTGAATTTTTCTCTCCATGCTGTGCTGATGCTCGGTTACAATGTTACCGCCATAAACAGAAGCGTAAGGATTATCAAGAGAAAACTTCTGACCCTCGTCCATAACCTTGTTTTCAAGTTCAACTGCAAGGTTGTTGAGCTTCACAACTTCTCTGTCAATAAAGTCCTGAACCATTTTAAGATATTGTATCTCTTT
Organism: Acutalibacteraceae bacterium; assembly: GCA_045598085.1. Classification (GTDB taxonomy): domain Bacteria; phylum Bacillota; class Clostridia; order Oscillospirales; family Acutalibacteraceae; genus CAG-488. The sequence goes on from JAZLLI010000035.1 coordinate 2,289, forward strand.
TTTGTCAATTGCGGACATGAAACATCCCCCTGTCAAATAAGCGTTGACGATTATTATCTCATATTTAAAGAAATTTTGCAATACAAAAACGCAAATTCCATTGAGATTTATTGATGTATTCACGGTGCAATTTTGGCTAAATTACATATTGATTTTGATATGTAAAAATGTTATAATTGTTATATAATAAAAATGGTGTATTCCACCACTCGGGGGTTTTATTATGAGCAGCGAAAGCACACAGCTTTCTAAAAAAGAAAACATACTTCAGGCAGTTAAGTTTGCACTTTTCTCCGCTTCCGCAGGTGTAATTCAGTTCGCATCTTTCACCGCTTTGCAGGAGCTTCCACAGCTCATTTTCGGCAAGGAGCTTCCTTATTGGGCATGCTATTTGCCATCGCTCATACTTTCTGTTTTGTGGAATTTCACATTCAACCGCAAATTCACATTCAAATCCGCCAACAATGTGCCTGTTGCAATGCTCAAGGTTGCGTTGTTTTATGCAGTTTTCACTCCGCTTTCAACTTGGCTCGGCTCGCTTGCCGCCAATGCTGGTGTGAACGAATATATCGTTGAAATCGTAACAATGGCATCAAATCTCATTACAGAGTTTTTCTATGACCGCTTCTTCGTTTTCAAAGATTCAATCAACACTAACGACATCGCCATGAAAGAAAAAGCCAAGGCAGAGGAAAAGGCAAAAGAAAACGAACTTAATTAAATAATCAATAAAAATGCAAAAGATGATTATGAATTGGCAAACCCACGCATAATCGTCTTTTTTTGCGGCTAAAATTTACAATATTACTAAAATATATCCTCCTTTTACTCTTGAAATATACAGTTGGTTGTGCTATACTCAACTGTGTAGGGATTTTACTTTACAAAAAGTGAAATCAAATTTCATAAGGAGTGAAAAAAATGAAAAACCTTAAAAAGATAATTTCTGTTTTTATGGTAGTCGCAATTCTTATGTGCAGCTTTTCATTTGTTGTTGCCAATGCGGCAAACACAGCAGATGACGAAGTTGTTGCTCGTATGACAATGGGCTACAGAGACGGTGCAAAAATGTTTGAAGGTCATTCTTTCCTTTACTTTGAGAATCTTACAGACCACGAGATTATGGTCGGCGTGTATCCCGTTCCCGCTGGCGGAACAGTTTCGGTCGGCACATTCGGCACAATGGTTGACGGTCCTGGACTTTACTACAATGTTGAAGCATATCGCTACACATTCTTAAAGCTTACAGACTACATAAGCATCTCAAAGACACTCACAAAGGCTGACCTTGAGGAAGTAAGCGACAAAATCACAAGAAGCGGTTTCTGGAACAAGTTCTTCAATTGCACATATTTTGCAATCACCACATGGAATGTTGTTCCCGGTAAGTCAATGCTTTGGCTCATCTTCCCCGAAATCTGCAACCTTGAAATCAAATCTTTCTCAGACCATGGCGGATATTTCCCCATGAATATGCCCACAACCGAGCAGGTTTATAAGCAGGTTGGCGATGCTGCTGATGCACATCTTGTTCCTGCAAGCTGGCATATGGAAGCCGACACAATATTTTAATTAATTAGTTCCTATCTTGAAACAGGCTGTTGCTTTTGCGACAGCCTAATTTCATCTTTTGTGAGCGGAGGTCAAATAATGCTTGAAAAGATAAAAAATATAAAAATGACTTGGCTCAAAGTCATCATTATGGCACTGGCTTTCGGTGCAGGCACAGCGGCAATTGCACTCATCCCCATTTTTAAAGGCACATCAATTTATAACATTGCCGTGTGCTTCGAGTTTTGGTTTGTACCTGCCGTGCTTATCGGCATCAATTGCAAAAAGCCCCTTGAAGCCGCACTGAAAGTTTTCGTGTTTTTCCTTATAAGTCAGCCGTTGGTTTACGTTATTCAGCTGCTGTTTGGTGCATTGAGCATAGCGGATTTCTGGAACTACTATAGATACTGGCTTGTATGGACATTCCTTATGCTCCCGGGCGGCGTAGTGGTTTGGCTGGGCGCAAATAAAAGCTGGATTGGCACGCTTGACGCAATCGTAGCCAGCGCATTCCTGTTCTTTATCGAATTTTCGGGTCATTTTTCAACTCTTTTAAATGATGGCTTCCCGCATCAGCTTTTAGCCTGCATTTTTATTTTGGTTGAGGTTGTTTTCATCATTCTGATTTTTGCAGAAGAAACAAAGCAAAAAATAATCGCATTTATCTGTGCAGCGCTCCTCTGCTTCGGTGGATTGTACTTGAATGAATCTCATGCATTAAAAACGCACACATCATCCTGCTTTATAGGCGAGGGCGATTACACCGTTTCTTATTGTGAAAATGGCGCAGAAGCCACCGTTGAGGGCGGTAAGCTCACCATCTTCGCCAAGGACGAGGGCAGTTATTTTGTAAACATCAAAGATTCCAATGGTAAAGAGCGAAGATTCAATTACATCCTTAAAAATGGCATCGTCGAAATAAACGAAGTCGAATAAATACCAAACCTAAAATCTTTCTTTTGGAAAAGTAGCTTGTCGGTATTGTCATTGCGAGGCTTCGTAGAAGCCGTGGCAATCCACAATTCAAATGAATAACGAATATTGAATAATGAATAATTTCGGGCGGGACACCCGCACCCGATTTGAAGTAATAAGTTGTAGTGAATAGCGAAAAAGTGGGTGGCACACCGTAGGGGAGTGGCTTATTACTTCCAAATAGACAAGACAAATTACTTTTAAATATTGCACATATCTGATTGATTTGCACAATAAAAAGGCTCCCTTGTGTAAAGGGAGCTGTCAGCGAAGCTGATTGAGGGATTGTTCTCTAACTGTTGTAGAAAGCTTCCAATTTTGCAATGTGCTTTGAATGATAATTGTAGGGGATGGCGTCCTCGACATCCCGCTCTGAATGTCAGTACAACGATAAATTTGAGTAAAATATTGTAGGCATTGTCATTGCGAGGTTGCACCGCAACCGTGGCAATCCACAATTCAATGAATAACGAATATTGAATAATGAATAATTTCGGGCGGGACACCCATTTGAAGTAATAGGTTGTAGTGAATAGTGAAGAAGTGAAAGGTTATGTCATTGCGAGCGTAGCGTGGCAATCTATTCTTAAATTATGCACATATTCACTCAACTTGTAGCATAAAAGGCACGATAACACCGTAGGG
>JAZLLI010000036.1:0-14685 GCA_045598085.1 Acutalibacteraceae bacterium
TGTCGGTGCCGTTTCGTTTATCGCCTTTGAGGTTGAAAATGATGCAGTAAAAATTATCGCTCTTGCTGTTGCGGAAGAATACCGAGGACGGGGAATAGGCAAAAATCTTCTTAAAAAAGTTGAGAGTTATGCAAGCAAAAATAACGTTAGCGTTATCTTGCTCAACAGCGGACTTCAAAGAGAGAAAGCCCATGGATTTTATGAATCACAGGGATACACAAAGAAAAGCTACGGTTTTACAAAAAAAGTCTGCAAAATAGAATAAGGTGTAAATATAAATTACGGCAAGCAGAAATGTGGTAAAATCAGCGTTCACAGCGTGCCAATAGAGTGATTAAAAGACAAAAAGGTGAAGAAAATGAACGAATTTTTTAAAATAAGCGAAAAAGTTAAAACCGCTTCAGAGATTGCCCTTAAAAAAGCTGAGGGCAAATTCAGCGAGATTGAAGAAATTAACGAATACAATCAGCAAAAGGTGCTTTCTGCTTTTGTTAAAAACGGCATAAGCGAAAGTATGTTTGCCGCCTCCACGGGTTACGGCTATGGCGACAGAGGACGAGAGAAAATTGACGAGGTTTTTGCAGATATTGTTGGCGCAGAGGATTCTATCGTCCGCCACAATTTCACCTGTGGAACTCACACCCTCACTGTTGGTCTTTTCGGCATCCTCCGCACGGGGGACACAATGCTTTGCGTAACTGGCACTCCCTATGACACAATCCATTCCACAATCGGTATTGACGGCAAGGGAAAAGACATGGGCTCGCTGGCAGATTTTGGCGTAAAATACAAACAGGTTGATCTTAACGAAAATCAGAAGCCTGACCTGCCCGCAATTAAAGCGGCTCTTGATGACACAATAAATGTTGTTTACATTCAGCGTTCAAGGGGATACGAAACCCGCCCAAGCCTTTCTTGTGAAGAGATTGGCGAAATCATTAAGGTGGTTAAAGAAAACAGCAACGCAATTGTTTTTGTTGATAACTGCTATGGTGAATTTGTTGAAAAAATAGAGCCGACACAGGTTGGCGCAGACCTTATTGCAGGCTCACTTATTAAAAATGCAGGCGCAGGCATCGCACGCACAGGCGGATATATTGCAGGCAGACACGACCTTGTTGAGAAGTGTGCAGGCAGACTTACCACCCCAGGACTTGGCAGGGAGGTTGGTGCAACCCTCGGCATGAGCCGTGAGCTTTTCCTTGGTATTTTCTGCGCACCCAATGTTGTTGCAGAGGCTCTTAAAACAGCCGTTTTTGCCGCTTCACTTTTTGAGGAGCTTGGCTTTGAAACATCACCTAAGAGCACAGATAAAAGATGCGATATTGTGCAGACAATTAAGCTTATGACTGCCGATAACCTTATCGCTTTTTGTCAGGGACTTCAGAAAGGCTCACCAATTGACGCATTTGTTACCCCCGAGCCGTGGGATATGCCCGGCTATGACGATAAAGTTATTATGGCGGCAGGCGCATTCACAAACGGTTCATCAATTGAGCTTTCGGCAGACGGTCCACTTCGTCCGCCATATGCAGTGTGGATGCAGGGCGGCATCAACTTTTACAGTGCCAAAACGGGCGTAATGCTTGCGGCACAGCAAATGTATGAAAAAGGATTGATTTAATGGCTTATAACGGAATTTCGGCAGAGGCTATGTGGCTTCTTGCGCAAAACAGATTTGAAAACAGCAAGCCTTTTTATGAGGAACATAAAGAAGAAATAAAAAAGAGCGTTATCATCCCGATGCGTCAGATAGCGGGGGAGTTATCACCCCTTATGTATGAAATTGACGATATGATGAACCTTGACCCTGTTAGAATGGTGTCGAGGGTAAGGCGAGATAACCGCTACACTCACGATAAGCACCTTTACAGAGATAACCTGTGGGTGATGTTTATGCGCCCTAAAAAGGAGTGGGAAACTCACCCTTGTATGTGGTTTGAGGTTAGGCAGGAGTTTTTCTCATACGGTGTTGGCGGATTTTCTATGCCACCTGCGCTGATGGCAATTTATCGCCGTCATCTTATTGAGCGTGAGCAGGAATTTCTCTATGCCGTTAAAAGTGCAAGAAAAATCGGCGCAGCCTTTTCTGGTGAATGCTACAAAAAGCCAAAGCCGGGCAACCCGTCCCCAGCTGTGCTTCCTTACTATAATGTAAAATATCTCAGCTTTATGGTTACAAGGAACGATTTTGAAACGCTCACCACACCGAAGCTCATTGAGGAGCTTGAAGAAGCCTACAAGGCACTTGCTCCAATGTATAAATTTTTAAAAGAAATTTCAGATGAATATGTTGCAACACAAGGAGGAAAATTATGAGCTACAAAGCATTAAAAAGCGGAACAGACATCAGAGGCTTTGCCGCAGACGGATTTGAAAGCGAGCCTTTATTTTTAAGCGATGAAAGAGTAAAAAACATCACCCTTTCTTTTGCAGATTTCCTTTGTAAAAAAACAGGTAAATCCTGCGGTGAATTAAAAATTTCTGTAGGTCATGATTCACGAGTTTCAGCAGAGAGAATCAAATCCGCCGTTATTTCTGCCCTTACATCAAAGGGTGTCAGCGTGTTTGATTGCTCACTTGCCTCCACACCTGCAATGTTTATGTCGGTGCTTGACCTTAAATGCGACGGTGCTGTGCAGATAACCGCCAGCCACCACCCGTGGGAAAGAAACGGACTTAAATTCTTCACCCCCGAGGGCGGTCTTGAGGGCGAGGATATTTCTGAAATTCTCACCATGGCAGAGAATCAGAGCGGAGAAATCACAGCTGACATTTCACTTGTAACAGCTGTTGATTATATGAAAGATTATGCCGCTTCACTTCGCAAGATGATTAAAGACGGAGTTAAAGCGAACGATTATGAGAAGCCCTTGAAAGGCTACAAAATCATTGTTGATGCAGGCAACGGTGTTGGCGGATTTTATGCAAACAATGTTCTTGCTCCCCTTGGTGCAGATGTTGAGGGCAGCCAGTTCCTTGAGCCAGACGGAATGTTCCCCAACCACATTCCTAACCCCGAAAATGCAGACGCTATGGCAAGTGTTTGCACTGCAACAGTTAAAGCGGGCGCAGATTTAGGCATTATTTTTGATACTGATGTTGACCGTGCAGGCTGTGTTGATAAAAACGGTGAAGAGATTAACCGCAACAGCCTTGTTGCTCTTGCTTCTGCTATTGCACTTGACGGTCAGAGCGGTGTCATCGTTACTGACTCTGTAACATCTGACGGCTTGCGTGAATTTATCGAAGCCATGGGCGGTGAGCATTACCGCTATAAGAGAGGCTACAAGAATGTTATCAATAAGCAGATTGAGCTGAATAACGCAGGCAGATTCTGCCCCCTTGCAATGGAAACATCTGGTCATGCGGCATTTAAAGAGAATTATTATCTTGATGACGGCGCATATCTTATGACTAAAATCGTCATTTACATGGCAAAAAATGGTGGCGTTCAGTCAATTCAAAAGATTCTTTCAACTCTCAAACAGCCAAAAGAAGCCGTTGAGCTTCGCTTTAACATCAAGTGTGATGATTTTAAAGATTACGGTGCAAAGGTTCTCCAAGAGCTTGTTGAATATTTTGATGGCAAATCGGGTTGGCAGATTGCAGATGATAACAGGGACGGCATCCGTGTTTCAGCAGACAGTGAAAACGGCGACGGCTGGTTCCTGCTTCGTCAGAGCGTTCATGATCCCGTTATGCCCTTTAATGCAGAGAGCAACTCCGTTGGCGGCAATATGAAAATCGTCAAAGCGTTCTATGAATTTATCAAAGATAAATCGCTCCTTGACCTGACCGCTATTGAAAACTTCGTAAAATAAACAGAAGCGTTTGCGTCCCTATGAAAATGGGGACGCTTTTTTATGCCACGCTTTGCAAATAAACTTATATCATCTTGAAAAATTTTCATATTATGTTAAAATATCTGTCGGAAGGTGATTTCTATGAAAAAAATAATAAGTATTTTTATGGTTGTTGTGCTTTTGATTTCAACATCCGTCTGCGCATTTGCACAGAAGCCTAAAAAAGATAATGAATACCCCGTCATTATGGTTGCAGGCTATTCCTCAAGCAAGCTGATGATGACAGATGACAATGGCAAAGTAACACAGGCTTGGGGCGGATTTGATATTCAGGCAATCGTTTCTTACCTTTTAAACTTTATTCTTTTTGATAAACGAGCCAAAGAGGCATTTTCAACTTTCACAGATGAGCAGATTGCCAAAAATGTTGGCGGAGCTGTTACCGACCTTTACGGTCATCTTGCCCTTGATGATGGGGGCAACAGCATCAATAACATCAAGCCGTATCTTACCTCAGCAGAGGAAAGCTCAACCAAAGCACTTGTGGAGCAGGGCAAGGATTTTTACATAACCGAACCCGAAATTCAGGCAGAGATTGCCAACCGCATGGGCGGTTACGATATGCTCTATACTTTCAATTGCGATTTCAGATTAGGCACAGTTGAATGTGCAAAAGAGCTTGACAGATTTATTGAGGATGTTCTTAAAACCACAGGCAGTGAAAAGGTTAACATTTATGCTGTCAGCCACGGCGGACAGACCACCGCAACATATCTTTCACTTTACGGCTACAAAAAGCAGGTGAATAACGCAGTTCTCACTGTTCCCGCAATTGGCGGTGCGGCACTTGCCTATGATATTCTTTCCGGCACAGCCACCCTTGATGAAGAGAATCTTGTTCGCTTTATAGAGCACGGCATGATGTGGGAGCCCGACTTGCACTGGCTTGTTCAAAGTCAGCCTCTTAAAAGAATTGATAACATCATCAAGCTCGTCATACCCTATGTTCTTGACGGTGCTTTGGGCAACTGGGGCAGCCTTTGGGATTTCATCCCTGCTCAGTATTATGAAGATGTTAAGGCTCTGCGACTTGACCCCGTTAAAAATAAAGAGCTTATTGAAAAGTCAGATTATGTTCATTATGAGCTTATGCCAAACTTTGGCGAAAACCTCAGAAAAGCAAGGGATGAATACGGCGTTGATGTGAGCATCATTGCAGGCACAGATAATGGAGCTGTAACTGGATTACAGGAAAATTCAGATTCAATCATCACCACAAACGCTTCAACAGGTGCAACCGTTGCACCTTTCGGAAAAAAATTTGCAGAGGGCTATACCGCAATTAACGGCGATAATTCATATGTTTCGCCCTCAATGACAATTGACGCTTCAACTGCATATCTGCCCGACAACACTTGGTTTGTCAGCGGACTTTTCCACGGCATGACAATCAAGGATAAATACACAACCGAGCTTGCAATGAAGCTTTTGCTTACAGACGATTTAAAGGATGTAAATTCTGACCCTGCATATCCGCAGTTCAGAGCAACATCAAATAAAAGCAGTAAGGTTTATTTTGAGTTTAAAGATGCACCAAACGGCAAAATCACAAGCAAAAACAACACCCTTGTTATAACCAATGTTTCAGAAAAGAATAATATGCGACTTCTTGCGGTTACATCAAAGGGTATGGGCGATGTTAAATTCACGATTCCAAAAAAGACAGTTCTTGCTCCGCACGAAAGCGTTGAGATTAAATATGACGGTCAGCTGAGAGAAGCAGAAAAATCCGCTTGTGAGGTAACAGTTTCATATTGTATGCAGGGTTCTGTAACTCCTGTTAATGAAAGAACGCTGTATTTCACACTTAATAATGGCGAGGCTCCCCAGTATGACGCAGAAAATCCCTATATGACCCTCGGCGTTTATGGCAGTGATTCCCTTTTGCAAAAGGCATTTTCAGAAAAACTTGCAACAGTGTGGTACGCAAAAATTCTTAAACTTCTGATGAATATATTCCTTTACACTTTAAAACTTGCATAAAGTTAAAAATTGCAGGGGAGCCTGCACTCACAAACAAAAACCTCCGCTATCGGTTGATAACGGAGGCTTTGCTATTTAATATTCAATTAGTCCTCAATGCCTTTTACAAGGTCTTTAAGGTATGCTTTAAATTCATCGCCGATTTCGGGGTGGCGGAGTGCAACCTCGCAGTTGGCTTTCATAATACCAAGCTTGTTGCCCATATCATAACGGATGCCGTCAAAATCCTGCGCAAGGAGCTTGCCCTCTTTTGCAAGGCGGCTGAGTGTATCTGTGAAATAAAGCTCTTCGCCTTCGGGAGTGTTTGCAAGATCCTCTGCAAGGTAATCAAATACGCAGGGGGGAGCAATAACTCTGCCGAGGATTGAGTAGCAGGACATAATCTGCTCCTCTGTGGGCTTCTCAATAATCTTGTGAACATCCATAAGTACATCGTCAATGGGAGTTACATCAAGTGAGCAATACTTTGAAACATCCTTGCGGGGAACTTCCTTAACACCAACAACGCCCTTGCCGTATTTTTCATATGTTTCAACAAGCTGTTTTGTAACAGGGTTGTTCTCATAGTTTACGATAACGTCATCACCGTAAAGAATTGCGAAAGGCTCGTTGCCGATGAATGACTTTGCTTTCATAATTGCATGACCAAGACCCTTTGTTTCTTTCTGACGGATGAAATAAACATTAGCAATATCAGCTGTTTCTTTAACTACATCATAGATGTCCTTTTTCTTGGGATTCTTTGAAAGCTGATCCTCAAGCTCGTAGCTGTGGTCGAAATGGTCTTCGATAACGCCCTTGCCTCTGTTTGTGATAATAAGTATATCTTCAATGCCTGCTGCAGCTGCTTCTTCAACAATATACTGAATAGCTGGCTTGTCAACAATGTTGAGCATCTCCTTGGGAACTGACTTTGATGCAGGGAGAACTCTTGTGCCAAGACCTGCTGCGGGAATAACCGCCTTTTTGATTTTCATATTCTTAACCTCCATAATTAAAATAAATCCATAATAAATCTGCCTGCCGACATCAGCATAGGCACAATGTAATCTGCCGCAAAGAGCACAATCGCTCCCCACAGGAAAGACACACCGCCTCTCTGAACTATCAACATTCGCTGCATCATTTTATCCTCTGATGCTGAGCTTATATCTCCAAGATCGCTTTTGATTTTGCGCCTGTAGATTTCGTTTGCCAGAATTGCCGCCAAAATGTGAGGAACTGCCCTCACTGCAAGAAGAATTGCCGCTCTTTCAACATATGACTTGGTTTTGTTATAGTATTCTTTATTTTGTGCCATTGCCATATATTCTTCCATCGTGAGCTTTTCGCCATTCTCACTTTCTGATGAAATCATATTTTCAATTTCCTGCTGTTCTTTATAAAGCTTCTCTGAAAGAGGATATGTGAAAAGTGAAATTGCAACTGTTAAAGCAAGGAAAACTGCGCCTGCTTTATAAAGCTTTCTGTAAAAGAACCACGCAGGTCCAAAAAGAAGAGCCGCCCAGTTGAAGGTAACTTTTTTATTCTTTATAAATTTGTTGATGTAATGGCGTGCATTCTGCTGAATATAAAATGCAACATCGCCGATTCTCATGCCGTCCTTGGTTTTTTCATCCTTGTTTGCATTGACACCCGCCATGCAAAGATTTTCAAATCTGTCGTCAGATGTGTTTAACGGGTCAATAACGGGCATCTGAAAAGGTGCGTTAGTGCTGCCCTGCTGAGCGTTAATGTCAGGCTGGGGCTGTGGTGCTGGCTCTTCTGCCTGCTGAGTTTTGTGCCATTCAAAGCTTTCACCGTGGTTTGCTATGTTTGCACAGCAGCCGTTTTCTTTCCAGCATTCTCTGTGGTGGGGTGTGCCGCATTCGGGGCATACAACAATGTCGTCCCCCTCTGCAAATTCTTTAAGGCAGACGGGGCAAATTTCTTTTTTGTAATCCATGAAATTATCTCCAATATCTTTCTATAAGAGTATTATATCACATATTTGGGTTATATTGTAAACGATTTATAAATTTTTTTCAATGTTTATATGAAAAGTTTCTTTACTTTATTGGGATTTTCTTGTATAATTCAATATAATAGAGTAATTTTGTTAGTTTGAGAGGTTTAATATGTTACAGTTTGAAGAATTAAGACTTAAATTGCTTGGCTATGAAGATAAGCTCAAAGAGCTGAAAGAGGCTCTCGGTCTTGAAGATATGAAGGCTGAGCAGGCTCGTCTTGAAGAACTGACCGCTGGTGAGGATTTCTGGGGCGACCTTGCAAATTCTCAGAAGGTGCTTCAGAGAATAGCTTCACTTAAAAGCAAAATCAAAGCTTATGAAGATTTGAAAGCTGCTTTTGATGACGGACTTATGATAATTGAGCTTTCTAATGAAGAAGAGGACGAAAGCATGTTTGAAGAATGTTCAAACAATGTTGAGGCTTTTATTGAGGAGCTTGACAAGCAGACGCTCAGCACACTTCTTTCAGGTGAATACGATAACAAAAACGCTGTGCTTACTTTCCACGCAGGTGCTGGCGGAACAGAGGCTCAGGACTGGGCAGAGATGCTTGTAAGAATGTATTCACACTGGGGTGAGAAGCACGGCTTTAAGGTTAGCATGGTTGACTTCCTTGACGGTGATGAAGCAGGACTTAAATCTGCCACACTTATTATCGAGGGCGAAAACGCATACGGCTACATGAAGAGCGAAGCAGGTGTTCACCGCCTTGTAAGAGTTTCTCCCTTTGACGCTTCTGGCAGACGACACACTTCATTTGCATCCCTTGAGGTTATGCCCGAAATTGACGACACAATCGAGGTTGACATCAGACCCGAGGACATCAGAATGGAGGTTTACCGTGCATCTGGTGCAGGCGGACAGAAAGTTAACAAAACATCATCCGCTGTTCGTCTTATTCACATTCCCACCAACATCGTTGTTTCATGTCAGGTTGAAAGAAGCCAGCATCAGAACCGTGAGGTTGCAATGAGAATGCTTAAATCAAAGCTCATTGAGATTAAAGAGAGAGAGCATCTTGACAAGATTGAAGATATTAAGGGCGACCAGAAAGAAATCGGCTGGGGCAGTCAGATTCGCTCATATGTTTTCATGCCCTATACTCTTGTTAAAGACCACAGAACAAACTTTGAAATCGGCAACATCAACGCTGTTATGGACGGCGACCTTGACGGCTTTATTAACGCATACCTTAAAATGGAATCACTTAAAGAGATAAACGGTCAGTAAGCTGAACGGAGCGATAAAATGAGAATAATTGATATTTCAAGGACACTTGTTGAAACAGTTGAATACCCTGGCGACCCTAAAACTAAGGTTGACAGGGTCAGCACAATCGAAGACGGCGGATGCAATCTGACGGCACTTTATGCCTGCCTGCACACAGGCACTCATGCAGATGCACCCTGCCACTTCATTGATGGCGGAGATACAATTGAAGACCTTGACCTTTATAAATTCATAGGTCCGTGCAAGGTGATTGAAGTTCCACCAGGAGTAATTTCCGGCGAATACATCAATAAAAAATTCCCTTACAAAGCCGAAAGGATTCTTGTAAAGGGCAACGGACTGGCAAAGTTTATGGACAGCTCTGCATACGAGCTTGTGGATACTGGCATCTGCCTTGTTGGCACAGATGCAGATTCAGTTGGCAGAGCAGGGCATCAGGCATCAACCCACAAAGCGTTTTTGCAAAACGGTGTTGCCATCCTTGAGGGGCTTAACCTTAAAGATGTTGAGCCAGGCAATTATTTTCTCATAGCTCCCCCTGTTAAGGTTGGCGCTGTTGACGGTGCACCTGTGAGGGCACTGCTCATTGATGATTACATTTTATGGAACAATATTTAACTTAACATTAAATTACATCAGAAAGGATCTGATTTTTTGAAAGCAAATGAAAGCATTGAAAAATACCCTGCAAGGGTGCGTGAATATGCAAACTACACCGTTAAAAGTGTAAAAAATGTATGCAAAACCTGCGGACCCCGAATTGTGGGCAGCGAAAGCGATGCAAAAGCAAGGGAATACTTCAAGAATGACCTTGATAAATGGTGCGATGAAACAATCGTTGAGCCTCTTAAAGCAAGCGATAAAGCATTTATGTCATGGGTTCCTATCGGAGCATCACTTCTTATTCTCTCTGCCGTTGCATTTATGCTGGGCTTTGGTGCAATTGCACTTGGTCTTACAGTTATCACACTTTTCTTTATTGTTGGCGAATTTATTTTCTATAAGCCTGTTCTTGACATTTTCTTTAAGAAAAAAGAAACAGCAAATGTTATCGGTATCAGAAAAGCCGCTGGCGAAACCAAAAAAAGAATTATTCTTTCAGGTCATACAGACTCTGCATTTGAGTGGACATACACCTACCACGGCGGAAGAAAAGCAGTTCTTACAATTATTATTTCCGCTATTCTCGGCATTGTGCTGACAATCGGCGCTTCTGTTTATGCAATTGTTACAGACAGCTATTTCAGCTTCAATTTTGTTTTCACAGGCGATAACCTTGTGGCAAAAATCATCTGCATTGTTATGCTGGCACTTATTCCTTTTTATATTGCAGCTCTTTTCTTCTGCAACTATAAACGCCCTGTAACAGGTGCAAACGATGACCTTACAGGCTGCTTCATTTCATGCGCTGTTGCGAAGTTCCTTTCAGATAATGACATCCGCTTTGAAAACACAGAGGTTCAGGTGCTTCTTGCCGCTGGTGAAGAGGCTGGACTTCGTGGTGCAAAGGCATACGGCAAGGCTCACGCAAAAGAGATTAAAGAGAGTGGAATCGAAACAGTATTTGTTGGCTTTGACACTGTTCGTGATTTCGACTTCAAGACCATCTATGAAAAAGATATGACAGGCGTTGTTAAGAATGACCCCAGAGTTGTTAAACTCATTAAAGAGGGTTCAGAGATTGCTGGCTATGACGATGTTTCAATTGAAACAATCGACCTTGGCTCAACAGACTCAGCCGCTATGTCTCAGGCAGGCATCCCCGCAGCTTCATTTGTTGCTATGGACCCATCACCTGCAAGATATTACCACACAAGACTTGACACAGAAGAAAACCTTGACCTTAAAACTGTTGAGGCAGGCGTTAAAATTGCTCTTGAAACCACTTTCCTCTTTGACGAAAAGGGCATTAACTGACATTTGCTTTTTGCAGAATAAAAAATTTCAAAAAACTATTGTTAAATTACATAGTTGTATGTTATAATGTTGAAAATGTTTAATTTTCCCTTTTGTAAGGAGTTGTACTTATGAAAAAATCAATTATCAGAGTTGTTTCACTTGTACTTATTGCTGTTATGGCACTTTCACTTTGTGCCTGCGGTAATATGGAAGATGAAGTTATCAAGCGTGCTTCAGCTGTTCCTCAGACTAAGCAGGAAATTTTTGATTACTTCTGCAAGGCAATGGATAAAGTAAAGGCAGATAAGCCTGCAATCAGCTATAGCCTTTCAGAAAAGGCAAAATCACCTGATTGCGAAAACAGCCACATTGAAGAAGCTTTTGCAACAATCGCAAAGCTTATGACAAACGGCACAAGCGACAGCGTTGAATATGGCGAAGACAACACAGCTATCCTTCCAAAGGATATGTTCGATATCAAAGATATTAAGTCTGCAAATATTATCGACATTGACGATACTACATCCCGTTCATACACAATTGTTATGACAATTTGGGAAGAGAATAATCCCACACAGGATGACAGCGTATTCGGCAAGGTTTATAAGATTGCACCTAAAGACAAGATTCTTGAAGAGATGAAGAAGGGCGCAAGCTACTTCACAGTTGAGGATTATGACTCACAGTATAATGTTGGCACAATCAGAGCTGTCATTTCAAAAGAAACAGATAAGATCAGCGAATTAAATCTTGAAAGAAGCGTTATCGTTTCAACAGAAATCACAGGTCAGGGCACTCTTGCAGAGGTTGGCACTGTTCCACTTTCATTCAGATATGAATCAACTGAAAAATACGGCTTCAACTGGGATAACCCCAAGACAGCAACAATTGAGTAATCAATAAGTATTGAAATAAAGACGGCTATGAATTCATAGCCGTCTTTTTGTATGCGAAATTGTTACTTAACTTGCGTGAAATTTACTATTAAATTTTGCACATACATTCTTGATTTGTAAAATAAAAAAGTTCTCTTGCCTAAATGGAGCTGGATTTGGCGAAGCCAAAGACTGAGGATTGTCTTTTGTAATCCACTCTTATGGTAAGCATCAATCCGACCGCACTGCCCACCCCCTCCACAGGGTTTATCCCCGTGCTAAAAAAATTGCCCCCATAAAGGGAGCAACTTAATTATTCACATTTTTTCACAAGCTCAATTGCCTGCTTGCCGCTCATATGCTCAACGGTCATTTTCAGCAGGTTCAGCCTGCTCCAATCCTTGTTGATTTCTTCGTCAATTCCGTCCTTATAATCGGGGCAAAGCTTTTCTGTCAGTGCCTTAACGCTGTCAAATTTCTCTTTTTCGTCCTCGACCTCGCTCATTCTGCCAAAAACAATAACGCTCTTAAAGAATGTTGTGTATTTTTCCTGCACAATATCTTTCTTGTTAATAACGCAAAAGGAAGCCTTGTCGCACTGTTTAATCGCATCAATCTTATGCCCTGCCTTGGCGCAGTGAAAATAAATCGCACCGTCTTTATAAATATAATTGAGCGGAACAGCGTAGGGGTATCCGTCATCGCCCTGAAGTGCAAGCACACCCTCCGCACCGCTTAAAAGTATTTCTTCACATTCGGCTTTTTCTAATTTCTGCTTAAATCTTCTCATTTCTCTGAACATAAAATCACCTCAGTTTGATTATAAATCACTTTTGCATCTTGTCAATATGTAAATAATTGCTAAACTGCGTGGAGCAGAGGAAAATTTTTTGTAAATATATATTGTAAAAACGAACTTAAAGTATTATAATGGTTCACGATTTTATTTTTGAGGTGATGCGAAATGAAGAAAATCGGATTTGACAATGATAAATATTTGAAGATGCAGTCAGAGCATATCAGAGAGAGGATTAACCAGTTCGGCGGTAAGCTTTACCTTGAATTTGGCGGTAAATTATTTGATGATTTCCACGCCTCAAGAGTTCTTCCAGGCTTTGCTCCAGACAGCAAGGTTAAAATGCTTCTCCAGCTTAAAGATCAGGCAGAGATTGTAATCGTTATCAATGCGGCAGACATTGAGAAGAATAAGATTCGTGGCGACCTTGGCATTACATATGACCTTGATGTTCTCCGCCTTATTGACGCTTTCAGAAGTATCGGACTTATGGTTGGCAGCGTTGTTATGACAAGATACCAGTCCCAGCCTGCGGCAGATGCTTTCTGCAAAAGACTTCAGTCCCTTGGCATAAAAGTATATCACCATTATTCAATTGAGGGCTATCCCTCAGATATTGACAAAATCGTTAGCGACGAGGGCTTCGGCAAGAACGATTATATCGAAACAAGCCGTTCACTTGTTGTTATCACAGCTCCTGGTCCTGGAAGCGGAAAGATGGCAACCTGTCTTTCACAGCTTTATCATGAGCATAAGCGTGGTATCAACGCAGGCTATGCTAAATTTGAAACATTCCCGATCTGGAATATTCCGCTCAAGCACCCTGTAAACCTTGCATATGAGGCTGCAACAGCTGACCTTAACGACATCAATATGATTGACCCGTTCCACCTTGAGGCTTATGGTGAAACAACTGTCAACTACAACCGTGATGTTGAAATTTACCCTGTTCTTGCGGCTATTTTTGAGCAGATTTATAACGAATGCCCCTACAAATCACCAACAGATATGGGCGTTAATATGGCTGGCAACTGCATTATTGATGATGATGCCTGCTGTGAAGCATCAAGACAGGAGATTATCCGCCGTTACTTCGCAGAGCAGTGCGCATTCAAAAAAGGCCTTGGCAGTATGGACAGCGTAAATAAAATCAAGCTCATTATGAAGCAGACAGGCATCACCCTTGATGAACGCCCCGTTATCGGTGCGGCAGTTGCAAAGGCAGAGGAAACAGGCGAGCCTGCTGTAGCAATCGAAACAGGCAAAGACAGCCTTGTAACAGGCAAAAACTCAACTCTTATGGGTCCCTGCGCATCAGCAATGCTCAACGCACTTAAAAAGCTTGCAGGCATCAGCGATGATATTCATCTGATTTCACCTGCTGTTATCGAGCCTGTTCAGGAGCTTAAAGTTAAGTATATGGGCAACAGCAACCCAAGACTTCATGTTGACGAGGTTCTTATTGCACTTTCAGTTTCAGCCGCAACAAACCCACTTGCACAGCGTGCCCTTGAGCAGATTCCGAAGCTTCGTGGAATGGAAGCACACGCAACCGTAATCCTTACAAGCAGAGATGAAAATGTGTTCAAAAAGTTCGGCATCAACATCACCTGCGAACCCCAGTATCAGACAAAGAAACTCTATCATAAATAATAGAATAAACCTAAACGGACAGGCTTCGGCTTGTCCGTTTTTTGCTGAGCAAAATATTGTCATTGCGAGCGTAGCGTGGCAATCCACTCTTAAATTCCGCACAAATTTGCTTGATTTGTATCGTAAACATCGTAGGGGCGAACTGCGTTCGCCCGCTTTGTATTACAACAATGATTTACGGCGGAACACTACACACCGTAGGGGAAGTGCTTGCTCTTCCCGAAAAGATTAAGAAAATATCGTACAAATCCACCTAAAACGCACAATAAAAAGGCTCCCTTGTGTAAAGGGAGCTGGATTTTTGCTACAGCAAAAAGACTGAGGGATTGTTCTCTAACTATTAGCAGAAAACTCCCGAATTTGCACTATGCTTC
>JAZLLI010000037.1:0-120059 GCA_045598085.1 Acutalibacteraceae bacterium
CGGGAGGATTGTTCGTTTAAATTAAGCAGGTATTTTACTTTTTAAAGACAATCCCTCAGTCTTTGGCTTCGCCAAATCCAGCTCCCTTTACACAAGGGAGCCGTTTTATTCTACAAAATAAGTTACTATGTACAAAATTTAAGAATAGATTGCCACAGCTTCTGCGAAGCCTCGCAATGACAATATTTTCACTCAAAACAAAACAGCTCCTTTTTACGGGAGCTGTGTGTTTTATGCTTCTTTTTTGGTGCTGTCTTCTTTTCTGACAACTTCGGGCAATGCACCATTCTCAACACAATCACGGTTGAAAATCACCTTTTCAATTGTGCTGTCGCCAGGGGCGGCATACATTGTGGGGAGAAGAACCGATTCCATAATTGAACGGAGTCCTCGCGCGCCTGTTTTCTTTTCAAGTGTTTTCTCTGCAATGGCAACAAGTGCTTCATCATCAAAAACAAGCTCAATGCCGTCCATCTCAAAAAGTGCCTGATACTGCTTGATAATCGCATTCTTTGGCTCTTTAAGGATACGAACCATATCCTCTT
Organism: Acutalibacteraceae bacterium; assembly: GCA_045598085.1. Classification (GTDB taxonomy): domain Bacteria; phylum Bacillota; class Clostridia; order Oscillospirales; family Acutalibacteraceae; genus CAG-488. The sequence continues at coordinate 546 of JAZLLI010000037.1, forward strand.
TTGTAAGCTGGCTCAATGTTGTGATAACAGGAAGTCTGCCCACAAGCTCAGGAATAAGACCAAACTTTGACAAATCCTGATGAATAACCTTGCTCATAAGGTTCTCGGCTGTCATTTCTGACTTATTCTTAACCTCTGCGCCAAAGCCGAGGGCTGAACCGCCCATACGCTTCTCAACGATTTTTTCTATGCCGTCAAAAGCACCGCCGCAGATAAAGAGAATATTTGTTGTGTCAACCTGAATAAACTCCTGCTGGGGATGCTTTCTGCCACCCTGCGGGGGAACATTGGCAACTGTGCCCTCAAGGATTTTAAGAAGTGCCTGCTGAACGCCTTCACCGCTAACATCTCTTGTAATTGAGGGGTTCTCTGATTTTCTTGCGATCTTGTCGATTTCGTCAACATAGATTATGCCACGCTGTGCCTTTTCAATATCAAAATCAGCTGCCTGAATAAGCCTTAAAAGAATGTTTTCAACATCTTCACCAACATAGCCTGCTTCTGTGAGTGTTGTCGCGTCTGCAATAGCAAAAGGTACATCAAGGGTTCTTGCAAGGGTCTGAGCCAGCATTGTTTTGCCAACACCAGTGGGACCTAAAAGCATAATGTTACTCTTCTGAATGTCAACATTGCTTTCGCCACCCTTATAAACACGTTTATAGTGGTTATAAACCGCAACGCTGAGGGCTACCTTTGCACTATCCTGACCGATAACATATTCATCAAGATTTCTCTTGATTTCGGCAGGTGTGGGCAGATTGATGTCTTCTTTTTTAGCTTTCTTTTTGCGAGTTGAGGGAGAATAATTGTTCTCTTCGTCAATAATGCTCTGGCAAAGCTCGATACATTCATCGCAGATATAAACACCAGGGCCTGCGATTATTTTCTCAACCTGATTCTGTGTTTTCTGACAGAATGAGCAGCGTATATTTTTTTCTCTTCTTTCGTCGTCTCTGTTCATCTGCTATATACAAATCCTTTCGGTTTATCTGTGCTTGAGAACCTTGTCAACCAGACCGTATTCCATAGCTTCCTGTGCTGTGAGGTAATTATCTCTTTCAGTGTCAAGAGCGATCTGCTCGATTGGCTTGCCAGTGTTTTCTGCAAGGATTCTGTTGAGCTTTTCTCTTGTTCTGAGGATATGCTTTGCAACAATTTCGATTTCTGTTGCCTGACCCTTTGCACCGCCCATTGGCTGATGTATCATAATTTCACTGTTGGGAAGAGCAAGTCTTTTGCCCTTTGCACCAGATGAGAGCAAAAATGCGCCCATTGAAGCTGCCATACCCATACAAATTGTGGAAACATCGCACTTGATATACTGCATTGTGTCATAAATAGCCATACCTGCGGTAACGCTTCCGCCAGGGCTATTGATATAAAGGCTGATGTCCTTTTCGGGGTCCTGACCTTCAAGGAAAAGAAGCTGAGCCACAACAAGGCTTGCTGTTGCATCGTTAACTTCATCTGAAAGAACGATGATTCTGTCGCTTAAAAGTCTTGAAAAAATGTCGTAGGAGCGTTCTCCTCTGTTTGTCTGTTCAACTACATAAGGTACTAATGCCATAAATATGCCTCCTTTTTAACTGCATATAACGAAATGAATGGCGGCAGATAATCCTACCCCCATCCACTCCATTTAATTATAGGCTTTAATTGTTAAAATTATTCAGCGGCTTCTTCAGCTTTTTCCTCTGCCTTTTCTTCAGCTTTCTTAGCTGTTTTCTTAGCAGCAGTCTTCTTTGCAGGCTTCTCAGGAGCAACTGCAACTGCGTTATCAACAACGAACTGAACTGCCTTGCCGTTGATTATATCTGTCTTGAGGTCGTTAACAGGGATGATGCTCTTGAGCTGGTCAAGCTCCATCTTATACATCTCTGCCATCTCTGCAAATTTAGCCTCAACCTCTTCATCAGAAGCTTCAATGTTTTCGAGCTTTGCAATCTTTTCAACTGCGAGCATGAGCTTAACCTGCTTCTCAGCGTTATCACGAAGTGATGCCTTAAGACCGTCCATGTTCATGCCAGTGTACTGCATATACATATCAAGGCTCATGCCCTGACCTGCAAGACGCTGTGAGAATGCATTGATTTCATCCTCAACTTTGTTATCATACATAACCTCGGGGATTTCGCCCTGAACGTTAGCTGAAAGCTGCTCAAGAAGAGCTGACTCGAAGTCTTTGTCTGCTTCTTCTTTCTTTTTCTTTGTGAGGTCAGCCTTGATGCTCTTTTTAAGAGCTGCAAGTGTTTCAGCTTCGTCGCTTACATCCTTTGCAAACTCGTCATCAAGCTCGGGAAGCTCTTTAGCTTTGATCTCGTTAACCTTTACTTTGAATACAGCTGCTTTGCCTGCAAGCTCGGGAGTGTACTCTGTGGGGAATGTAACATTTACATCGAACTCGTCGCCAGCGTTATGACCGATGATCTGATCTTCAAAGCCGGGGATGAACTGACCTGAGCCAATTGTAAGCTCAAAGTTTTCGCCCTTGCCGCCTTCAAATGCAACACCGTCAACAAAACCTTCAAAGTCGATAACAGCGATGTCGTCTTTAACAACTGCTCTGTCTTCAACAGTGATGATTCTTGCGTTTCTTTCCTGAAGAGCTTCAAGCTCTTTTTTAACGTCTGCTGCTGAAACAGTAGCGTCTGCCTTCTCTGCTTTAAGGCCTTTGTACTCGCTAACTTCGATTTCGGGCTTAACGGTAACTTTCATTGTCATTTCAACGCCGTTATCGCCAATCTCTTTAACGTCAACATCATAGGGAGCTGAAACAGCCTCGATGCCTGATTCTTTGATAGCGTCGCCAACTACATCGGGATAAAGAATATCAAGAGCATCCTCATAAAATACGCCCTTGCCGTAGTAGCGCTCAACCATCTGCATGGGAACCTTGCCCTTACGGAAGCCGGGGATAGAAATTTTGCCTTTCTGCTTGTTATAAGCCTTTACGACAGCAGCTTTAAAATCTTCGCCGCTGATTGAAACCTCAAGTGTATATGTGTTGGTTTCTGTTTTGTTTGCTGATTTTAACATCATGTTTCCTCCTGTGAACATTCTTTAACTAATACATTATAACAGATGTTTTTCTATATTTCCATACTTTATTAAAAAAATATGTTAGATTTTTCAAAATTTTTCAATCAATTTGGGGCAAAAGTTCAAAAAATCGCCTGAAATAAGGCGGAACTCTATGCCAAACATTGAGCTGTTAAAGGAATAGGCAATTGACGGCCCGTGAAGATGACCGTAGTAGCAGCGGGTAACTCCGCCCTCAACAAGCTCGTGCATTATCTCTTCACACACCTGACCGCCTGCAATTGGCGGATAATGAAGAAATGCTATTTTTTCGCCGCCTATTTTTTCAGCCTCTTCAATGGAGGCACGCAGTCTGCCTGCTTCACGAAGAATGATTTTTTCGTCTGCCTGCTTTGCGCTGTCAAAGAACCATCCTCTTGAGCCACAGAGGGCAAAGTCCCCTGCTTTATAGGCGTTGTTATTGAGAATATCTATTGTGGTGATTCCGTTATTCTGAAAGAAAATATCTGCCTTTCTTTTGGTTGACCACCAGTAATCGTGATTGCCCTTGAGGATGATTTTTCTGCCCGGAAGTCGGTCAATAAATTTAAAATCTTCAAGTGCTTCGTCAAGGCTCATACCCCATGTAATATCACCAGGGATAACAACAATGTCATCGTCAGAAACAATTGCTTCCCAGTTGTTTTTTAATTTTTCTTCATAATTTTCCCATCCTTTAAAAACATCCATAGGCTTATCTGTGCCAAAAGAAAGATGAGTATCACTGATTGCAAATAATGACATTGTATCACCTCGAATATTTAATGCTTTTCTGTTAAAAATAACAAAGGGCAAAACCCAATATGATAACGGAGGAAATCATTTATGCGTCATGTAATCAAAGACATTAAGTGCGATGTTACAAACTGTATCTACAATGAGGGCAACGGCTGCTGCAACGCAGGCGAAATCAAGGTTGGCCCTTCAAACGCTAAAAACAGTGCAGACACTCTTTGTGCAACATTTGAATGCTCAAAGGGCGGCTGTGGAAGCAAAAATAACGGCTCCGCTTATTGATTGAAAAAGGCGTAACACGGAAAACTGCGTTACGCCGTTTTACATATATTATATTGCTTATTTTGAAAGCATATCAAAAACAACCTTTTCCATATCCTCTTTTTTGCATACGGATGTGAAACGGGGTGTTTTCTCTTTAAGATTTTCAAGCTGAGGAGGACACTCTGCGCCTGTTTCTGCGTGAAGACCGAGAACTATATCAAATTCATCCATACCCTCGCAGATACCAGGACGAACAGCATCAAGAACGCTTGCGCTGAACTTAAAGGGATTAGCTGTTGAAGCGATAACAGCAGGAGTGTTATCAGCAGTTACGCTCTCATAATCATCATAAACAGAGATTGCAACAGCTGTGTGAGTATCACAAAGATAGCCTGTTTCGCCAAATACTCTTGCGATTGTTTCTTTTGTGCCCTCGTCATCGCAACTGCCAGCTTCAAAGTTTTCTTTAATCTTAGCAATAACTTCATCGCTTACCTGATACTTGCCCTCAGATGAAAGCTCGCTCATCCAACCACCGACAGCCTTATCGTCCATTCCGCTGAGGAGGAAGAGAAGTCTTTCAAGGTTTGAAGAAATGAGAATATCCATTGAAGGAGAAATTGTGGTATAGAAATCACGGTTTTTGTTGTAAATACCTGTTTTAAGGAAATCTGTGAGAACATCATTTGCATTTGATGCGCAGATAAGCTTCTTAACAGGAACGCCCATTTCTTTTGCATAATATGCGGCAAGGATGTTGCCGAAGTTACCTGTGGGAACAACAATATTGATGGGGTCGCCAAGGTTGATTTTTTTCTTTTCAACCATATCGCAATAAGCTGAAACATAATAAACAATCTGAGGAACAAGTCTGCCCCAGTTGATTGAGTTGGCAGATGAGAACATCATGCCCATTTTATCAAGCTTCTCTGCAACAGACTTATCTGTGAAAATCTTTTTAACTCCGCTCTGAGCGTCATCAAAATTACCCTCAATGGCGCAAACACCAACATTTTCGCCCTCCTGAGTCATCATCTGGAGCTTCTGCATGGGGCTTACACCGTCATTGGGATAGAAAACAAGAATTTTTGTGTTGGGAACATCCTTGAAGCCTTCAAGTGCGGCTTTGCCAGTATCGCCAGATGTAGCAACAAGAATAACGATCTGCTTATCGGGCACTGTTTTTGAGGATGCTGTTGTGAGAAGATAAGGCAGAAGCTGAAGTGCCATATCCTTAAATGCGCATGTAGGACCCTTCCACAATTCAAGAATTTCAGTGTTAGGGTTAAGTGTATGAAGAGGGGCTACCTTTGGACTGCTGAAATTGCCCTCTTTATATGCACCGTTTACACAGTAGTCTATTTCATCCTCTGTGAAATCAGTAAGATAAAGAGAAAGGATTTCTTTCGCTCTTTCAATATAACTGCAATTTACAAGACGGCTGATGTCGTCAAGTCCGATTTTCGGAATCTCTTCTGGAACAAAGAGTCCGCCTTCTTTTGAAATACCGTGAGCAATAGCAACAGAGGATTCTACTCTTATGCTTTTATCACGTGTACTTGTGTACAACATTTCAATTCTCCTTTAATATATTAAATTTATTTCCCTTGGAAAATGTCTTTTGACAATTCCGTTGTATAATATCACACTTTAAAGCCGATTTAAAGCCTAAAATGCGTTTTTTATGTGATTTATTTTCAACAAATTATATTTGCTGTCAAGCGTTACTTCAATTACATCAAACCGTGAGTTAAGCTCTTCTTTAACCTCTCTCATATAAACCTGTGCGGCGGCGGTGAGCTTCCTCTGCTTTTGAAAATCAACAGATTCAGCAGGGTTTGCAATGGGGTTTTCGTTCCTTGTTTTAACCTCAACAAAGGCTGTAACGCCATCCTTTTCGGCGATAATATCAATCTCGCCCATTCGGCATTTATAGTTTGCAGAGATGATTGTATATAAATTATCTCTCAGATACCGAGCGGCAAAAACCTCGCCCCACAAGCCTGATTTATTGACAACCATTATTTTTCACCTGTCAGCTTTTTAAGAAATGTTTTTCTGTGAATATCGCTTATGCCGTATTTTTCCAGCATTTCATAATGGAGCTTTGTGCCGTAGCCTTTATGCTTAGGGAACTGGTATTCGGGATATTTTTCGCTTATTTCAAGCATATATCTATCCCTCGTAACCTTGGCAAGAACAGAGGCGGCGGCAATTGACGCAGAAAGTGCATCGCCCTTAACAACAGTTTTGGTGTCGATGCCTAAAATAGGATCACGATTACCGTCAACAAGCACAAAATCCGGCTCAACAGAAAGGGAAGAAACTGCTCTTCTCATTGCAAGGTATGTTGCTTGCAAAATGTTGATTTCATCAATCTCTTTTTCGCTTGCCATGGCAATTGAATATGCAACGGCTTCATTTTTTATAACATCGTAAAGAGCTTCACGCTTTTTTTCGCTGAGCTTTTTTGAATCATTCAGACCCTCAATATTATGGTTGGGGGGCAGAATAACAGCGGCGGCACAAACGGGACCTGCAAGGGGACCTCTGCCGGCTTCATCAACACCGCAGATGATTTTATAGCCTGCCTCTCTTGCTTCATTTTCAAATTTATGCCAATCAACAAAAACTTCCTGTTTTTTCATTTATTTATCCCCCGGAAATTCCATGGTGATTTTGCCAAGCCTACCTGCACGGTATTCATCAAGGAGCATAACAGACGCTCTCTCAGTGTCTATCTCCCCTCCGCTTATGAGCATTCCCCTCTTTTTGCCGATAGCTTCAAGAAGCTCATAGCTTTCGATATTTTCAAAATCAATATTTTTAAGCTTATAACGCTCTGCAAGTCTGTCTGCGTACTCATTTTTAAGCACATCAAGCAGACGGACTGCCATCGTTTCACTGTCAAGAATAGTGTCTTTAACAGAGCCGATAAATGCAAGCCTGTCCCCTACCTTGGGGTCGTCAAATTTTGGCCACAAAACGCCTGGGGTGTCAAGAAGCTCAATGCCGTTGCCAATATTGAACCACTGATTGTGTCTTGTTACACCAGGTTTATCTGCAACCTGTGCACGGTTTTTGCCTGCCATTTTGTTGATAAACGATGACTTGCCCGTGTTGGGGATGCCAACAACCATCACTCTCAAAGCTTTGCCTGCCATGCCTTTTTCTGTGTTGGCACGGATTTTTTCTTTAAGCACCTCTTTAACAAGGGGGCGGTAAGCGTTAAGACCCTTGCCAGACCTGCAATCAACAGGGATAGCAAAAGAGCCGTTATCTGCAAAATATTTAATCCATTTAGCTGTTGCGGCTTCATCTGCCACATCGCATTTATTAAGCAGAATAATTCTCGGCTTGCCTGCGGTTATCTGCTCAATTTCAGGGTTTCTGCTGCTGAGGGGGATTCTTGCGTCAAGCAACTCTGTAACGGCATCAACCATTGAAAGGCTCTCTTTAATAAGCCTTCTTGTTTTTGCCATATGCCCCGGAAACCACTGAACGGTCTGTTTCTGAAAATCTGTACCCATATCTATAATCCTTTAAATAAAGGGAGCAAAAAGCTCCCTTGAAATTTGTTTATTTAAAAATTTTGAAGCTGTCTGTGGGGAAAACTCTTGCAAGAGCCTTGCCGATAATATATCTTTCGTCAAGAAGTCCGATAGCATCTGAACGGCTGTCTGTTGAATGCTCACGGTTATCTCCCATAACAAAAAGCATACCCTCGGGCACTGTAACCTCGCCAGAGAAGCCTAAAGAATCTGTAGTGTTGCCAGCTATATAATCCTCATGAAGAAGAACGCCGTCAACATAAACCTCGCCTGTTACAAAGTCAATCTTCACTGTCTGCCCACCTGTTGCAATAACTCTTTTTACAATAGGTTCGTTAAACATATTGGGCTGAGTGCTGATAACAATATCGCCATATTCATAATGCTGCTTTGCGGCAGAAACAATAAGCCAGTCGTTATTATAAAGTGTTGGCTGCATTGATTCACCAACAACGCCCACAAAACGGAAAATGAATGTGAAAAGAAGCATAATCGCAATAACAGCGGAGCAGATAACGCCCACTGCATCATAGCCAAAAGGCAGACTTTTTTCTGACTTCTTTTTATTTTCCTTTTTTTCTTCAGTTGATTCTATTTTGATTTCTTCTAATTCGCTCATAGCAAAACCTTCAATCAATTATATAAATCTGATGTGTCAAACTTACAGATGTTGTTAAACGGCAACACTCTGAAAACAGCCTTGCCTAATATGTATCTTTCGTCAATAGGTCCTATTCTTGATGAACGGCTGTCAAGAGAATCGTTTCTGTTATCGCCCATGGCGAAAACGCATCCCTCGGGAACATGATAAGGGAACTCAACATCATAATGAAGAGCTGTAGGCTCGTTTATGTAGTCCTCCTCAATCAGCTCGCCGTTTACACGAACCTCGTGAGTTTCAAAATCAATATCAATCGTTTCGCCGCCAGTGGCAATAACTCTTTTAACAAGAGGCTCATGCACATCATTTGGCTGTGTGATGATGATAATATCACCACGCTCATATGATTTTGAGGATGAAACAAGAAGCCAGTCCCCGTCTGCAAGGGTAGGCACCATAGAGCGACCCACAACATTGACCGCTCTGAAAAGGAAGGTGAAGCACAGCAGAATTATAACAAGAGCCATAACAACCGAGCCTGCGGCATCAAATGTCTGGAACCAATACTTGCGCTTGGTTTCAGCCTGCTTCTGCGTCAGACCACCTGGGTAATATTTAATTACATTGCTTTCGGATTTTCTGAAATTATACAAAACAGATTCCTCCGTTTAACTTTTATGAAAAAAGGGTATGCAGATTTACGCTCCGCATACCCCCACCGGTACGACTTCGGCGTACCTTACGCTCTTTTGATTAGTTGATCTTCTGCTTAACCTTAGCAGCCTTACCAACTCTGTCACGCAGATAGTAGAGCTTACTTCTGCGAACCTTACCGCTTCTGATGAGTTCAACTGACTCAACGTTAGGTGAATGAACAGGGAATACTCTTTCAACACCTACGCCATAAGAAACACGGCGAACGGTAAATGTTTCGGAAACACCTGCACCTTTGCGGGCGATAACGATGCCTTCAAATGCCTGAAGTCTTTCTCTCTCGCCTTCACGAATCTTAACCTGTACCTTAACGGTGTTACCTACTTTGATTGCCTCAGATACATTCTCTTTAAGAGAATCCTGAGAAATGAGTTTAAGTGCGTCCATTTTATAGACCTCCCGAAAATTTCAGGCGTTCATACCGAATACACGGCAGAGGACCGACCGCTTTAATGTTGGGCATTAAATCCCCACTTGAAGCCAAGCGGATACAAATGCTGAATAATTATATCATAACAATATTGATAATGCAAGTGTTTTTTGAAAATATTCAGGCAAATTTCACCTGAAACTGATGCCGTTTTCAATAATAAGGTCTTTTCTTTCAATATACTGCAAATCGGGGCAGATGCCTGTTTCTTTAGAAAGCGTTTCAACAAGAAGTGCAGGGTTAAGGTTGACTGTGTTACCAGCCGCAACAGTGAGATTCATCACAACTTCGCTACCGTCAAAAGCTACTTCTTTTTCAAAAATCTGCTCAATGAGATTTACCTGCTTCATGACCTTGCGTCTGCCTTTTTTGCCCTTTTTCTCTGCAAGAAGCTCACCGCCATCTAAAAGCGCCGTTGACTTTTCGCAGAAAGCTTTTGCCTCATCATCTGAATTAAAGATGAGCTTCACCTGATATTTTGCACCGCAGATTTCGTTAATGTCATAAACAGGGGCGGTAACAGATTTTATCTCTGCACCCTCGGGCATAACAGCAGAGAATTTTTCTTTTATCTCTTCATCTGTCATGGTGTCAGATTCAATTCTTATATCCATATATTCGCATTCACTGCTCTGACCCAGTGAAAGGGGCAATGCAAATGCAATATAGGGGTGAGGGTTGAATCCCTCAGTGTACCACATAGGAAGCTCCGCACGGCGGACGGCTCTTGCCATCATTCTGTTCACATCGAGGTGTGAAACATAAATCATTCTGCCCGTTTTAGTGAAACGGATTCTAACACATCGCATGGCATTTACCTCCGTTGAGCTTATTTGCTCCGCAGCCTGCACATTTCTGACGGCAGTTCTGCGTTGTTTCACTTTTATGAGCTTTTTCGTTCTCTTTCATAAGGAACTTTTTGCTTACGCCGTAATCAAGATGATCCCACGGAAGAACCTCTGAGAAATCACGCTTTCTGTTAGCATAGAATGACGGCTCAATACCACATTCTTTAAATGCTTCCATCCACAAATCAAAGTGGAACTGGTCATCCCAACCGTCAAAACGGCAACCCTTTTTCCATGCAGCCTCCATAACCTTTGAAAGTCGTCTGTCGCCCCTTGCGAATACACCCTCAAGGAAGCTGGTGGGGGTTAAATGTGTGCTGATATTTATTTTCTTTGTTCTGACGCTTGCCATGAGGTGCTGCTGCTTTTCGCTTAACTGCTCCATTGTATCCTGCGCTTCCCACTGGAAAGGAGTGAACGGCTTCGGCACAAAGGATGATGCGCTGATATTTACAGTTACGCCTTTGCCCTTTGGCTTATCGGGGTTATTATAAAACTCATTAACAACCTTCTGACCAAGCTCGGCAATGCCTGCAACATCATCAAGGGTTTCAGTGGGCAGACCAATCATAAAATAAAGCTTAACGCCTGTCCATCCGCCCGCAAATGCCTTGCGTACAGTTTCCATAACCTCGTCTTCGGTTACATTTTTGTTTATTGCATCTCTCAATCTCTGTGTGCCAGCTTCTGGTGCAAAGGTCAGACCGCTTCTGCGAACAGCAGTGAGCTTCTGCATAAGCTCCTCAGAGAAATTATCAACTCTCAATGATGGCAGTGCAACGTTGATTTTTTTATCAACTGTCCAGCTGAGCATTTTATCAAGAAGCGGTTCAATTTCTGTATAATCGCTTGTGCTCAAAGAACAGAGAGAAATTTCATCATAGCCCGTTGTTTTGCAAAGGCTCTTGCTCTGCTCGTTTACAACATCGGCACTTTTTTCTCTTATAGGTCTGTAGATAAATCCTGCCTGACAGAATCGGCAGCCACGGATACATCCTCTGAAAATTTCTGATGTTACTCTATCGTGAACAATCTCAATTGACGGAACGATAAAACTTTCGGGGTAATGAACAGCGTCAAGGTCGCTGATAACTCTTTTAACCGCCTTTTCGGGTGCGGTGTATTTGGGAGTTACGCTCTTGACGGTGTTATCTTCGTTATATTCAACATCATAAAAAGAGGGAACATAAAAACCCTGAAGCTTTGCAACATCACAGAGAAATTCGTGCTTCGTTGAGCCTTTCTTTTTATGGAGCTTTAATAAATCAAGAAGCTCGTTTGTTGTTTCTTCGCCCTCGCCAAGCATAATAACGTCCATAAAATCTGCAATCGGCTCGCTGTTGCAAACGCAAGGACCGCCTGCCACAACAAGAGGGGTGAGGGATTCTCTATCCTTTGAATAAAGGGGGATGCCTGCTAAATCAAGCATATTGATAACATTGGAATAGCTTAATTCATATTGAAGAGTAAAGCCGACCATATCAAAATCCTTAACAGGGTCGCCGCTTTCAAGGGCATAAAGAGGGATGTTCTTCTCTCTCATCAGCTCTTCCATATCAACCCACGGGGCAAAAACTCTTTCGCACCATGCGTCATCACGCTTATTCACAACAGAATAAAGAATTTTCATGCCCAGATGGGACATTCCTATTTCGTATGTATCGGGAAAGCAAAAGGCATATCTTAAATCGACTTTGCTTTTGTCTTTCATTACGCTGTTAAGCTCACCGCCAACATATCTGCCCGGCTTCTGAACTTTCAGCAATATTTTTTCTACTTCTGTGGGTATCATATTTTTCTCCGTTATTTTAAAGTTACTATGCTTACACCGTCTTCGCCCTCACCAAAGGTGCCAAGACGCTGAGTTTTAACATAAGGGCTTTTTTTAAGGTATTCCTTAACGGCGGCTCGAAGCCTGCCTGTGCCTTTGCCGTGGATTATTGTAAATTCGTTTAATCCTGAACGCAAAGCGGAATCCATAAATCTGTCAAGAGTTAAAAGGCATTCGTCAACTGTCATTCCTCTTAAATCAAGGCGTGTTTCAGCAGATATTGTTGCTCTTGAATCCATCTTACTGCCGTTGCGGTATTTTGGAACCTCCTGCTTCTTTTTCTTTTCAACAAGGCGGAGGTTTTCGATTTTAACTCTTGTTTTAATAGAGCCCATCTGAACCTCAACAAGTCCCTGTTTATTTGGAAGAGCGCATACTCTTGCTTCGCCGCCAATATCTGCAAGTAAAACATTATCGCCCACCTGCAAGGGACGGGGCAGAACATAATCTTCATCATCGGCATATTCATTAACAGGGTCTGCCGCCGCATCAATTGCAGAAACGCCACGCTTGATAGCCGCCCTTGCACGGCGAGCCATCTCTGCCGCATCCTTTTGTTTTGCCTGCTCTTTTTTGAGCCTTTCAAGCTCGTCAAGCATTGCATAGGCTTCACGCTTTGCCTGCTCTGTTATTTTAAGGGCATTGGATTTTGCTTTTTCCATTTCTTTATCACGAAGAGTTTTTATCTCCTCTTTCATTGCCCTTGCTTTTTCAATCTCTGCCTGAGCTTCAAGCTTAAGCTTTTCAGCTTCCTTGCGCTCACTTTCCATTTCTTTTCGGCTCTCTTCAAGTCGCTCAACAACATCCTCAAACATATTGTCTTCTTTAGAAACAAGCCTGCCTGCGTTCTCAACAATCTGCGGTGAAAGACCAAGACGCTGTGAAATTGCAAAAGCGTTTGACCTGCCGGGTACACCGATAAGGAGCTTATAAGTAGGCTTGAGCGTTGTAACATCAAACTCACAACTGCCGTTGATAACGCCCTCTGTCTGCAAAGCGTACGCTTTAAGCTCTGCATAATGGGTTGTTGCGGCGATTTTTGCACCCTGCCTGCGAAGCTGTTCAAGAATAGAAATTGCAAGTGCCGCACCCTCAATTGGGTCTGTGCCTGCCCCAAGCTCGTCTATAAGCACAAGGCTTTTGCTGTCTGCAACAGAAAGTATGTCAATTATATTTTTAATATGTGATGAAAATGTTGAAAGGGACTGCTCAATGCTCTGCTCATCGCCAATGTCTGCAAGCACATGGTCAAAAACAGAAATTCGGCTCTGGTCATTTACAGGGAGCATCAGACCGCACATTGCCATAAGTGAAAGAAGTCCCACAGTTTTAATAGATACAGTTTTACCGCCTGTGTTTGGTCCTGTAATAACAAGGGTGTCAAATTCACCGCCAAGTTTAATATCAACCGCCACAACCTTTTTGGGGTCAATAAGCGGATGCCTTGCCCTGCGCAGGTCGATTATGCCCTCATTATTAAGAATAGGCGGTGTGGCTTTCATTGCGTAGGCAAGCTGTGCCTTACCAAAAATGAGATTTAATTCAACAGCACATTCATAGCTGTCTTTAATGCTTTTTGCAAAGGAGCCTGCTGTTGCAGAAAGCTCTGCCACAATGCGCTCAATTTCGTCAGCCTCCTGATTTTTAAGGAGCTTGATTTTGTTGTTTGCTTCAACAACGCCCATAGGCTCAACAAAAACAGTTGCACCGCTGGAGGAAGTGTCATGCACAAGACCTGCGATTTCGCCACGGTGCTCTGCCTTAACAGGCACAACAAATCTGCCGTTGCGCATAGTTATAATGTTATCCTGCAAATATTTTGAAATATTGGGATTTCTTGTGATTTTGCTCAACTGCTCTCTTACATGAGATTCCTGTGAGCGAATTTTTCTTCTTATATCGCCGAGGGTTTTGGATGCAGTATCTGCCATCTCTTCCTCTGAAATAATTGCGTTTTTTATAGAATCCTCAAGAAATCTGTTTGGCTGAAGCGCATTAAAAAGAGAATCAAGGCAGGTTGCCACACCAGAGCAGGTGCTTCGCCACTGAACGATTGTTCTGATAACATGAAGCACACCTGCAATATCAAGCAACTCTCTGAAAGTTAAAAGACTGCCTGCGTCTGCTCTGAAAAGTGCATTATTCACATTTACAAGTCCGCCGAAAGCAGGTCCGCCAAATCGGGCAAGGAGCATATGGGCATCTTTAGTCTGGTCAAGCATTGCCTGCACTAAAGGCAGGGATGATTCAGGCTTTAATTCCCGTGCCATAATGCGTGCATCCTCACAGGAAACATGGGAAGCAAGCATTGAAAGAACCTTATCAAGTTCCAGCGATAAATAATGTTTGTTTTCCGTCATAGTTAATATTCCTTTATGTAATACTCTTGTAAAAATCAAGAGTTTTATATTTTCTGTTTGTCTGCGCTAAAAGATATTTTTCGCATACATCCGAAAGCACAGCGAAATTGTCTTCATTAAGAGTGAATGAAAACAGCTTCTCTTTCTCTGAATAGCAGATAAATCTCATTGCAGAAACAACACCCGCAGGTATTTCCTCACAAGGCACATCTGCCGTGCAGGAGCTACAGTAAAGATGCCCGTCATAAACGCAGAAATACATAAGGTCATCCTCATATTTTCCACATTCTGTGCAGGCAACAAGGTCTGGCATATAGCCTGCAAGGCAAAGAGTTCTCAGCTCCATAATTGATTTAAGCTGTAAAGGATTTCGCTTATTTTTTGAAAGAAAATGCAGACTGTTTAAAGTGAGCTTTAAAAATTCCTCTGCATCACTTTCCTGCGGAGCCAATTCATACTGAAGCTCGCAAAAATACTGTGCAAGTGCAAGCCTGCCAATATCATTTCTTAAATCAAAGAAAATTTCTATAGGCTGGATTTCATCAATAACATATGCGTCCTTGCCACGGTAGATTGACATTTTTGAATATGAAAAAAGCTGACTTCCGCACTGGGAACGGCTTTTGATTTTTTGCGCTCCTCTGACGAATGCACGAATCACACCGTAGTCTTTAGTCAGAACAGTAACAAGCCTGTCATCACTGCTTGTTTTGTGCTCCTTTATTATCAATCCTTCCGTGTTCATCCGCATTCTTCAAATTCTCCCGCACTGTATGCTTATATTGTAAATAGTCATTTATTTTGCCGCTTTTTGCAAATTTATCCCATGCGGCAAGGTTATTAACCTCCATAAAAACACCTCTGCAATTTTGTTAAAAATATTATTTGCATAAAAGTGTTTTTATTTCAAAAAGTTTATCCAAAAATAAAAGCAAAATTTTGTGTAATTTTACATCTGGTCAAGACCGAAATTGTGAATAAGTCCCTCTCTGTTTCGCCAATCCTCTTTAACCTTGACCCAAGTGTGAAGATTAACCCTGCACTGGAAGAATTTTTCCATATCCTCCCTTGCTCTTGTAGAAATTCTTTTAAGAGAAGCACCTTTTTTGCCGATAATGATTCCCTTATGGCTTTCTTTTTCACAATAAATAATTGCGTCAATATCAAGAATATCGCTGTCTTCTCTTTCTTTCATTTTTTCAATGCTGACAGCGGTGCCGTGGGGGATTTCTTTATCAAGACCTCTGAGAAGTTTTTCTCTTATAATCTCTGCGGCAATAACTCTTTCGGGCTGGTCTGTGAGTGTATCCTCAGGGAAAAAGAAAACAGACTCAAACGCAAGCTTTTTCAGTTCGTCCACAAGGTCATTCATATTGATGCCACGAAGAGCTGAAATTGGAACAATTGCCTCAAAGGGATAGAGCTGTGAAAACTCCATAATTCTGCCCATAAGCTGCTCTTTATCGGGGATAGTATCCACCTTATTGATTGCAAGAATTACAGGAAGCTTTTCTTTTTTGAATCTTTCAATAAGCTCCTTTTCAGCAGGGCGAAGCTCACCCGCAGGCTCTGTTACAAAAAGCACTGCGTCAACGCCTGAAATGCTCTCGTCAACAGCTTGAACCATAAATTCGCCAAGCTTTGTTTTAGGCTTGTGGAAGCCGGGTGTATCTGTAAAAACAAGCTGTGTGTCATCCTCTGTGAGAACACCCATAATTCTTGTGCGTGTTGTCTGCGGTTTATCAGAAACAATTGCAATTTTCTGACCGAGCATTCTGTTGAGAACTGATGATTTGCCCACATTGGGGCAGCCTACAATTGCTATAAAAGCGGTTTTAGTCATTCTTTTTACCTCTGAAAAAATTACATATTTTTTTCGGTCCTGCCAGAATAAAAATTCCGTCAAGAACAAGTGTTAATGCAAGTATCGCTATATAGAGCGGATTTGCAAAATAATAATCAAAAAGTGCCTTGAAAGCATCGGGCTGGAACAGAATAAGAATACCAACAATAACAGCCAAAATTGCCGCAATGAGCACTCCGCCAGCCGCCGCATCCTTAGCCGCTTTGACATAAGGATTTTTTTCGAGTGTTGCCGCATTTGCCGCATTCTCGATTCCAGTATTAAAAAGCTCCCCTGCCATAATAAGAGCCGACATCATAAGTAAAATTGCAAACTGTGTTTTGCTCACCTTAAAAAAATCGTATCTTAAAAGGAAGAACATCATGTAGCCAAAAAGGCTTATGTGAAAGCGGAGATTACGCTCGTTGATTATTGTGTTCCATATGCCCTGAAAGGCATAGCCGAAGCCTTTTATAAAAGCTTTCATATTATTCACCAAGATAGTAGCTGCTGTTTCTCTTAACACCAAGCTGAGTAAGTATCTGCTCTTCCTTTTCTCTCATGCGAACCTGCTCAATTCCGCCAGCCTCATGGTCATAGCCTAAAAGGTGAAGCATTGAATGAACGGTAAGGAATCCGATTTCTCTCTGAAGAGAATGACCGTACTGCTCTGCCTGCGCAACAGCGTGCTCAATTGAAATAACAATATCGCCAAGCATTTTTGCGCCAGTGTCATAGTTTGTGTCATAAACTCCATCCTCACCAAGAGGGAATGAAAGAACATCGGTGCTTTTATCCATATTTCTATATTCAAGATTCAGCTTGTGAATTTCTTCATCATCAACAAATCTTACGCTGATTTCGGCTGAATCATCAAACTTCTCGTTTGCCAGCACAGCATTGCAGCATCTTCTTATGAAGAGTCTTATGCCTGTGGGGATCTTTACTGCTTTCTGGTCATCTGAAATGATAACTTTAATTTTGTTGCTCATTTTCTTCTTTTAACCTCCTCAAATTTTTCGTATGCTTTTATAATGTCCTGTACGAGTTTGTGTCTTACAACATCTTTTTCGCTGAAGCGGATTGTTTTAACATCCTCAACATCCTTGAGAATTTTTGACGCTTCAACAAGTCCCGAACGCTTGCCGTCGGGCAGGTCTATCTGCGTAACATCGCCTGTTATGACCATCTTTGAATTAAAGCCAAGACGGGTTAAGAACATCTTCATTTGCTCGGGTGTTGTGTTCTGCGCTTCGTCAAGGATAATAAAGCTGTCATCAAGGGTTCTGCCTCGCATATAAGCAAGGGGTGCCACCTCAATATTGCCCCTTTCCTGATAACGCTGAAAATTTTCTGCTCCCAGCATATCAAAAAGAGCGTCGTAAAGAGGGCGCAGGTAAGGGTCAACCTTTTGCTGAAGGTCGCCCGGCAAAAATCCCAGCTTTTCCCCCGCCTCAACCGCAGGGCGTGTGAGAATTATCCTGTTGACCTCCTTGGCACGAAAAGCGTTAACCGCCATGGCAACTGCAAGGTAGGTTTTGCCTGTACCCGCAGGGCCGATACCGAAAACAATTGTATCGTTTTTGATAGCCTCAACATACTTTTCCTGACCCAGTGTTTTGGGTTTAACAGGTCTGCCCTTTGAGGTTATGCAGATGCAATTGTTAATCATTCCGCCAATTCTGTCCTCACTGCCCTCGTCCACAAGGGAGAGAACATAGCGAACATTCTGCTCATTCAGCGGTTCGCCCTTATTGATAAGCACCATAAGCCCGTTAACTGCTCTTGATGCTTTGGCAACATCATCTGCCTCGCCTGTGATTTTTAAATCAGAGCCACGGCTGATAACATTGACCCCGTATTTATTTTCAATGAGCTTTATATTTTCGTCAAAGCTCCCGAACAGGGACACCGCCTGCTCCATACGGTCAAAATTTATAATCTGCTCAAACATTCAAGCCTCCGTTATTTATACAAAAATTGTCAAAATAATAGACAATTACCCTATTGTTAAGTGCATTATATCATATTTTGCACAAAAAGTCATCATTTAACAACGATAATCATTTGAAATATTTGATAGTTTTTAAGGCGGTGATTTGTGCATATTTCACATTTGCCGAATAATTTGTATAAAATCATAAAAAAATGTCATTTTTCTCTTTTAAATTCTTTAAAAGTATTGTATAATGAAGTGTATATTTTTTATGGGAAATGAAAGGGAGTTTTCAGATGGAAGTTAGCAAAATTCGTGTTCGCATTGGCGGAGCTGATTACCACCTTACAACTGACGGAGATGTTGCATATCTCCGCAATATAGCCGGGGAGGTTGACAGCGTTATGACCTCCATTATGAAAGAGAGCTACAAGCTTTCAACAGCTCAGGCGGCTGTGCTCACATCCCTCCAGTTTGCTGATGAAATGCACAAGGCTGAGGATAAATCCTTGACCATCCGCAAAGAGATTCAGGCTTATATGGAGGACGCTTCAAAAGCAAAAACAGAGGCTGAAATTGCAAGGCGTGAGGTTGAACGCCTTAACAAAGAAATTGCTTCATTAAAAAATGAGCTTTCAAGGTATAAGTATGAATAATATTACAGAAATTCTTGCGCCCGCAGGTTCACCCGATGCCCTGCGGGCAGCAGTGTTATGCGGTGCAGACGCTGTTTATTTAGGGGTGAAGGAGCTGAACGCCCGCCGTTCGGCAGAGAATTTTGAGCTTGAAAATTTAAAAGAAACGGTTGATTTCTGCCATTCAAGAGGGGTTAAGGTTTATCTGACACTTAACACTCTTATAAGCGACAGCGAACTGCCGACAGCCGTTAAGATTATTGAGTGCAGCTATACCAGTGGTGTGGATGCACTTATTTTGCAGGATTTTGCCGCTGTTGACATTGTTAAAAAGGTTGCGCCCAAAATGGCTATGCACGCATCAACGCAGATGTCGGTGCAAACTCTTGAGGGCATCAAGGCTCTTCACAAGGCAGGATTTTGCCGTGCTGTTTTGCCAAGAGAAATGAGCAAAAGTGAAATAGAATACCTTTGCAAAAATTCGCCCATTGAATTAGAAATGTTTGTTCACGGCGCACTTTGTATGTGCGTTTCGGGTCAGTGCTATCTCAGCGCAATGTTAGGCTCAAGGAGTGGTAACAGAGGTGCCTGCGCCCAGCCGTGCAGACTGCCTTTCAGTGCAGACAACAGCGGAAGCTATGACCTCAGCTTGAAGGATTTATCTTTGACAGATGAGATTCGTGAGCTTTCTGAAATGGGCATTGCATCATTTAAAATTGAGGGCAGAATGAAGCGCCCCGAATATGTTGCGGCGGCGGTTACCGCCTGCAATCAGGCTTTAAATGGCAAAGAAGATTTAAGGCTTAAAGAAAATCTTAAAAGTGTATTTTCACGCACGGGATTTACAGACGGATATTACAAAGGCACACTGGGCAAAGAGATGTTTGGCACAAGGCGCAAAGAGGATGTTGTTTCTGCCGCACCAGTGCTCAACGAGCTTTCAAAGCTTTATGAAAAAGAGAAGCCCTCAAAGGCGGTTGATTTCACATTCACTGCAAAGCTTGAAAGCCCCGTGAAGCTGACGGCGACCTGCGAAAATTTCACCGCAGAAATTGAAAGTGAATTTATCACCCGCCCTGCACTTAACAAGGCTCTTGACGAAGCTTCTGCAAAAGAACAGCTTTCAAAAACAGGCGGAACGCAGTATTTTGTAAACAGCATAAAATGTGAAATTGACAGTGGAGTGAATGTACCTGTTTCTGTGATAAATCAGCTTCGCAGAGGTGTGCTTGAGCTTCTTACAGAAAAAATAATTTCTCTTCCCAAAAGAGAAACAAACAAATATATTTTTCAGTTTAATCCACACAACGCAAATGGCAAAAAAATAATTTGCCGATTCAGAAACGAGGAGCAGATTCCAGAAAATATTGACGGCATAGATGAAATAGTTTTGCCCATAAATTCTATAAAAAATCTGACGAATGTTTCGGCAGAAATTCCAAGAGGAATTTTTGGAAATAGCGAAAAGATTCTTTCATCGCTTTTATCGTTAAAGAGCAAAGGAATTAAAAATGCGTGGGCAGGAACATTTGACGGAATGGTGCTTGGAAAGAAAGCAGGCATGAGCGTTACAGCTTCATTTGGCTCGAATATTTTTAACACAACCGCATTAAAATTTTATGAGGATTTCGGCATTGAAAAAGCGTTGCTTTCAGGTGAGATGACGCTCGCCCGTGCAAAGGAGCTTGGCGGCAAGCTTCCCAGAGGAATTTTTGCCTATGGCAGAGTACCATTGATGCTCACAAGAAACTGCCCTGTTAAAAATAAAAAAACCTGCGCCCAGTGCAAGCAGCAAAGCGTACTGACAGACAGAAAAAATATCAGCTTCCCCGTTGACTGCGTATCGGGTTGCAGTGAGCTTCTTAACTCAAAGCCTGTTTATATGGCAGACAGGCTTAATGAAATTAAAAACGCAGATTTTATTCTTTTATATTTCACAACCGAAACAAAAGATGAAGCGGCAAAAATAATTGAAGCCTACAAAAAGGGTAAAAAGCCTGTTGGCGAATTTACAAGAGGGCTTCTTTACAGAGGTGTTGAATGATGATAAAAAAGCTTCAGAATTTACTTAAAACTGATGGCAAAGGCGTGCTGATTTTATCTGAGCAAAACAGGCGATATTTCACAGCTTTTCCATCATCCTTCGGAATACTTATTGTAACAAAAAATGATGCGGTTTTTTTAACAGACAGCAGATATATTGAAGCGGCGCAGAATAAAATTAAAGGCTGTGATGTGAGAGAATCCAAAAATCTTAAAGAGCAGTTGCCCGCAATCTGCAAAGAGCTTAACATAACTTCGCTTATGGGCGAAACCTGCATAACTGTTGACGAGCTTAACACAATGCGCAGAATCTTTAAGCCTGTGAGAATCACCACCGCAGGTACAGACAAAATGATTTCTTCGTGCCGTGAAATTAAAACAGAGTATGAGCTGGAGCAGATAAAAAAAGCGCAGGGAATTGCAGAGCGTGCATTCGAGCATATTTTAGGTTTTATAAAGCCTGGTATTACAGAGCGTGATATTTCGCTGGAGCTTGATTATTTTATGCTCAAAAACGGAGCGGAGGCACTCTCTTTTGAAACTATCGCAGTCAGTGGCAAAAAATCATCTATGCCACACGGTGTGCCTGATAATAAAATAATCGAAAACGGCGACTTTATCACAATGGATTACGGTGCAGTTGTAAACGGATATCACAGCGATATGACAAGAACTGTTGCAGTTGGCAGTGTTTCAGAAAAGCAGAAAGAGGTTTACTCTGTTGTGCTTGAAGCGCAGTTAGCCGCAATTGAAAAAATAAAGGCTGGCGTTCTTTTAAAGGATGCTGACCTTGCCGCAAGAAGCGTTATTGAAAAGGCAGGCTACGGCGAATTTTTCCGCCATTCAACGGGTCATGGGGTTGGTGTTGAAATTCACGAAAGCCCCAATGTTTCACCAAAAGCAAAGGGCAGGCTCAAAGCAGGCAGTATTGTTACTGTTGAGCCTGGAATTTATCTCCCCGATGAATTTGGTGTGAGAATTGAAGACATGGTTTATGTAACAGATACAGGCTGCATTAACCTGACAAGCACAAAAAAAGATTTAATAATCTGTTAATTTTTTAATAATTATTTGATTAGTTAAATTTTTTGTGATACAATAGATTGAATTTAGTTAAGGAGGTATTCCTTTGGCAGACGATGAGAAAAAATTAGCTGACGGCGAAGTTGAAGAATCCGCCGAAGCAAAAGACTGGCAGTGGGACGCAGCTGCTCCCATGGCAAACGAAAATTTCCTTGATTTCTCTAATTCAGCAGAAGAGGCTGACGAAGAAGAGAACAAGACAGACGCTTCTGAAAAAGAAGAAGCAGAAGCAGAAGAAACTGTTGAAACTGTTGAAGCTGTTGAAGAAACAGAAAGTGATGCAGAGGAAATCGAAGAAGAGGAAGAAGAAGCTGATGAAAACGGTGAAACTCCTCCGGGTTACTGCATTATCTGCGGTGAAAAAATCCGTAACAGTAAAAGTGAATTTTACTGCAACGAATGCCGTTCAAAATATATGAAGGTTGATTACGGTGCAACTCACATCATTCTTTCAGTTCTGATGGTTTTCATTGCCGTTTTTGGCATTGTGATGTTCACCGCAACATCAAAGATTGCAGGCTCAATCGGTGAAGCAGACAAGCTTCTGAAAGACGGCAAAATTTCAGCCGCTTCTGATGCTTACGGTGATGTTTCATCAACTGTCGGCACTCTTAACGAAAGACTTAACGCATTTCTTAAAGGCATCAGCGCAAACTTTGACACCGTTAATTTCTTTAACGCAGGTCATAAGGTTGACAAGAAGCAGGCAGAGATTCTTTCAAAAACATTCTCTCTTTCTTATGATAATGCTGACAATTTCTTTTCACTTGTTGAAAATTCATTCAGTGAAAAAGAGCTTAACAGCCCCAAATATGCACAGGTTAAGGGTTGCTACGATTACCTTAAAAAATTTCTTGCAGATTACACCACAGTGAATGAGGACTTGCAGAGTGCATATACACCTCTCTTTAATGCGGCATATACAGGCGAAGCAAAAGCAGACGAGCTTTCAAAGCTGGCAAAGGATGTTGTAACAGCAGTTGACAAATATGCAACTGAACACACCAACATCGGCAATGATGTTATTTCATTTTTTAAATACAGCATGCTTTACTATGCACAGCAGAATTACGGTGTAAAGATAGATACTGACGAGCTTTTCAGCTATGTTAAAAAAGCATATGACGAAGCTGGCAAGTTTGATTATCTTCTTTATCAGGATGTTTCATCATTTGCACTTTCTGTTGAGGATTACAACGCTGTTCTTGATGCTTCAAATAAAGCACTGGAAAAGAACCCCTCAAATTCAGATGCATATTATTTCAAAGCATTTGCATACCTCAGAATGGAGCAGTTTGACAAGGCTCTTGAGGCTTGCGACAAGGTTGCTGAATTCAGCACAGACGAATTTGACAATGTTGCAATTAAGGCAAACATTCTTCGCAGACAGGGTCAGTACCTTGCAGCTGCCGATATTTGCGAGGCTGTTCCCGCAGCTAACAAGTCATCAGAAATTTCAAGGCAGGAAGCTATTGCATATTACCTTGCAGGCGATGAAGACAATGCACTGAAATATGCAAAAGAATCATACGATTCAGCTTATGCGGCATCATACAACGGCGGTGCATTCTCACTTGAAGCAATTAACACCAGCGCACTTATTTATAAGCTTTGCGGTGATGACGAGGATTATGACGCTGTGCTTGAAACACTTAAACAGTCTGACGAAAAGCTTGAAGATTCTGTAATGGCGGTTATCAAGGGTGATTCAACATTTGAGGATCTTTTCATGACAGGAAAGGGGGATATCTGATATGACAGTATTTTATCTTATTTCTAAATACGCAACCATTTTCGGCACTACCATTAAAGGATTATGGGAACATATCACCTGCGGTATCCTTAAATTATTTGTTGAGGACGGCAGATACCTTGAACCAACTGAGCTTTGCGGTCATGTGGAGCATGAATTGACAGAAAGCAAGGCAAAGGCATTCCTTATGTGCTTTATCCCCAGCGCAGTTAACGCAATTCTTGCCGTATTCCTTGGCGGTGCAGGATTTATGGGACTTTTCAATTTAGGCGTTAAAAAGAACGAGCCGATTTTTTGGGTTTATGTTGTTCTTCTTTATCTTGGAATTTCATTTTTCTGCAACATCTTCCCCCTTGTTGAGGATGCAATGAACAACTGGAGCAGACTTTATAATTCAAAGCTCACAGAAGAAGAAAAGGCAAGAAACGAAGAGATAAAAAAACAGCGTGCGCAGAACAAGGCACTTGAAAAAGAAGCAAAAAAAGCCGCAAAGGCTAACGCCAAAAAAGGTGCCGCTCCTGTGAAAATCAAAAAGAATTCTGACGGTGGCGAAAAGATAAAATCAGACACAAATATTGTTGCAAAGATTCTGCTTTTCATCCCCTCTGCAATTCTTTATGGCGGAGCTTATCTTGAAAAATACGGCATTACATTTATTATAAGCATTGTAGTAACAGCACTTGCGATTATTCTTAAATAATTAAAATCAACGCATAAAAAAGGTACTGAAATTTTTCGTTTCAGTACCTTTTATTTTTTTATTCAATTATAAACTTTTTCATCAAGTTGTATCCCTCTTCGAGGTATATTCCCGTTGCCTTTGCAGACTCTTCATTGATTGACTGAACTCCGCTGTCTTTCTCTTTTGATTTCTGATAAATCATATAGGGAACAGGGTCGCCTGCGTGGGTCTTTGTTGAAAGAGGTGTGGGATGGTCGGGAAGAATCATAATCTTGTAATCTTCGCCGATTTCTTCAAGTCCTTTAAGCACAATTGGAAGAACCCTCTCATCAATATATTCAATTGCCTTGACCTTATTATCAGGCTCAAAGCGGTGTCCACATTCATCGGGAGCTTCAATGTGGATGTAAGCAAAATCGCAGTCATCTTTAAGATCTTTCACTGCTGCCTCTGCCTTGCCCTCAAAGTTTGTGTCAATATAGCCTGTTGCGCCCTCAACCTCGGGAGTTTTCATGCCTGCGGCAATGCCGATACCTTTAAGCAAATCAACGGCAGAAATAACTGTGCCCTTAACGCCATAAAGCTCTTCAAAGGGTGTCAGCTCGGGTCTTGTGCCCTCGCCCCAAAGCCAAATTGAGTTTGCAGGGCGTTTACCCTCGGCAATTCTCTTTTTATTCACAGGGTGGTCTTTAAGAATATCGTAGCTCTTTCTCATTAAATCGGTAAGTTTTTTTGCATTGGGAGATGTTGAAATATAGCTTCCCACAACCTTGCCCGAAATATCGTGAGGAGGTGTCATTTTGCCCAAATCTGTTGTGCCCTTGTGATGGATAAGGCAATGGCGATAACTGACACCGCTGTAAAAATCAAATTCACCGCCGCCAAAATGTTCCTGCACGGTTTTGATAATTTCAGCTGCTTCTTCACTTGAAATATCACCTGCGGAATAATCGACCATGGTTTTATCGTCATAATTTTCTTCATCTGAAAGGGTAACAATGTTACAACGCAGAGCAATATCGTCCTCTGCCATTTTAACGCCGATGCTCACCGCTTCAAGAGGTGATCTGCCTGTAAAATATTTTCTCGGGTCATAACCCATAACTGTAAGGTTGCCGATTTCACTGCCTGGCTTCTGACCCTCACCGATTGTGCGCACAAGTCCAACCTCGCCCTTTTGAGCAAGTGAATCAAAAATCGGCTTGTTTGCCACCATCATAGGTGTTTTGCCGCCCAGCACATCAATGGGGTAATCTGCCATGCCGTCATAAAGTACAACAACATATTTCATAACTGTCTGCCTCCGTGGATAATTGTTTGATTTATTGTATCACGATGAAAAATAAAATTCAACACTTGTTATTGAAAATCATTCTATAGTATGTTATTATATGTAACGCACATTAAAAATTTCGGAGAGAAACAAGATGCTTAAAGAGTATTTCAAGGCTTTTGAAAAAGACAGAGAGTTTAATTCACGCACGGGGAAAGATGAATTTTGGCGTGCGGCACTGCCCGATTTTATTATTCTCGGCGCACTGATTGCAGGATTCTTTTGCCTTAAAAGTTTTGACCTTGTTTTTCTCGCTCTTGGCATAGCTTATGTTGCTGTAACATTCACCTCCCGACTTGCTTTGTGGACAAGGCGACTGCATGACACAGGCATTAAGGGCACATTTATTTTTGTGATTTTGGTGCCCATTTTAGGATTTCTTGCACTGCTCTTTATCTTTATGAGCGATTCACAGCAGAAAGACAATGAATTTGGGAAATATATAAAAGATACAAAGAAAAAGAAGAAATAATCCGCCCGTAGCATAATTGGATAATGCATCAGATTCCGATTCTGACGACTGGGAGTTCGAACCTCTTCGGGCGGGCCAAAACGAAAAGAGTGTACCGTAAGGTATGCTCTTTTTGTTTTAGAAGAGGTTCGAACTCTGTGAGGGTGAGCAACGTTAAGAAAACAGTCCTGTGAACTGTTTTTAGTTGTGAAGTCCGAGGCGGGTACTGTTGCACAGCAACGGTCGCCGAGGATGCAGTACGCAAGGCTATGCCGCAGCGGACGTCCTCTTCGGGCGGGCCAAAATAAAAAGAGCTTACCGTCAAGGCAAGCTCTTCTTTATTTATCTTTTAAGCCAAGTATATAATCAGTTGAAACATTATAAAACAACGCAAGATGTATAAGAATATCTGTTGGAATATCCCTTTGCCCTAACTCATAATTGCTATATACCTGCTGTGAGCAATTAAGCACCTTGGCAAGCTCTTTCTGCGTTAAATCGTGATCTTCTCTTAAATCTCTAATTCTGCTATACATATAATACCTCATAAGACTTTATTATGATATTATATGTATTCAATATTTTTGCTATTGACTTTTACTGCAAAATGCGGTAAAATGTTGGTACAAAATAAATATGAGGTGATTTTAATGTTTTGTCCAAAATGCGGCAACGATGCTGGAAATGCGCAATTTTGCCCAAAATGCGGTTCATCAGTTCTCGAAGCTTCAAGTCCAAAATCAAAGGCATCCAAACCTAAAAAGAAGTTCTATAAGAAATGGTGGTTTTGGGTTATCATCGTTATAGTGGTTATTAGTATAGGAAGTTCTGTCGGTAAAGATTCAAGCACTTCATCAAACAACACTTCTGACACTGCAACACAAGAAAGCAGCACCAAAGCCCCTGAAAAAACAACAAAAGCTATTTCATACAATAAATACAATGTAACCGAGCTTTTTGACGATCTTAAGAATAACGCTATGAAAGCTCAAAGCAAGCACAAAGATGAATACGTAGAAGTAACAGGCTATCTCTATTCAATAGATGCAAGTGGAAAGTACATTTCTATAAATGCAGGCGAAAACAACTATGACTATTTATTGGATAATATGCAGCTTTATATCAAGGATGATAGCCAAAAAGAAAAAATAATGAACTTGTCAACGGGTAACAAAATGACAATAAAATGCCATATTACAACCGTTGGTGAGCTTATGGGATATCAGGCTGATATTATTGAAATTCTTTAAACAAAATCAACTGATTTACTGTAAAAAACAGGGGCAATCACACCCCTGTTTTCGTTATATTGGGTGCGTTTATGCGTAAAAATAAGGAGATGAGTTTTTTACAGCTCCTTTTACTACATCAAGCTATTTAGTTTGATCAATACGGACTCCATGCGAAGATTTTGGCGATGGTATCGGCGATTTTTCCAAATAATCGCTGGAAGAAATTGCCGTTCACCTGAACCTTTGTGTTCACAAGAAGCACTTCTATTCTGCTGCCGTCTGCCCCGGTGCCAACAGCCTTGCTGTACCACAAAACTTCACAACCCTTATCGCAGATAAAATCAATATTGCCGTCATTGATTTCGTTTGGCAGTGTGCCGTCCTTTGCAATGAAAGTGTAATTCACATAATAGGTTCTGCCACTTTTAAGCTCATCAAAATACACATTACCCACATAAGTTGAAACAAAAACGGGGTCATCACGGTTCACAGTGTCAAGGGCGATATTGCCCGACCTGATTTCTATAAATCTTTCACAGTTTTCGTATGTTGCTCCGCTTAAATCGCTCTTTAAATAAAGAGTGATTTTTTCATTATTTTCGGCAGCTGAAACGCTCATTGAAAAATAACATAAAGTAAGTGTCAAACAAAGCAGAATTGAAACTGCTCTTTTCATATAAGCTCCACCTTTCTTATAAAAAACAAACCCCGTCAGATGGCGGGGTTTTGCAAAGAATCAGACAGCACTGTCTTTATTGATTTCGTATTTATCGGTGAGGATTTTAACAAAATCAATAAGCGAAAGGATATAACCGATGCCGAAGCACGGGGTAAGAATTATTTTAAGTATGCCTTTTTTGTTTTCGCCAAGCATAAAGTTATGAATGCCGATGAATCCCAAAAAGAAGCAGATGAGAGCCATTGTTACCTTATCGTTGCCGTTAAGATAATCGGGGTTGGCATTGTTCACGCTTCTCTGAGCAAATACTGACACTTTAACAGGTGCACCACACTCTGCACAAAAGCGTGCATCAGGTGTCATATTGCTTCCGCAATTCTGACAATAGTTTGTTCCGTTGCCTTTTTTAACGCCGCAATTAAGGCAAACATCCTGCAAATCATTCATTTCTCTGCCACAATTTTTACAATACATAATGACCTCCGAATATTTAAAATTTAATAATAATCTGTATAACCCAGTTGATTAAAAAGCCTGACGCAATAAGCAGAAGTATAATTTTATCTGCCTTTTCGCTGAAAAGGTTGCCGTTTTTTAATAGAAAGATATAAAGAATCGGCACCGACCAGAACATTGGATGAAGCTTAAACGCTGAAACAAAATCCAGCTTCAAGGCTGAAAGCAATGCCCTTGTCATTCCGCAGCCAAAGCACGGAATACCGAAAAAGTGCTGAAACAAGCACGGCACTTTTAAAAGATAAAGCACCGCAATCAGCGCAGGGTATCCCACTGCAACGGCAAGAATAACGAAATAATTTTTGTTTAATGTACTGGCTTTTTTCATATAAAAATCCTCTTTGCATGATTATATCACAGTGTTATGAGCTTTACAATAAAAGTGCTGTCAAATTATTGTAAATTTTTTGAAAATGTGATAGACTTCTTTTAAAGGAAGTGATTTTTATGAATAAATACGATATAGCAGCTTTTATTTGGCCGTCTTACACTGGTGATGAGGGCAGAACACGCATTTTCTGGCCTGAGGGATACGGTGAATGGCAGACAGTAAAAGCTATGAAAGACAAAGGCTATGAGGGATGCCGCTGGCCGAGAAAGCCTTTATGGGGATATGTAAACGAGGCGGACAGCCGAGTTATGGAAATGCAGATTAACTGCGCAACAGATTACGGCGTTAATGTTTTCATTTATGACTGGTACTGGTTTGATGACAGACCGTTCCTTGAAAACTGCCTTAATGACGGATTTCTCAAGGCAAGGAACAACAAGGATATGAAATTTTATCTTATGTGGGCAAATCACAACGCCACGCATCTTTGGGATAAACGCAACTCCTCTGACGACCTTGACACAGTTATCTGGAAAGGCAGTGTTACACCTGAGATTTTTTCAAAAATTTGCGACAGGACTATTGAAAAATATTTCAGCAAAGAAAATTATTACACAATTGACGGCTGCCCTGTTTATATGATTTTTGACCTTGATAATTTTATCAGATCTTTCCCCTCAACCAAAGAATGCCGTGAGGGCATTGAGGAATTCCGCAGAAAAACCGTTGCAGCAGGCTTTAAGGGACTTCATATGCAGGCTGTTCACTGGGACAGAAGAACATACGGCTGGCTTGACGAAAGCGACCCATGCTACGGCAAAGGACTTAAAGAGGTTTATGATTACCTTGGATTTGACTCTGTTACAAGCTACAACTGGGGCGCATCCATTAACTTTGACGGCGATTACAAAAAGCTCACTGATGAATACACAGAAAGCATTGAAAACACAGATAAAGAAATCAACATTCCGTTTTATCCAAATCTTTCTGTTGGCTGGGATAACAATGTCAGATTTCACAAATTCATCCCCGGTGTTGTAACGGGCAACACACCTGAAGCATTCGGCTATGCCTGCCAGAAAATCAAGGATTTTGCAGATAAATCTCTTAAAGATGGCAACATGAAAGCTCCGCTTATTACAGTAAACAGCTGGAACGAGTGGACAGAAACCAGCTACTTGCAGCCGGATGATTTATACGGCTACGGCTACCTTGAGCAGATTAAGGATGTATATTCTGATTAACGCAAAATAGATGATATAGAAATAGCTATGAGAACCGAAATTCCCATAGCTATTTTTTTAGTCTTTTTTAGTTTTTTTAAGCTTTGCCAGTGGCTTTTCGGGATTCATAATCACATTGAAAATCGGCTCCCATATTTTAAGTGAGCAGATGACCGTAACGATAATTGCAAAGGGAACGAACCACACTTCTTCGGGGATGTGAGAAACAACATTTGAAAGTCTGCCGTCCACAAAATGAATAAACACATAATGAAGCATATAGACCTGAAGTGAGCGTGTGCCAAAGGTTGAAATAATCTTGCGGTCGGTGAGCTTATTGGGTGTAAGGCAGACAACTGAACCGCCAACGAGGGTAACGATTATGTAATAAAGAAGTCTTAATGCACCGCCTGCTTTTTCGTATTTACCAAGTGAAACGAACGCTCTTCTGCCTGTAATAAGCGGCTTAAACTGGTGGAGAAATCTGACCTTTACAAACACAAGAACTGTGAAAACAACAAAGACAACTGCTGATGCAATTTTCACCCATTTTTTATCAGAAAATTCTGCAATCTTTTGCGGGTCAAGGCAATAACCAGCGTAAAAGAAAGGATAGAAAACAATCACTCTCATTATTGCAAGGGTATCGCCAACATTGCTGTCATACCCTGCAACACAAGCAATAAGAATAATCAGCGGTAAAATGTATTTGGGGTCAAAGCTTTTAAGTGCAATTGTAATCAAAAGGAAGAAAAACATTGCAAGCATATACCACGGCAGGTCGCCAACATCAAAAAGTGAAATGCTCGGCGTACCGTATGCGATTATGCGTGATAAGAAAAGAATTATTTTTGAAATAAAAAACAGGAAGAGGAAAAGAATAACTTTATTATACTTTTTTTCATTCACTGTGTGTTTGCTGAAAAGACCCGAAATGAAAATAAACACGGGCATATGGAATGTGTACATCCAGAAAAACAAGCCGTTCATCCAGCCTGATTCATCTGTGAAATTCTGAATTGTATGACCTAACACCACAAGGAAGATTAAGAAAAACTTCAGAATATCCCACTTTTCAATTCGTTTTGACTGTGCCATAAGTAACCTCCGCCTATTTATACATATAGAAAACCATATCACAGCTCTGTTTCTGCCCTATTTCATATGTACCAAACGGGGTTGAAGTGAATGTGCTTTCCTGTGAATACTTCCCTGTGAGAGGATTGAACCATTTATAGTGATAAACTGTCGATGGCTCAAGGCTGCCGATTCTTCCCGTGAGCCTGCCTGTGAAGTCGTTGCCGTTTGGCTTTTGACCCACTGAATTATCACTGAAATTATAGAAATAAATGACCATCTGCGAATTATCGCTGTTGCTTGCCGCATAGGCATAAACATCAACATCACGGTCGAAATAAAGAATGTTGTTAAATCTTGGAACAAGCTCCCACCAATTCATTGAAGTGAAAAATTCTTTCATATATCCCATCTGATAAGAGCTTTCATATTCAAGAGCGTCCTGCCATGTGGCATTGATTTTTTCTTCTGAAGTAATTGTGTCAATGCCGTCTGACGAATTTTCATCCTCATTATAAGTGTTGAGGTAGCTCCATGTATCGTGTGCACCCCAGCCGTAGCCAAACATTCCGCTAAGATAAGATGCCCAACCCTGCATTCTTGAACCGAAGTTTTTAGTCCAGAGGTAGCAATATCTTCCCTCATAATTTATAACAGGTTTGCCCTGTGAATTATACCAGTAATCTTTTTCTCTTTTCTGATTGCTGTTTTCTCTGAGGGATGGCGACCACTGCGCACCGTACCAATTATGTGCATTAGAATCACGGAAAAGGGATGGTTCGGTGTCTGCATATTTTTTAAGGTTTTCACCTGTGCCCTTGCCATAGGCGGTAACCCCACCCGAATTTTCCTGATGAGCAGTCAACGGGTGCGAATAAGCATCATATTTATAAATATAATCTGCAACCAGCTTATAAGGATTATTGAGGAAATTCCACAGAGGGTGATTGTCGTCCCTGCTGTAAAAATCCCTGTCAACCTCCTGCCCCAAAGTCCACATGACGGGATATGCACCATAGCGGGCAACCCAGTAGCGTGAGATTTTTTCGAGGTAATGCTTCACGCTTTCAGAAAGAAGCGGAGCGGTAACAGTTTTGCCGTCCTTTTGACCGCTGACAGTTTCACTTGAAAAGCCGCCCATATTATCAATAAGATTACTCATATACGCAGGGAAGAAAAACTCTGCGTTGGCATGGGTCAGTCCTTTCTCTGCAATGGCTTTGAATTTTTCATCATAAACACGAAGTCCGTCAATATCCTGCTCTGTGATGCCGTTTGTAAAATCAAATGTTGCACCGATAGGCTCACTTTGCATAACAGTGAAGCCCTGCTCTGCCCTTTTTGCACTTATGGTTTTTACCATATCAACAGTTTCATCCCCGAGACTCCAGTGAGTATCGCCAAGATAAAAGAACGGAGTGCCATCATCATATGTCATATATTTTTTGCCGTAAGAGGTGGTAACAAATCCGTGGCGGTAAACATCGTATTCACCGCTGTATTTTGAGCAGATAACCTTGCCAGCTCTGCCGTTAAGTGAAGAGTTTTCTTTATCTGTGCAGGTGGTTTCATAAAGCCACTGACCCTCTGACGGGCAGGCAAAACGAACCTTCCATGCGTTGCCGCCATCCCAGAAAGCAGGGATAGTTAATTTAACACCGTTACCAACAAGAATAAAATCAACATCCACATCATTGAACGGGTCAGCATAAGTTTTTTTGCTTTCAAAGGTCAGCTCATTTGCAATCCATGTTTCTGTATTTATTGTTGTTTCGGCTGTTTTTGCAAAATTTTCGTCTGTATCATCGGGGATAACTTTTTTCTTATAAGTTGCCTCTTCGGGGTAATCATCCTTTTTGCTTTCGGCATCACGGATGATGTTTGCCACAGCCCTGCCAACAAAGCAATACGGCACACCAAAAGAGTCAAAAAAGCCCTGCACAGCCTTACCGCTTTGAATAAAGCCTGAATTGAGCATAATTAAAATTGAGAGAAAAAATGAAACAAATTTCGTCATACCAAAACCTCCCGAAAGTCCACAAGAACTATATCATAATAAGAGAAAAAAATCAAGTTGATAGATATGCAAAAATCCGCACAGTTCGCAGTGAGCTGTGCGGAAAATTTTTATATTCTAAAGGCTGAACGCAATAATACTTTTCTGATTATAACAAGAGTTTCATAAAGCTCATTATCTGAAAGATTATGAAGCTCGCTCTTTTTCCATAAAGATATTTTTTCTGCAACCTCTTTGTAGCAATTAACATAGAAAAATATCATTTCAACCGCTTTTTCTCTTTGAAGAGGTTCGTTAAAATCTGTATATCTTATGGTGAGGTGGTCGATTTCATCGGCCTGCAAAAACAATGTGGTTCTGTTTTTATTCATTTTGCACCTCACAGCTTTCTGATGTAATACTTGCATCCGCCCTCAAAATAATCGGGTCGGCGCATAGCATCAACACCTAATAAATCAATAAGCTTCACTGTGTAGGTGTGGATTGAGCCATCCTCAAAAAGGTCAATAACTCTGCCGCCACGCAAATCATCATGGCAGGACATATTGTAGCCTAAAGCCGCATCCTGCGCCATGGTTATTCCGCAGTATTCACCCTGCAAATCGCAAAGATGCTCATGACCGAAGAAAATGCCCTTTACATCGCCCCTTTGCAGGCAGGCGGCAAAAAGGCCGAAATTCACTTCTGAGCAACCGAGAGTTTCTCTTTTTGAGCCGATTGCACCGCACTGCTCGGGATTCCTTGCAATGTGGACAAATTCGGGCAGCGGAATGTGCATAAACATAACCGCAGGGATTTTTTTGCCCTCTTTTTGCTCTGCTTTTTTTGAGGTGTTGTAATACCACATAACCTGCTCAAAGGTTGGCATTGCGCCCTTTTCGCCCTCATTAAAATGCTCGGGCAAAACAAACCTTGTGTTTTTATCAAGAGAGAATTTTTCGATTAAATCCACAACTTCTCTGTGAGAATCAAGAGCGAAAATATTAAAGGCAGTGCCCTCACCTTTTGAGGAAAAG
Source organism: Acutalibacteraceae bacterium (assembly GCA_045598085.1). Classification (GTDB taxonomy): domain Bacteria; phylum Bacillota; class Clostridia; order Oscillospirales; family Acutalibacteraceae; genus CAG-488. The sequence continues at coordinate 34,808 of JAZLLI010000037.1, forward strand.
ATGGGTATGCAGTAATTTCCCACACCGTCAATATCTTCCTGACAATTTTCATTAAGGCAACCGTTTATGGATTCATAAACCTGCTCTTCATCTGAAATATCAAGACCCATTTCTCTATCGTGATTACCAAAAACGGCAGACCACGGGAGATTTCTTGAAATCACAGGCAAAAGAATAGCTTCAAACTTTTCTTTTGCCTCGGCTTTGGTTGTGGCTTCAATGCACTGGTCGCCACCGATAAAAACAAAATCGGGGTTCGTTTCTGCTATAAGAGCCTCCAGCCCTCTGACAACTTTATAGTCATAATCCTCTTTAAGCTTATTATTTTTTCCAAGGTGGAAGTCAGAAACCATAAGGATTCTGAACTTGCCGTTTTCATTAAAGCGCAGAGTTTGCTTTTTCATAAAAAACCTCTTATCAGAATGTTGAGCTCATATCCTGCTGAGTCTGCTCACGGACAACCTTTTCAAACTTTGAATTTTTGATTTTTTCCTGAAGCATCTCATAATAAAGATCCTCGTCAAAGGGAATTTCAATATCTTTTTTGAGCCAGCTTGAAAGGAAAGCGGCATTAGAAATTGTAAGTCCGTTAATGCCCTCGGGACCCTCGGCAACAAGAGGCTCACCTCTTAAAATATGAGCGGCAAAGGCATTGAGAACGCCCTCGTGCTGATTATTTTTGCCGTCTGTTTCAATCTCTGTCCACTTGCCAACGGGCTTGTCAAATCCGCCCTCGGCTGTTTCAGAAAACTCTGTAAGGCCTTTTTCAAGCTCGAATACTTTAATAACAAATCTCTTTTCAATAAGGTCATATTCGCAAAGGACTTTTGCCTTATCCATTGTGATTTCAAGGCGGTTAGCACCAGGGAAATCGCCTGTTGATGTGATGAATGTGCCTGTTGCTCCGTTAGGATATTCAACATAAATTGTAACATCATCCTCAACCTCGATGTTGTGCCATTTGCCCTCGTGGCATACGGCTCTTACCTTATTGGGCATACCGCAAATCCACTGCCATAAGTCAAGCTGATGGGGGCACTGATTGAGCATAACTCCGCCGCCTTCGCCTGCCCATGTGGCACGCCATGAACCTGAATCATAATATGCCTGTGTGCGGAACCAGTCTGTGATAATCCAGCTGACACGGCGCATTTCACCGTATTCACCGCTCTTAACCAGCTCACGAACCTTTCTGTAAATACAGTTTGTGCGCTGATTGAACATCATTGCATATGTTTTATCGCTATTTTCAGAAGCGGCAATTGCCTCCCTTACCTGCTTTGTGTAAACGCCAGCAGGCTTTTCACTGAGGGCATGAAGTCCGCCTTTGAGAGCGTCAATAACCATTGGGGGATGATAATAATGAGGTGTTGCAATAACAACTGCCTCGCAAAGTCCGCTTGCAATAAGCTCGTCTGCTGTTTTGAAGCATACAACGCCAGGAACTTTTTCACGGGCATTTTCAAATCTGCGCTCATCAATATCTGCAACGCAGGTGATTTCTATTTCGGGCAAATTGCCGTTAGCATAGCTTTTAAGGTAGTTACCGCCCTGATTACCTATACCGATTATGCCAAGTTTAACTTTTCTGTCGCTCATAATTATACCTCACTTATTTTTCAAGGGATTTCATAAATGCCCATGACTCTTCGCAAGCCTTGAAGGGGTCGTCATCTACCCAGTCAATATCCTGCTCAAACATAATATAGGGGATTTCAAGCTCGCAGGCAATATCGTAGCAAGCCTTAAGGTCAACAAGACCTTTGCCAAGTGAAACGAATTTGCGGTAGCCGTTCTCATCAATAATATAATCTTTAAAATGAAGAACCTTAACTCTGCCTTTCATTCTCTTGAGAATTTCAACAGGGTCATTGTCGCCATAGTGAATCCATGCAACATCGGGGATGAAATGGAAAGTATCCTTATCGGTGTTTTCAATAAGCATATCCATAAGGGTGCATGCCTTATCGCCAAGCTTGAAAAATTCAAAAGCGTGGTTATGATAGTTGAATGTCATGCCGTTCTCTTTAAGAACCTTGCCGATTTCAGTTGCTTTATCAATAAACTCCTGAACTCTCTTTGAATTTTCACGGTTTTCGCCAGGGCATGAGCCTAAGCCGAGAGCATCACAATCAATGATTTTATGCTCTTTAATAAGGCCCTCAAGGTCTTCGTTCATTCTGTCAAAGCTCTTGTGAGTTACGCACACCTTCATGTTGTGCTTGTCAAGAATTTCTTTCTGTGTTTCAGCGGGAATATCGCCGATAGCAGAAATCTGAACATCTGTAACGCCCATTTTTTCAAGTCTTTCAAGGGTTTTATCAAAATCCTCTGCTGTTTTAATATAATCACGCAGAGTATAAAGCTGAATACCCATAATTGGTTTTTTCATAAAAAATACCTCTTTCTATTGTTTATATTTTTAAATCAGATTGATTTAAGATAGCTGTCAAATGCGCTTAAAAGTCTGTCATTTCGTTTGCCGTTATCATCAGGGTCGGAGCAACCGTGCCATGCGGCGGCAACTCTTTTTTCTGGTGAAAAAGCAATGCACTGACCTCTTGCGCCTGTTTTGAGGAATATACCTGTATCTCTGAACTGGGTGCAGGCAAAGTCCTCTTTTTTGGCTTTTTCAATCCACTCACATGAAATGATTTTTTTGCCATTATAAACCCCTTCGCAGGCATATGCAAGACCTAATTTTGCTGAATCTTCTGAACGGGAAAAAAATCCGCCGCCACAGATGGGATAACCCTCTGGGCAGGTTGCCATTGCCCACTGTGCAAATGAAAGAGGTTTAAAAATATTTTCACGCATAAAAATTATTGCATTCATGCCACTTACCTTGCTGACTATTCTGCCAAGAAGATAATAGGCGGCATCTGAATATTTATAAAACTCGCCTGTTTTTTGCTCAATTTTTAAAGAGAAAACATACTTTAAAAAGTCATCACCGATTTTTTCAATATCGCTGTCTTCATCAACACCGTATGGAATATTTTCCATACCTGTTTTATGCGTAAGAATATCTTTTACAGTTACATTGTTCCAGCGTTCATCAAGGGTATCGCCCATCTCTTCTTTTGTGAAGAATTTTGTTGCTTTATCGTCAATGGACATCAGCCCTCTGTCGCAAAGAATACCTATTGCTGTAGCCACAAAAAGCTTTGTTGTTGAATGACCGTTATTAGCATTGTGGCTAACGGGATTTTTCCATCTCTGAACGTTGTTTTCATCCATAATCACAGCGTCATACATAGGCGCAGTTTCTTTCATCACAGCATCAAAAAATACATTTGACATTTATTTTCTCTCCTCTTCGCCAGGATAATTTTCAACGCAATCGGCTGAATAGATCATATATGTTTTTACATTCCACGGGTCGGCTTCGTCAACATCAACTATTCTGCCGCCACGGAGGTCATCATCACAATAGCAGTCATAGTTAAGTCCTGCATCATATGCCATTTTAATGCCGCAATATGTGCCCTCATAATCGTTAATATGGTCATGACCGCAGATGAATGTTTTAACATCGCCCCTTTGAACAAGTGTAGAAAACATACCTGAATTTATCATATTGCATCCGCAATGCTCCCGCCTGTTGCCACGGTAAACTGTCTGCGCAACATTCTTATAAAGGAGGATGTATTCGGGCAAAGGCATATGACTGACCATAAGGGCAGGGATTTTTCTTCCCTCATGCTCCTCAAGCTCTTTTGAAGAATTCCAATACCACATAAGCTGGTCAAAGCGGAAAGTATCGTAATGAGAATCAAGTGAAAAATTATCGGGGAGGAAAAGCCACCATCTGTCTTTTTGCAAGCCAAATTCATCGGCAAAATCCCCTGCGCCATCGTGAGAGTCAAGTCCCCACACATTATAGACGATTCTTTCGCCGTCTGTGCTTCTGACAGGCAAAACGAAATTGCCCACACCGCTCACATCTTCCGGTCCTCTTTTTGAAAGGCAATACTCAAACTGCTCATAGATTTTTTGCTGAACCTCGTTTGATATGCCCTTTTCATCGTCATGACCGCCAAAAACGTGCGCCCACGGGATTTTTCTATCTTCAATGCAAGGGATAACCTCTTTTAAAAATGCGGTTATGCTTTCAACAGATTCTGCCGCATCACGCCACACAGTGTCGCCTAAAATAAGCACAAGGTCTGGCTTTGAAGCGTCAAGAAGTGCAGATAAATCCCTTGTTAAACGGCGGTCAAAATTCACAATACCGTGGAAATCTGAAAGGCATAAAATTCTGAATTTGCCGTTTTTAAAACGGAGTTCTTTTTTTAAATATAAATTATTTTCAAGCTCTGACATATTCTGCTCCGATTATTTTATTTTTGCAAGCGCCTCTTTAACGGCATAGTAAGACGGCTTCGGCTCGCCTTTAGATGTTACAAGTCCCCAACGTGTTTCAATGGGGCAATCTTCCTGACCGCAGATGTAGCAACTTTTGCTATCTGAATAGCAATAAATTGTTGCACCTGCAACGCATTTCTTTTTATAAAATCTTGCAAAAATATCTTTATAAAATTTTGCCTGACCCTCGGGGGTGTGGTCGTAGCCGGGGATTTTTGTAATCCACGGCATTTCTCTGTAAAAATGGTTTGTAATATCGCTTTTAAAAATCAGATTAAAATATCTGCTTTCGTTATTTTCGCAAACCTTTTTGGTGTGCTCTTTAAGGCTCTTGGGAAGCTTCTCAACCAAAGAAGTGATTTTTTCTTTTGCTTCTTTTTCACTGCTGACACCATAGGATTTAAGAATATCAATTTTTTCTTTTTTAGTTTTTGGCTTGCCGCCGCTCATATAGCCAAACTCCTGAATAAGCACAGGCTTTTTAGTCATTGCCCACACATAGCGGATAAGTGCATCAAAAATCCACATGAACCCTGGGAAAGAATCAAAGCATCCAAGGTAAATATCAATACCAACATAGTCGCAATATTTAACATACGGCAACAGCTTGCAGTGCAAATCTGCCTGCGGACCTGCGGAGTTATAGCCAACAATTATATCGCCCTTGTGGGGGTAAACCGCTTCAAGCTGAACGCCGATAAACTCTGCCGCTTCATTCATATTAAGTGGAAGCGTAAAATGAGGCATACCCATTTCGTTGGTTATCTGAAATCCTGAAACACAGTTTTTCAAATCATCAATAAGAAATTTTGCAACTTCTTTTACTTTTTCTTTGCCATCGGCATTTCGGATATCTGCACCGTATTCAATGTAATCATCGGGGTAAGGAGTAACAGCCATAACCTTTATGCCGTTTTGCTCATAGCCCAACGCTCTTTCTTTAAAAGAAAGATAGTGGGTGCTTAAGTTTCCGTCTTTATCAAACGGGAAAGGAATATCAAACCTTACCCAGCCGATATTTGCGCCCTTAATCTGCTCATAATTTTCATTAGGATGGCACACTCCGCAGATAAAGCCTTTCTTGCGAAAGGCTTCTGTTTCATCGTTTGAGCTTGCCATAAAGAATGATTTAATCAGATTTTTAGGGAGATATTTGAGTCCGTATTTTATCTGTTCTTTAACAAAAGGTTCCATAAATCACTGCTCGCTTTCAAGCATTTCTGACATTTCGTCAATCATTTCGTTCATCTGTTCGTTTTCCTGTTCTTTTGCAACAAGAGCTCTGCGCTCATTAAGTGCAATATACATTCTTTCTCTCTTCTCGCCCTCAAGGTCATAGAAGATATAAGGAATCATTCTGATAATGCTGGGGATAATCTTGATTCCTGTGAACAGGAAAAATACCTTTTGGTAGATTAGCTTACTCCCCTGAGACCACGGCAGCATTGGAATTGTGGCATCATAACCAGACCACTTGAAGAGCACGATTGTAAGAACAGCGTTGATAGGCTGTGTTACCTTTTTAATGAGGTCGGTAAGGATATTAACCGTACCGTCAGGACGCTCGCCTGTAACATATTCTGTATAATCGTTGATTTCTCTTCTCAGCTCTGCTTCAAATACATTTGCAGGGCCGTTATTAAGTCCGTTCAAGCCATAGAAAATTGCATAAATTGCGATAATCGCCCACTTGTTATCAACAAGGTTCCAGCCTAATGCAACCATACCAACAACGCTGAAAATATCCCATATTCTAAGGGCAACAACAGCACGCTTGTTGTTATTCTTAAACAGCTTCTGGAATGAAGGGATAAATGCAACACTCAGGGTGTTGAAAATATTGTTTGGCAAATATGCAATGAATGAGGGAATTGAACCGCCAAAAATTTCTTGCTGAGTAACAACATCCCATGAGTATCCGCCATCGCTCCACCAGCTTACAGAGAAATCTGCAATGAAGTTGCGAAGTGCATATTTGTTTTTGAGAACATAGAAAATTGACTTTGAAACAGGTGCAGGCTTTGGCTGAAGAACGATTCTTTCACGGCAGCCGATTGCCATTGCGATGTTACTTGTGCAGCCGATAATTGCGCTGACAGTTGCAAGCACCATATAAAGTGTTGAAAGGTCAAAGTCGATATAGCCCTTATTGTTGAGCTCCATAAGGGGCGGGAAAATAAGATAAATCAGCTGTGAACCAAGCTCGCCGATATACTCAACAAGGAGGCCGACAGTGATTCTGTCTTTGGGGTTGGCACTTTGAAGTGTTACAAGGTTATCTCTGGGAATAGTGTAGATAGTCGAGAATGTTTCCTGCACAAATAGCATGACGAAAACGAAAACTATCTTTTTAGGGTCATTACCAGAGGAATTGCCAAGGAACATGGCACCCGAATACAGCATTGCCGTGCTCAGGAAATAGGGAACGGCAGTGAACATGATGTATGGTCTTGATTTACCCCAGCGGGTACGGGTTTTATCATAAACGGCACCCATAAGAGGGTTATTGAGCACGTCGTAAATGCTGATAAGTGCAAGAATAGCTGTAACATAAACCATATCTATTTTAAGAACATTTACGAAATAGAGCGTTCTGTAAAGTCCGATACTCCAAGTCATTTTTGTAGCAAACTGACCAACGGCAGGGAGCATCATTTCTTTTGTAGAAAGAACGCTGGTGTGGAACATTTTAACAGCAATATTACTGTATTTATTCAGCTTTTTTTCGCCAAGACTTGCGGCAGAGTTTTCTTCTGAACCGAAGACCTTTTCGGCAAAATTCTTTGTCTTTGGTTTTTCGCTCATTTAACTCTCACCTCACAAGTAGATTTATAAAATTCATCATCTGAAAGGACATAAACCTTAACTGTGCCCTTATTGACTGCGGTAACAACGCCGTTTTCATCAACTGTTGCAATTGATTCATCCTGCGAATACCACTTAACTGTCTGAATAGTTGCTTTTTTAGGCGAAACATCAACGGTTAATTTCTTTGTTTCGCCCTGCTTCATATCCATCTTTTTATCTGAAATTTTAATGGATTCAACAGAATATCTTACAAACACCTTGCAGGTATCTGAATATGTTTTGCCGCCAAAATCAAATGAAGCGGTAACAGTTGCCTCGCCTGCTTCATCGCCTGCCTTGAAATATCCTTCATCATCAATGGTGAGAATATTTTCATCTGAGCTTTCCCACTTAACATCATATTTAAGCGGGTCATCACAGGTAAGTGTTGCAAGGAGGTTATCGCTCTTTTTAGGCTCAACAGTTTTCTTATTATCTGAAAGAACAACTGACGGCCATGTGAAATCGAAATAATCATCCTTTGTCATTTTGAATGATGAGCTGAACTTGCCAGCCTTTTCAAAATCGCCCTTGAATGAAGCGTCTGCCTTAACATTCATTTCACGGCTGAACTGAAGATTGTGAATTTCATCTGTAAGTCTGTTCACCTTAAATGCAACAGTGAGAAGCTCATAATCAATTTTAAGATTTTCAACATCCACTGTGTTTTTAACATCCTCGCCCATTAAAGCAAGTGCATCTTTGCCCTCTTTAGGCTCGAAGTTATTTTTAAGAACATCCTCACTGTTTTTAAGAGTGAAGCTGATTGTGTATTCATCACGATATTTTAAATTATAGGGATTTTCGTTACCGCAGGCTTCGCATTTTGTGAGAGGTTCTTCGCTCTCTTCACCGCAGGATTCACATTTATAATAAATGTAATCGCAGTTGAAATCCTCAATATCAGACGCTGAAATGTGAGGCTTTCTTAAAAGTGCATCAAAACCTTTAAAATAATCTGCCTGTGCTTTTGGTGCGTTATCGTTAAGATAATCTGTAAAAGCATCGCTTGTGTAAAGAAGTGTATCTTTAAGCTGAGATGAGCCGTCTGTTTCTAAAGTGTCGTTATCAATGTCATATTCAGAATGGCTTTCAAAATATGGCTTCTCCTGAAGTGCCTTATCAATGCAATTTTCAAGATATTTCACAGCATCATCTTTTGTTTTGGGAGCAGGTGAAAGACTTTCAACATTTTCGCTTGGCGGCATTGTGCCCTCCATAGCAAGAACATTGTTAAGTCCCCAGATGAATCCTGCAATAAAAACAAGGACAAGGAAAACAACAACTATAACCGTTACAACGGTTACTTTATCAGCCTTTTTCTTAGCCTTGGTCATTGCTCTCACCTCCTGCCATATGCTTCTCTTGGTATGCCTTTTCTTCTTTGGCGATTTCTTCATCAATTGCCCTTGTGTCAGCCGTTTCAACAACGGGCTGGGGCAGGTCATCAATTGAAACCTCGCCTGCTTTAACTTTTTTATAAATTTCTGCTCTTTCAAGCATACCCTCATCATACTCAACCTTAATGCCCTTTATGCTGAGAATAAGATTGATTGCAAGAACCGCACCGAACATTGCAATAACTGCCAACATTCCAAATCCGTTTTTGCCGCTGACAACAGGTGAATCTTTCACAGCTGAAACAAAAGATGAAGTGATAATCATTGAAACAACTGCGCTGACAATGCCAATAACAGCCGCAACGGATGTGATTTTTTGCATATTTTTAACACTGATAAAGCAAAGCAGAGATGTGAGAAAAACTACCACTGCCAAAAATGCCACCGCCAAAAGTGCAAAAACGGCAAGCTGCAATTTTTTAAACTCCGCCCCTACAAAATCAGAGGATGTCATAGATGATATGTAACCTAAATCGCCTGAGGTGAAAAGGTTCACTATGCCGAGTATGCTGAAAGGAATATCTGTTACTTTATAGGGCAAGGCTACCTGTGCACTGCCGGAGGGAAGCAACAATGCCACCGCAGGCAAAAGCATAACTATGAGCCTTGCAATAGTCAGCTTTGAGCCGATAAAAGCTGTTTTTAATCGTCTGACCTTACAGAGAATACCCGCCTGTGAAAGTTCTGCGATTTTGGCTTCTCTGTAGAAATTCTCTTCAAAGCCAAAAAAGCGCATATTAACCTTGCACTTGGGGCAATACTGCGAAATATCAGTTATTTTTAACTTATAATCGCATTTGGGGCAGGTTGCCATTCTTATTCCTCCTTAAAGTGAGTGATTATTTTGTTAAATCAATGTGATAAACAGAATTTGTGAACCACTTGTTTGTAACGAAGTTTCTGGGTCTGATAATAACTTCATCATCATAAACCTCTAACTGCATACCGTTGCATGAGAACGGATTACCGAAAATATTAACGATACCGTAAGTGGGCAGGCTGATGTATGTAACGCCATTTACTTTTTCAACGCTTGCAAGTCCGTATTTTTCGTCAACAGCCTTGCTCTTAATGCCAGCGTGCATATGACCGCTTACATAGAAAACATTATCGTATTTTTCAAGAATTTCTTTGATGGGATTTCTGTCAAGCAAAATTCCGCTGTCGGGCCAGATTGTGTTCTGACCGTTCATATCGTCCATAGGCCAGTGGCAGCAAACAAAAACAGGCTTGCCGTTGGCAGAAGCAAGCTCGCTGTCAAGGAAAGCAATCTGCTCATCGCCCATTGTCATTGAATCCCAGTTACCGCCGTTATAAACTATATCGCCAAGAACGATAAATTTATATCCTTTAATCTCGGTTGAGTAATAGTTATCTTCATGGTCTGTGCCCATATACTCGTTATTGTATTTAATGAAGTTTTCTTTTGCCTGCTCTCTTGTGATGTCGGTTTTGTTTCTGTCGCCAGCGTGATTAATATCGTGGTTACCTGCAACAGAAACAACAGGTGCAGGGCTGTATTTTTTGATAATTTCAAAGTAATCTGCAAGTGAGGGTTCGTCAGCATAGTTTGTAAGGTCGCCTGCAACAACAACAGCGTCAACATCAACCTTTGCTTTTGCAAGGTTTTTAAGGCCTTTTTTAAGGAACCATGGGCGAACAATTTCATTCTGCTCAAGATGTGTGTCAGAGATCATCTCAACAAGCAGCTTGCAATCGTCTTTTTTTGTGTTGATAACAGGCTTTTCAAGACCTGCATAGGGGAAGATTGTCATGACAAACGCCATAAGGAATGCCATAAAATTTGAAAAAATTGCTTTAACTATAACCATTGTTTTTCTCCTTTTGTGTTAGTAAATAGTTTAAATCATTATAATTATAAATTTTTTCTTCAAATTTTGCAATACGGCAAAGGCAATAAGTCAAAAAAAATCTAAAAAAATAAGATAAAGTAAAAATTTGTCCATATTTTTATATTTATGAAATTATCGCTAACTGTTATTTCAACAAATGATTCGTTTAAAATTTGTGCAAATATGCCAAATTATGTAAATAGAAAAATAAAAAATATATATTCATTTTAAAAGCTGATTGACTTTTGGCTGTTTAAAGTATTATACTGTAGTCAACCTAAAAACAAAAATTGACCAAAAGGCAGAGTGATATTATGGCTTTTATAAGAAATAAAAATGAAGAGCGCACAGGCTATCAGGCAAGTGCGAGATGGTTTGATAAAATCGACAGTCAGTGCGATTTTGTTATGGTTTACGGTCTTAACGAAACTGCACCTGAAAGAATTGCAGAATACAGAGAGCAGGGATACGTCATTCATTTTATGACAGGTATTTCATGGGGCTCTTATTCCGACTATCTTTATGGCAGATATGACGGCATCAACCACTGGGACGAGGCACAGACAGACAGGGACGGCAACATCATTGCCCACGGTAAGGATTGCCCCTATATGGTGCCCACAGTTTCATTTGCCGATTACATAACAAACAAGCTGAAAATGATTGTTGACGCAGGTGTTGAGGCTATCCATGTTGAAGAGCCAGAATTTTGGGACAGAGCAGGCTACTCAGAAGCATTCAAAAGAGAATTCAGAATCTTTTATGGCAAGGACTGGACTCCCCCTCACGAAAGTGCAGATGCAAAATATAAATGCTCCCGCCTTAAAGCATATCTTTACACAAGAACAATTGACAGAGTAAGCTCTGGAATTAAGGAATATGCTTTGAGAAAATACAATAAAGCAATAAGATTTTATATTCCGACTCACTCAATTCTTAACTACACACAGTGGAAGATTGTCAGCCCCGAGGGCAAGCTTTCCGATATTCCCTGCGTTGACGGCTGCATTGCACAGGTATGGACAGGCACAGCAAGAGAAAAGAACTGGTTTAACGGCGAATTTAAAGAGCGTACATTTGAAACAGCATATCTTGAATACGGTGTTATGCAGGAGCTTGTTAAGGGTACAGGCAGAAAGATGTGGTTCCTCCACGACCCAATTGAGGATAACCCCATTTTTGACTGGAACGATTACCGCAAAAATTATTTCTGCACAGTTGCAGCTTCACTGCTTCACCCCCGTATAAATACATATGAAATTTGTCCGTGGCCTAACCGTGTTTTTACAAACACTTACCCCAAAAATTCACCAGATGGAATTACAATCCCCGAGGAATATGCGACAATTCTTAACAACACATTCAACACCCTTGGCACAGTTGAAAATTGCGAGGAAGATGGACTTAAAATCGGCGTACTTATGGGCGACTGCCAGCTTTATCAGCGAGAGTATCCCGATCACTTATTCTCTGAAGAAGCAAAGCGTGAAACAGGCACAGTGCTTCGTGATGACCCTGCTGTTATTGAAAGATTTAAAAATGAACTTTTCAAGGATGGCAACACTGACAAGGAGCTTATGCTCAAATATATGTCCGCTTCTGCGTTCCCCGGATTTTATTCCTTGGCACTTCCCATGCTGAAATATGGTGTTCCCGTTCGCCCTGTGCTTCTTGATAACGCCCGCCGTTATGCAGGCTATCTTGACGATTATTCTGTCCTCATTCTCAGCTACGAATTTATGAAGCCAGACTACCCCGACATCAACAACTCTTTGGCGGAGTGGGTTAAGCAGGGCGGCACACTTATTTATATTGGCAACGGCGAAGACCCGTACAACAGCATTGACTCATGGTGGACAGGCAAATATAAAAACCCTGCGGAGCATCTTTTCAATATGCTTGGTGTTACACCAAAGAATGAAAAAGAAATTTTTGCTTGCGGAAAAGGCATCGCCGCTGTGTGGGATATTAACCCCTGCATTTTCAGCTATTCAAAAGAAAATGCAGAGAAGCTTCGTGAATTTGTATGCACTGTTCTTAAAGAAAAAGGCATTGTTCCCGAATACAAAAATTACCTTTCAATGGAGCGTGGCAACTACATTATTGCCGCCGTTATGGATGAAAGTGTAAACGATGAACCGCTAACATTTGAGGGCAATTTTGTTGATATGTTTACACCCGATTTCGCTCTTACAGAAAAGGTTACACTTCATGAAAATGATAAATGTATGCTCCTTGACCTTGACAAAATCAAAGACGAAAAGCTGTGCGTTATCGGCACATCCACAAGAGTTTATGAGCTGAAAGAAAACGGCAAAGAAATCACCGTTAAGCTTCGTGGTGCAAGTCCCCTTAATGCAAACATCAGACTTAAAGTTCCGTTCAGCGTCAGCGAAGCAACAATTGACGGCGAAAAAGCACAGTGCATTTATGACGAAAAAACGCAGACCGTTCTTGTTTCATTTGAAAGCAAAATTGGTGAAAGAGAGCTTATAATAAAATGATTTTAAATAAAGAAAATTTGATAGAAGAATTTGATTCAATCAGCGATTTTTCTTCTATGCAAAAAACTTTCAGCCCGTGGTATTCTAGCATCGGAGTTGAAGTGAATGAAGAGAAAAAAGGTGCGGGAAGATTGTGGCTTCATTATAACCGCTCTTCAAGAAAATTGTGGGATAATTTTATTGACTTCCCACTAAAGCAAAACAAAAATCTGACATCTGCTTTTTCAATATTTTTTGGTGAAAAAGAGCAGAATGCACAGCTGACTTTCACCGACACAGACACAATTTATTTTTCTTCAGAAAATCTTGATTCAGTGAATTTATTTTCAGAAAAATCTGAAAAACTTCATTCAAACTGGATTGAAAATTATAATGAAAAAGAAATTGAAATCTGCGGATATTCTTTTAACACAGACGGCAGAGATCCAGACGAAACAGTTCCCTTTTACATTTATTTAAAAGCCATTTGCGGAAAGTTTTTTGTTGAAGAAAATAAGATTTCTGCCAAAGCAGAAAGCGGAAAAATCACATTCGCTTTTTCTGTAGAAGTTTTAGAAATCGACAGAAAAAATGCAAAAGAAAAAGTTAAAAATACTCCCGAAAATTTTTTGAAAGCAAAAGAAAAATGCAAAGAATTTTATCTTAAATGTTTTGAAGATTTTGACCTTGAAGTTAAATCAGAGTTGGAAGAAAAAATCGTTGCAAAAGCTGCCTACGGTTTAACGGCAAATCTTGCAAAGGCTCCAGGCAAGCTTAACAAATTTATTTCATCTTTTCCAAGCCGAGGCTCCTACCCCACTCACTTTTTGTGGGACACCTGTTTTCAAAATCTTGCATACGAAAAGTTTTCGCTTTCCCTTGCAAAGGAATTTCTTTTGCAGATTGCAGAATTTCAGCGTGCTGACGGCAAATTTCCGCAGTTTATGTGCTCAACATGGGAGCGTCCCCACTATTCACAGCCTGCCCTTGTTGGCTGGGCAACAATGAGGATTGCCAAAGCGGATAATGATACCGATTTTATTAAAAAAATGCTCGTTGCTATTGAGAAAAACAACGATTGGTGGCTCAATTCCCGTGGATGCGAAAAGGGACTTATCAGCTGTCCTCACGGACTTGAAACAGGGCAGGATGACTCTCCACGATTTGACAACGGCACAACTTATGCCTGCGATATGAACGCATATGTGCTTCACCAGCTTCACTGTGCCGCCGAGCTTAACAGAATTTGCGGTGATGAAAATAAAGCTAAAATGTGGGAAGAAAAAGCAAAGAAACTTTCGCAAAAAGTCATTGAAAATTTGTGGTGCGAAGAGGACGGAATTTTTTATGATGTTCTGCCGAAAACGGATGAATTTGTAAAGATTATTTCGCCTGTTTCTTTCCTTCCCTTATGGGCAGGAGTTGAGCTTCCAAAAGAAAAAAGAGATGAAACAATCAAGAAATATCTTCTCAATACTCAGTATCTTTTTGGTTCAGTTCCGTTCCCCAGTGTTGCATATAATGATGTGAATTACGGCAGTGATAAATGGTGGCGAGGACCGACTTGGATGCCCAACGCTTACCTTATGCTTGAAACGCTTTCGAAATTCGGTTACATTGAAGAGGAAAAAATTGCAGAAGAAAGGCTCTTCAGTGTGATGCTGAAAGATAAAGAAATGCACGAGCTGTTTGACTCAAAAACAGGGGCAGGTCTTGGTGCGGCAGAGCAGGGCTGGACTAACGCAATCTTCATTAAACTTTGCGACAAAATAAACAGAGGTTAAGCCATGCTGATTTCGAGCAATAAAACATCTTTTCACAACAAATACAGGGTCATTGGCGAGCAGGTTGCGGACTATGTTTTTTCGCCCCATATGCACGACCAGTGCGAATATATTTTTGTGAAAAAAGGAACCTGTTTTTTGTATGTTAATTCGGAGCTGATAACGCTCACCGAGGGCAAAGCATTTTTTATAATTCCGTGGCAGCTTCACTCCATTGAAGGGCAAAAAGGAAGCGAGATGTATATCGTTACTTTTTCAAATGAAGCCATTGCTTTTTTTGATGAACACATTGATATTGACAACTGCTCCACAAAGCCATATACTCCAAATAAAAATGTGAATGACACAGTTATTTCTCAGCTTGTGGAGCAGAAATGTTCCAGCATAATCGCACTTTGCGCCTGTGCAAATTTAATTTGTGATGATTTTTTAAAGAATAATCCTCAGCCTAAAAAGAGTGAAAAAAGCGGCGCAGACAGCACCATTGCCATCAACGCCGCAAAGTATATGAGAACTCACTACAAAGAGAAGCTGACGCTTCCACAAGTTGCAAGAGCGGTGGGAACATCCGCAAGCTATCTTAGCCGAGTGCTCAGCCAGTCAAACAGCCTTGGATTTTCGGGGTATCTTGATGAACTGCGTATTTCATATGCACAAATGCTTTTGCGCACAACGGATATGAAAATTGCCGACATTGCTAAAAGTGCGGGATATTCAAACATACGCACATTCAACCGCAAATTTAAAGAGCATTTCTTTCAATCCCCCACAGAATTGAGAAAAGAAGAAAAACAGGAATCGAAGAAAAATCAATAAAATAAAACGGTGATTCATTACGAACCACCGTTATTTTTTTAGAACCAGCCCTCTGCCTGTCGATTTGCATACCATTCGTCAAACGGAGTTTCTTTGAACTTAATATCAAATGGCTTTTCGTTATAATAGCGATAAGAAAATGCCCACAATTTGCCTGAGTTTATATAATTACTGTCGTAATTAAAAATTTCAATTTCTGACGGTTTTTCCTGTGTTTTCGCCGCAACATAATTAACCTGCTGTGTATCCAACCAATGAACATCTGTAAACTCAATCACAAGGCAGATTGACAATGCTGCCAGCACAAGTGTAAACGCTTTGGTTATTTTTTCAATTTTTTCATCAGGAACTTCTTCAAGCATACATTTCAGAACTGCAATCACTGCCACTGAAATGAGGATGTAGCACATAAACATACATCTGCTTGAAAATGGAGAAACAACAAGCATCGGACCCACAGAAATCACAGCAAAGATGAAGCACACTATAACAATTGTTTTCTCTTTGCAGGATGGTATATGCAAAGCTGTAACAAAAAATGTCAGTATTACTGCCAGCGTTGCCGCAGCCAATGCCAGTTCATTCACAATAGCAAACTTTGTGTATATTGAGTATTTTGTTACAAAACAGCTTGTCATTATAAAAGCAGGTGCCGCATATGCCAAAAAGTTAAAAGCGAAAAACGCAACACGGCTTTTCCACATATCCTTATATTTTCTTAACATCAACAATGTAAGCACTGCCATAAAGGCAAACAATATCTCATTTTTATCGAAAATATATAATGCATCTAAAAGCGTTTGTGAAACAGTTGATATTATTTCAGATACGCTGCCTAAGTGAACACCTCTGTAAGTTGAAATATCCGCAAGCCCTGACGGTTCAAACATTTTGGGAATAATAAACATTAACGCTCCGCCAGCAATTAAAGATGCTAACCACACAATAGCCTTTGGAAGCTTATTTTTGTTTGTTTTAATATAAAACGCAATAAGGAATCCAACAAAAAAGATATGAACAAGTGTACTCAACTCGAGAAAAAGCTGAGATGCAAAGCCTAAAACTACAAGTGAAATGAAAGATAATATTTTGCCGAATGTATTTTTCTCATCTGACTTCACAATCAAAAAACAAATAACAGTAAGCAAAACAGGTGGAGCATAATTATGGCAACCGCTTGCCCACGAAATTACACCTGCAAATATCGATGGACACATACCAAGCACCAAAACTGCACTTAAAACAGTATAAAAAAAGTTCTTTTTACTATTTGATTTTACAACCACCCTTGGCAAAAGAATGATAAGAAGTGAAATGCATACTGTTCGTTCAATATCCATAGCGGTCTGATAATTAACAAAGAAAAAAGTCAGTGCATTTCCTATCAATCTGCCGTTTCCATAATGAAGTGATTCACTGATTGCGGCTTTAATTGTATCCGCATTACGGGAAAGGAAAATATAATCATCTGCCAGCATAGGGGCGCATCTTATTATGTAAAAAACCAATGCAAACAAAAAAATATACAGAGCTGAATTTATTATTTTTGCTTTTTTCATTTCAAACTCTCCTTTTATTTTCGCTCGTTTCATAATATCATAAATGTATTACAATTTCAAGCCTAATCATCACAATATAAAAGCACTGCCGACTAAGCGTTAGCAGTGCTTAATTTTTAATTCTGTTTTCTGACGATTTTATATTCATCATAGCGGTCATAATAAGGGCAATTATAATACGTGCCGCTCATGAATTTATACATTTCATCTTCATCAAGGTTTATATCACAGCAGTAACATTCGCACTCGTCATCATAGATATAGTTTGAACATTCCTCGCAGTTGGTTGCCTGCATAGCTGAACCTCCTTAAATAAAAAGGGACAACATAAGCTGTCCCTTAAAATTATTTTATCTTATTTATTGTTGCGTCTGCCGCCATCTCTGCGACCGTTATTGTTGCGGGGGCGTCTGGGAGCATCTGAAATTTCGTTTTCGGGAACAAGACCCTCAACCTCAATAAGTGCCTCACGGCGTGAAAGGTTAAGTCTGCCCTGCTCGTCAATGCCGAGAACCTTAACGATAACTTCGTCGCCAACATTTACAACATCCTCAACCTTTTCTGTTCTCTTAACATCAAGGTGGCTGATGTGAACCATACCCTCTTTACCGGGAGCAATTTCAACAAATGCACCGAAAGACATAAGTCTTGTTACAACGCCCTTGTAGATTGCGCCTGTTTCGGGGTCATTAGCGATTGTTTCAATCATGAAGAGAGCACGCTGTGCATTCTCAAGGTCAATTGCACTGACAAAGATGCTGCCATCCTCTTCAACATCAACCTTACAATCACATTCCTCACAAATCTTCTGAATAACCTTGCCCTGCTTGCCGATAACATCGCCAATCTTTGAGGGGTCAATCTTTGTTGTGAGCATCTTGGGAGCATATTTTGAAAGCTCTCTTCTGGGCTCTGCAATAACGGGAAGCATAATCTCGTCAAGAATATAGCAACGAGCCTTATAAGTTTTATCAAGAGCTTCACGGATGATTGCGGGAGTAAGGCCATGAACTTTAAGGTCCATCTGAATTGCTGTGATACCTTTCTTAGTACCTGCAACTTTGAAGTCCATATCGCCGAAGAAGTCTTCAACGCCCTGAATATCAACCATTGTCATGAAGCGGTCGCCCTCTGTAACAAGTCCGCATGAAATACCTGCAACGGGAGCCTTAATGGGAACACCAGCAGCCATAAGTGAAAGTGTTGAACCGCAAACTGAACCCTGTGATGTTGAACCGTTTGAAGAAAGAACCTCTGAAACAAGTCTGATGCAGTAGGGGAACTCCTGAACTGAGGGGATAACGGGAAGAAGTGCTCTTTCAGCAAGTGCGCCATGACCGATTTCACGACGGCCAGGTCCTCTTGAAGGCTTTGTTTCGCCAACTGAATATGAGGGGAAGTTGTAGTGATGGATATATCTCTTCTCTGTTTCGTTATCAAGACCGTCAAGGAGCTGAACATCGCTCATAGGTCCAAGAGTTGTAACTGTGAGAACCTGAGTCTGACCACGGGTAAACATACCTGAACCGTGTGCACGGCTGATAAGGTCAACCTCTGCGTTAAGAGGACGGATTTCGTCAATAGCTCTGCCGTCAACACGCTTGCCCTCGTCAAGAAGCCAGCGTCTAACGATGAACTTCTGGAGCTTATACATACAATCGTCAATCTTTGCGATTTCTTCGGGATAAACTTCGTCAAACTTCTCATGAACTGCGTCATAGATGGGCTTGAGTCTTTCATCACGGATACGCTTATCGTCTGTATCAAGAGCGAACTTAACATCATCAATAGCAAACTCTTTGATTGCTTCAAACATTTCGGGTGCGGGGTCATTTGAGGGGAAGTCGATCTTCTCTTTGCCAACCTCAGCCTGAATGCCTTTGATGAACTCAACGATTTCCTGATTTACTTTATGGGCATACATGATGCCGTCATACATATCGTCATTTGATACTTCGTTTGCACCAGCCTCAATCATAGCAACGAGGTCTGATGTTGAAGCAACTGTAACAGCCATCTGAGAAACCTCACGCTGTGCCTCTGTGGGGTTGATAACGAACTTGCCGTCAACAAGACCAACTGAAACGCCAGAAATGGGGCCATCCCACGGAATTTCTGAAATTGAAAGAGCAACTGAAACACCAATCATAGCTGTGATTTCAGGTGAGCAATCCTGATCAACAGACATAACTGTTGCAACAACGCCAACATCGTTTCTCATATCCTTGGGGAAGAGAGGACGAATGGGTCTGTCAATAACACGGGAAGCGAGAGTTGCCTTTTCGCTTGCTTTGCCCTCACGGCGCTGGAAAGAACCGGGGATTCTGCCTACTGAATAAAGCTTCTCTTCATAATCAACAGAGAGAGGGAAGAAATCAACACCTTCTCTGGGCTTGTCTGCCATAGTAGCTGTGCAGAGAACTTCTGTTTCGCCATAGCGGATAAGGCATGAGCCGCCAGCAAGCTGAGCCATTTTGCCGACCTCAACAACGAGGGGACGGTCTGCCAATGTGGTTTCAAATGTTTTGAAATCCTTAAAAAACATAACTTTTACCTCTTTTTTAATATATTTCTTCGTCGAGGCAGGTTTAGCAATAAATCCACACTTCAAAATTTAAAATGTCGATTCACTGCTAAAACCGCCCATTAAGGCACCCCGACGATAGATTCAAAATAAATTCACCCTTGCAGGATGTAAAACAAGGCAGGCAACGGTGGCTGCCTGCCTCTTTGGGGCATTATTTACGGATGCCGAGTTTTGCGATGATTGCACGATATCTCTCAATGTCAACCTTCTGAAGGTATGCAAGGAGGTTACGTCTGTGACCAACCATCTTGAGAAGACCACGGCGTGAGTGATGGTCCTTTTTATGAACCTTAAGATGCTCAGTAAGGTCATTGATTCTCTTTGTGAGAACAGCGATCTGTACTTCGGGAGAACCTGTGTCGCCCTCATGAGTAGCATATGCCTGCATTATAGCGGTCTTTTCTTCTTTTGTCATGATTATTCACCTCATTATTTATTTTTGCCCGTCATCTCAGGTTAAGGCAGGTGAACACCGACGAGCGGTTTAAACCAAAATCCGAGAAGCGGAACATACGCAAATTATTATACCACAAATTTTGAATTTGTAAAGTAGTTTTATTTTATTATATCATAAATTTTTCAAAAAATGCTGTTATATTTTTTGTGCATTCTCATTGAGAAGCAGTCATCATCTGCAACAATTATGTGGTCAATCAGCTCAATATCAAGCTGATTGAATATATCTTTTAAATCCACAGTTGCGTTTATATCTGCCTGCGACGGCACTGCAAAGCCCTTTGGGTGATTGTGAGATATAATCACCTTTGACGCACCGCATCTGATAGCCGCCTCAACCAGCTCTCTTGTTCTGAAAGCTGTTTCGGTGGATGTGCCTCTGTCAATCTCTGCGGTTTTGATGAACTGACCTTTATTATCGCAAAAAATTGAAACAACAACCTCGTTTCGCTCGTGGCTGAGCCTTGTTTTAAGGAAGTTCATTATATCCTCTTCGGTAAATTCCTTTTTAAGCTCGTTGGATTTCATCATATACCTTTTGGCATAGCGTGAAAAAAGCACAATCAGCGTGGCGGCATTTTCGCCAACATCCTTGACCTGCAACAAATCCTCATATGCGGCATTCATTACCGCCTCGAGGTTGCCGAATGTTTTTATAAGCCTGTGAGCAATTTCGTTTGTATCTCTTCTGGAATAAGCATAAAAAAGCATCATTTCAAGAATTTCGTGGTCAGGCATAGAGTTAATATCACGATTGAGAAAGGATTGCCTTACTCTTTTTCTGTGCCCGTCGTGGAGACTTTTTTCTTCCATAAATATTCTCCTTATTTCTTTATGCCTTTAATTCTATCCCAGTAATCCTTTGCCGCCTGCTCATTTTTATTGTCGCCATATTCATAATAGCGTGTGTTTTTAATTTCATCGGGCAGATACTGCTGTTTAATCCAGTGATTTTGGTACATATGAGGATATTCATAAAACTGACCCTTGACCACTGCATCCTCACCGTCAAAATGCTTATTCTGAAGCGTTCTGGGAATGGGACCCGTTTTGCCCTTTGCAACATCTGCCATAGCGGCATTTATTGCGTTATATGCTGAAACAGACTTTGGTGAATTGCACACAAGAATAACTGCATCTGCCAATGGGATTCTGGCTTCGGGTAAACCTACCATCATAGCGGTGTCAACTGCCGCCTTGACAATGGGAATAATCATAGGGTAAGCAAGACCAACATCCTCACAAGCGCACACCATAAGCCTGCGGCAGGCAGAAGGCAAATCGCCAGCTTCAAGAAGCCTTGCAAGGTAGTGAATTGCGGCATCGGGGTCAGAGCCACGCATACTCTTTTGATAAGCAGAAACAATATCGTAATGCTCATCGCCGTCTTTATCATATTTCATGGCACTGCGCTGAGTAAGAGCACGGGCTGTTTCTTCTGAAATTTCAATTTTGCCGTCCGCTTCTTTTGTTGAAAGAACGCACAGCTCGGCGGCATTCATAGCCTTGCGCACATCACCGCCACAAGCTGTTGAAATGTATCTGACAGCTTCATCGGGAACATAAATTTCTATGCCTTTTTCGTCTGACATAAAGTTGAACGCACGCTTCACCGCAGGGACAATATCGTCTGCACTGACGGTTTTAAATTCAAAAACAGTTGAACGGCTGAGAATTGCATTATAAACATAAAAATATGGATTCTCTGTTGTGGAAGCAATGAGAGTGATTTTGCCGTTTTCGATATATTCAAGAAGCGTCTGCTGCTGTTTTTTATTGAAATACTGAATTTCGTCAAGGTAAAGAAGCACGCCGTTTATGGCTTCAAATGTATCAAGCTGATTAACGATAGCCTTAATATCGGCAGTGCCGGCGGTTGTGCCGTTTAATTTGCAGAATTTGCGGTTGGTGGTTTTGGCAATTATATTGGCAACAGTTGTTTTGCCAACTCCTGACGGGCCGTAAAAAACAAGATTTGGAAGCTCGCCCGATTCAATAATATTTCGCAGGGGCTTGCCCTCGCCTATCAGATGACGCTGACCCACAACCTCGTCTATTGTCTGGGGTCTGATTCGCTGCGCCAGCGGTTCATACATAAAATCACTCCGTTCTGCAAAACTCTCACCGCATATTTTAACACAAAAAAGGCAGCTATGCAATAAGCATAACCGCCTTTATTAACTGATATTTATTTCATTTCTGCCATTTCTTCTGCAAAAACTTCTTCTGTTTCCTCTTCTTTTTCTTCCTTTTCTTCAGAAACGAAGTATTTGCTGGGAGGTGAAACAAGGTTTACTCTATCGTGAAGCAAGCCGATTTCAACATTATTATGCGCACCGCCAAACTCACCGTCAAGAGTCCATGGAAGCTCTTCGTCAGATTTAATTTTGCACCATGTTGTTTTGAAGTTGATTATCTGTATGCCGTCATAATTTTCATCCTTAATTTTTTTAATAAGTCTGAAAGCATCAAGAACACCTCTGACCTTCTTAACAAAAATAACTTCAAAAACACCATCATTGAGCTTGATTTCTTTCTTGTTGAATTTAAAAATTCCGCCAACCTCGTTTGAGTTTGAAACTGCACCAAAATAGAAATTATCCTCAATAACGCCTTCATCTGTTTCAACAATCATATGATGAGGTTTAAGATTTTTAATCTGATGTGGCAGACCAAAAACAAATCCGTTAAGAAGATATGCAAGGTAGCCTAATCTGTTTTTCCATTTCTGTGATGTGTTATATGAAGCGTCTGCACCAACACCGAATGACGCAACATAGGTAAAATGTCTGTCATTAAACTTACCTATATCATAGCTGTGGATGCTGCCCTTTAAATAAAGCTCAATCTGTGATTTAAGGTCTTTTGTAACACCGATTGTGTTTGCAAGGTCGTTTGTTGTGCCCATTGGCAGATACATAAGGGGTACAGTTGTTTCTGCACTTACCATTCCGTTTACAGCCTCGTTGAATGTACCGTCTCCGCCACAGCATACAACAAGGTCATGACTGTCAACATTGTGCTTTACAATTTCTGTTGCATCGCCCACGCAGGTTGTAACTTTTTCTGTAACAAAAAAGCCATAATCCTTGAATGTTCTGATTATATCATCCTGTGTTTTTCTTGAGCTGTTTTTGCCAGCACGGGGATTGAAAATTACTAAAACTTTTTTCATAACAATTTTCCTTTTCGCCAAAGTTATCTGAGAAGTTCTGTGAGAATATATGCTGCGGGAATCGACATCATAAGGCTGTCAATTCTATCCATCATTCCGCCATGACCAGGGATAAGATTACCATAATCCTTGATGCCAGCTTCTCTTTTGATGAATGAAGCACTAAGGTCGCCTATCTGCGAAACGATTGTGCAAATGAATACGATTATAATATATTTCAAAAGGCTTACCAGCATATAATCCTTAAACAGGAACCATGCGCCCACACCGATACCAACTGTTACAAATGTGCCTGAAATTGAGCCTTCAATGGTCTTTTTAGGGCTGACTGTTGGGGCAAGCTTATGCTTGCCGAATGCCATACCGCCAAAAAGTGCAAAGGTATCACACGAAATTGCACTTAAAAAGCCTGTGGTGAAAATCACACCAAACTCTTTTCTCGGCAGGCAGCATACAAACAGAATGCCGATAATTGCAAGACCCGGATAAAGCATCATTTCAAGGGTGGCAAGTGCATCCTGTGCTTTATGCTCTTCGCTCTTCATACAGAAAACAAATGTTATGAGGAAAAGGAGCATAACCACGGCACCGAGCCACATGGTATGTAACTGCTTGAAATAAAGCACTGCGGCGCAGGCAACGGCAAAAACGCAAGGGATTATCATAAGCGGATTTTTGCCAAGTTTTTTAAGGCAATTTGACATTTCATAAAAGCTAATGCAAGCGCACGCTGTAACAAAAATAACTCCTGTTTCTTTGCAGGCGATAAAGCAGAATGCAGATAACGCCAGCAAAACTAATGCTGATATAACTCTTTTAAACATACTTCAACCATTATGCGATTATTTTTTGATAACCGACATAACCTTTCTTCCTAATGATTTAACGTTAATATCGGTTCTGCCCGATACGCTTTTGCCTGCAACGATTGAATAATCATCACATGAGCCGATTTCTTTTGACGGAGTTTCATCAATTTTTGCAATAACCTTACTGAATGTTTCAGTCTGGTCATACATAAGGTCAATGCTGAATTTATCCATCTGATGATTTTCACTTTCAACGCAAAGATAATCAGGTGCGGTAACAAGTGCAATTTCAGGGATTCCAACATTGAAAAGAGGCTGTCCTTCGCCAAAGTGGAGGAAATTATGACCTCTTAAAGTCATAACCTTAACATTCTCTCTTTCTCTTGCGAACTCCATAAAAATGTCGTCCATAGCGTTGTTGCCTGTGTAAACAAGCTCGGTCTGAATTTCGCCTGTGGGCTTAAATTCACCGTTATCATCAATCCATTCCATACAGCCAAGATGCTCAACTGAAACACCTGCAACAGCTTTAAGATGACCGTGCTTGCCATCCCACAAATCGGGGTGCATTGCAAGCCATTTTGATGTTGCCTGAACTCCGCCGCCTGCAATATCTTTGAAAACAGGAAGTCTGAAATGACCTGTTACAAAAACGAAAATATGATTTCTGCTGAGCTTTTTATCTTTAAGAGATTTTATAAGCTGAAGCATTGCAATAGGTCCGTTTTCTTCAACGCAGTTTGTGCCGTCTGTATGTGTATTGATAATAACGCTTTCTTTATCGCTCTCGCCTTTGAGCATACAATAAAATGTTTCTGTGTAAGCGTGGCGTTTAGTATCTGCTGTGAGGGTGATTGTTGCTGTTCTGTGCTCAAGAGCAGCTTCTTTAACCTTTTTGCCCTCTGTTTCGCTAATCCAGATAGCGGGGATTCCCTGATACTCAAGAATAAAGGGAAGATACTGACCCTTTGCAAGCTGGTCATTAAGACCTTTCCATACAAAGATAATTGCTCTTGCGCCACGGAGCTTTGCGATTTTTGCATAAGTAAATTTAACGAATGTTGTGGCAACGGGACCACTATAGTTTACAGGAAGCTGAACATCTGAGGGATGTGATGAACGCTTATCAAAAGCAAGTTCACTGGGAAGTCCGTCAAGCTCAGAAACAGGAATAACTGCAATTTTATCTTTGATACCTGCGTAGCCTCTGATTTTATCCTCTACATAATAAAGCTCGCTGGTGATGCCTGATTCTTTTGTTTCACCTGAATAAGGGAAAACTGAAGAAATTTCAATATCTTCTGGTCCGTTATAGCCAAAGATTTTAAGTGAAGCCTCTTTCTTCTCCCACTTCTTAAAATAGAAGGGATCTGAATAAACCTCAAGACCCATATCTCTGATGCTGTCTTTAAGGTATTTGATAAAGCCAAGCTGACCCTCGCTACCTGTGATGCGGGTGCCGAAAGAATTCATTTTTTCAATACCTTCGGCAAGCTCTGCCTTTGAAATCATTTCGCTCATAATTTACTTATCCTTTCTGAAAAGATTTATTACTCTATCGTACCAATGCTCCTTTTCTTCCACAACATCCTTTTTGTGCTCGGCTATTTTTTCAATAGGCGGGGTGTTATAGACAAAGACAACGTTGGTTTTTTGATTATCTGTGCTGGCGGTGAACACGCCATAGCTTTTGCCGAATGCTATCCATTCCTTTGCGTTAGCTGCAACAACATCGGCACTTTTTACAATACCCTCTAACTTCTTTTCAAGCTCTGCCGTGTCAATATCAGATGCTTTGAGGGTTTCTATAAGATCCTTTACATTTTTATCTGATGCAAAATCAATAAGCTTGTTAATCATTCCGCTGTGTTTATTCACAGTGTTAATAAGCTTGTTGATAGTGTCAATTGTTTCGGGCAGATTATCAATACATTTCTGAACCTGCGGGTCTGATAAATCCTTCTGTATACTGCCGAAAAGCGGTTCAAGTCCCTCAAAGCTTTTCATAAGCTCAGGCATTTTCTGGAACACTGCTGAAACAGACGGGTCGCTTAAAGCATTCAGCGCATTAAGGAATTTTTCGTTGCCGATAAGATTCTGAATTGCAGAAAGACTTTTTGCAATTTCCGGCAGCTGCTCAAAGAATTTTATCATCACAGGGCTGCTGAGAATTTCAAGTGCTTTTTTGAAAGCATCTGTCTGCAAAATCGGCGTAAGGCTTTCAAGGCTTTTTGCAACATCGGGGAGGTCTGCCGCCACACTGCCGATGTCTGACTTACTGAGAATTGAAAGTCCCTTTACAAAGTCTTTATCATCAAGAAGCTTTGCCGCAGAGGAAAGAGTTTTGATATTATCCTCTGTGAAATACTTTGAGCTAAGGGACAAAAGTGCCTCGTTTTTGCTATAAAGTTCTATGGCAGAGTTGACAGAAGAAATGATTTCTTCTGTTGAGCCATTTGCACCCGATAATAACTCTATTATACTACTAATGTCAATATTTTCAAGAGAAGAAAATATTTTTTTAATTTCGCCAAGGTTTTCCACAAGTCCTGAAGCGGATTTTGGAGCGATAAGCTGAACATCAAGTGAGCAGAAAGGAATTGCCGCAAAATAGAAATCTGTTGTTTCAAAAGAGGTTGTATCTGCTGAAATAACAAATGTATCGCTGAGCTTTATGCCGATAAGTTCATTAAGCTCCTCCTGCTTAAGTCCAAGGCTTTCGCACATACCAGGTGCGCAGGCTGCGGCGGCAATTTGCTTTGTGCCATCGCCTAAAGAAAATCCGCTTTCAACATTGATATTTGAAAACTCATTTTCCTGCAAAATTGTTCCGCCTGCCACAAGAACGGGCAGATAAATCTTTTTATCTTTGCCGTTTACCTTAACAGTTTTAAAGCAATTATTCTCAACCTTGATTTTTATTTCAGCATGACCTGCTTTGCCTGCAATCTCTTTTGCGGTCATCTTTTTGCCGTCAAGGTAATATGAAATGTCAAGGCTTACAGGAGCTTCCTTGTTTGTTGTTCCGCTGTAATAAACATCGGTGGAATCCATATTCCACACAAGGTTGTCGCCCTCCTTTGCAGGGAGCTGACTGGTTTTAACATTTGTTATATCCTGAAGGTCGCTGACATCTGTTACACGAACCTCTGTTTTATCTGTGTGAATCCAGTCGGTTACAGTTGTTCCCTGCACCTTGCCGCTGTTATCTATTGAAACAAAAACTGTTTCAGATTTTGAAACGCTGGGCGCTTCTTCAGTGAATCTTATTGTATCTCTTTCCTGCTGAGGTTCATTTTTTTGCGGAACTTTTTCGTCCTTTTTTCCGCAGGAACACAGGCAGAAAATCATTGCAATGCAAAGCACAAAACTGATTATTTTTTTCATCGTTTTCATCAGGCTTTTCCTCCAGAATTTTTCCATTTATAAGTTGTTTTATCTATAACGCCCTCAAGCAAATAAAGCACAGGCGGAAGTATTGTCATAATCACAATTGCACTTATGGCTGAACCTCTTGCAAGAAGTGAACATATTTCTTTTATCATTGTAATATTGCATATGAAATATACACCGATTGTTGCACTGAAAAAGACAAGTGCGCTCTGGAACATTGATGTGCAGGATGACGCCGCCGCATCAAGCACAGCTGTTTTTTTATCTTTACCCGATTTAAGCTCTTCCTGAAAACGGGTAGTCATAAGGATAGCGTAATCCACCGTTGCGCCAAGCTGAACGCAGTTAATAACCGTTGGCGTAATAAACGAAATCCCTTTGCCTGCAAAGTAAGAAATGCCGATATTTATCCAGATAGAAAGCTCAATCATCAGCACAAGAATAAAGGGAATTGAAATCGACTTGAAGCATATTGCAATCAAAATAAAAATTGCCGCGATTGAAATTGCACTTGTTACAACAAAATCGTTATCCGCAACAGTGATAAGGTCTTTTGTCATAATTCCCTCGCCTGTGAGGTAGCCTTCGTCAGTGTATTTATCTAAAATTTTATCAAGAGAATCTATCTGCGCATTAAGCTCATCTGTGCCTGTTTCGTATGCGGAATTTATCATCATCATCTGATAATCGCCCGACTCTGCCGTTAGCTTTATACTGCCTGGTAGAATACTTGCAGGGATGCCTGCACCGATATATTCACCAAGAGCCACAACATTTTCAATGCCGTCAACCTTTTTCATCTCCTGAATTATTGAGTTGACCTTGCCCTTTGGAGTGTCTTTATCAATTATCACAAAATGTGAGTTGGACATATTAAAATCTGTCTTGATTTTATTAAGGGATTCAACCGATTCCATATCCTGTGGCAAGCCCTCAACAATGTTGTAATAACGGGTTACAGAGGACTGTGCAAGATACATCGGCACAAGAAGCAGAAGCAAAAGTGCAAGGAGCTTTTTGCGGTTATTGAAAGAGAATTTTGCAAGTCCGCCAAACTTCGGCACAAATCTTTTATGGCGGAATTTATAAATCGGCTTGTAAAGAAGCAGAACCATTGCAGGGAGAACAGTAACAACAGTTATAACACCGAATGCCACGCCCTTTGCCATAACAATGCCAATATCGAAGCCGAGAGTCAGCGTCATAAAGCACATTGAAAGGAAGCCGAAAATTGTTGTGAGCGAACTGCCTGCAAGAGAAACAAAGGTCTTTGAAATTGCCCTTGCCATTGCTTCTCTTTTATCATCTGTCTGCTCCATTTCTTCATCAAATCTGTCCATAAGGAATACGGAGTAATCCATTGTAACACCAAGCTGAAGAATGGCGGCAATGCTCTGGGTGATAAACGAAATTTCACCGAACATAAAGTTGGTGCCCATATTATAAAGAACCGCCATACCCAGTGAAGCAAGAAGCACAAAGGGCAGAACCCATGAATCCATGGTGAAAGACATAACGATAAGTGCCAGTGCAATTGCAAAAGAAATGTAGATGGGAGCTTCTGAAATGGTCAGCGCTTTTGTATCTGCCATAATTGCAGACATTCCGCTGACGAAGCATTTTTTATTCATCAGTGAGCGGATGCTTTTTATGGCTTCTGTTGCTCTGTCTGAAGAGCTGTTGCAATCAAGATTTATTAAAAGAAGCGTTGCAGTGCCGTCATTGGAATAAAAGATTTTTCTTAATGCTGAGGGCATTGCACTTTGAGGAACGGTTGTGTCAAGAATATTATCGCTCCATATAACTTTTGTTACGCCCTCAACGCCTAAAATCTGCTGTTTTACCTGCTGAACCTCTTTTGCGTCAAAATCTTCAATAACAAGAATAACGCTTGATGCACTCTGAAATGTTTCGTCAAGAATTTGCTCGCCCTCAACGGAGTTTATATCAGACGGCAGATACGAAAGAATATCGTAATTAACACCTGTAAATAGGAACCCAAGAAGAGATGGAACAAGCAGAACAAGGGCAACGAATATAACCGTCTTTGGGTGCTTTGTTATCCATTTTGCCATTTTATTCGGTTCGTTCAAAATTATTCAGCCCTTTCTGTGTAATCTTTAAAATCTGATAAATCAACAGGAGAATATGTTTCCTCTCCCTTGCCTTTTTTGGTAACGATTGTGTAAATTGAAACAAAAACTTTCTCTGCGCCAACAAAAAGAAGTGTCATGCCAATCATCTCTGCAATTGCAGAGGCTGTTCTGAAAGGATTCACAATCAGTGCAAGACCAAAAACTGATGAAAGCACAGAGAAAATCAAAAGAATCCACCAGTATTTCATACCGAATTTTTTAGAATCCATTGCCGTCTGGAGTGCAAAAAGTCCGTTGATTAAAACGAAAACTCCCATAAGCACCTGAATGGCAGAAATAACCGCCGTTGGCTTAAAGAAAAATATTGCACCAAAAAGCACACTTAAAATTCCCAGCGCAAAATCAAACTGAAATGCAAGGTAATATAAATCCTTTGAAAAATAGCCTAAAATTCTTATAATTCCGCTGGCAAGCATAACGGCACCTGCCACTCGGCTTAAAAGAATAAGCGATGTTTTGGGGAAAATCACAAGAATAACACCTAATATAAAAAATGCTGCTCCGCTGACAATATTCCCTGTTTTTGCACATCTCACAAGTTTCACAATAAATCCTTCTTCCGAATGTTCCAAAATCACTTTACAATATATATTTTATACATTTTTTGCAATAAAAAAACGGTCAAAAAAACCGCTGTGTGTAAAAATTACACACAACGGCAAAAGTGTTACCATTTTATTATTGATTTTTTGCTTTTGCGGCGGCAGATTCCAGCGCACCGTCAAAAATTGCGGCTATTCTTTTAAGGATATATTCAAAATCTGAGGTCATCCCCTCTTTTATCCACCGAAGTGCACAGCTTGTAAAGGCATTGGTGCAAACCATTGAAACAATATCAACATCCTCTTTTGAATAGGTTGTGCCTTTAAGCCTTGCATCAATTGTTTTGCTGATAACAGGCAGTGCGCTTTCATAAAGATAATCCTCTAACTTTTCACGGCTGACAGAGTTATAAATATGATAAACTGCCTTTTTATTTTTTATAACAAAATCGGCAAGGTTCAGAAGCTCCGCTTCAAAAGAATCAATGTCATCTATTCTGCTGACAGATTCACGCTTTAAATCCTCCAGTGATTTTTCGAGAAGGTCATAAATATCGTCAAAATAATAATAAAAGGTTTTTCTGCTGACCCCGCATTTCTCCACAATATCCTTAACGGTGATTTTATCAAGCCTTTTCTCGTTAAGAAGCCCCACAAAAGTTTCGGTTATTGCCCTCTGGGTGAACAGCGCCATGATGCACCTCCTGTCTTTCTTCTTTTTTCTTATATTCTATACAATTTTTTGCGATTTGTCAACAAAGCAATGCCCTTTGATTATATGATTGAAAGCACAAAAAAGATGATTATGACAAGTGAATTATCATAACCATCTTTGAAATTATTTATTAAAGCTTTCGTCAATTGCTTTTGCAGCGATTTTGCCTGCACCCATGGCAGAGATAACCGTTGCCGCACCTGTTACGGCATCACCGCCTGCAAATACATTTGCCTTTGTGGTTTCGCCGTTTTCTGTAACGATGATTCCGCCACGCTTGTTTGTTTCAAGACCTGCGGTGGTGGATTTAATCAGCGGATTAGGTGAAGTGCCGATTGAAATAATTACGCAGTCAACATCAATGTCAAATTCACTGCCCTCAACGGGAACGGGGCGTCTTCTGCCTCTTTCATCAGGCTCGCCAAGCTCCATTTTGATACACTTCATGCCTGTAACAAAACCGTTTTTGGGATCTCTCGGGTCTTCGGGATTTTTGTAGCCGTGAATTTCAAGAGGATTGCAGAGAAGTCTAAACTCAATGCCCTCTTCCATTGCGTGCTCAACCTCTTCTTTTCTTGCAGGAAGCTCCTCAAGAGAACGGCGGTAAACGATATAAACTTTCTCTGCACCAAGGCGAAGTGCTGTTCTTGCAGCATCCATTGCAACATTACCGCCGCCAACAACGGCAACCTTTCCGCCTTTCATAATGGGGGTTGCAGAGCCGTCCTTATAAGCCTTCATAAGGTTTGAGCGGGTGAGAAATTCATTGGCAGAGTAAACACCCTTGCAGGATTCACCGGGGATACCCATAAACATGGGAAGTCCTGCACCAGAGCCGATGAAAACAGCTTCATAGCCCATATCAAAAAGCTCGTCAACAGTGAGAGTTTTGCCGATAATCATATTTGTTTCTATATCTACGCCCATAGCTTTGAGGGTATCAATCTCTTTCTGAACTATGGTTTTGGGAAGTCTGAACTCGGGTATACCGTAAACCAGAACACCGCCAGCTTTGTGAAGTGCCTCAAAAACAGTTACGCTGTAGCCTTTTTTAGCAAGGTCGCCTGCGCAGGTAAGACCAGAGGGACCTGAGCCTACAACTGCAACCTTATGACCGTTTGGCTCTGCTGTTTCGGGAATTTCATCTGAATGAGCGTTATGCCAGTCAGCAACAAAGCGTTCAAGTCTGCCGATACCAACAGGCTCGCCCTTTATGCCACGGACACATTTTGATTCACACTGTGATTCCTGCGGACAAACTCTGCCGCATACAGCAGGGAGAGTTGATGTTTTTGTGATAATTTTATATGCGCCCTCAAAATCGCCCTCTCTTATTTTTTCAATAAAAGCAGGGATGTGAATGTTAACAGGGCAACCTGAAACGCAGGGATGATTTTTGCAGTTAAGGCAGCGCATTGCCTCGTCAAGAGCCATTTCTTCACTGTATCCGTATGCAACCTCTTTAAAGTTGTGCGCTCTTACCTCAGGAGCCTGTGAAGGCATAGGATTCTTTTTTGGATTCATATTTGCCATAATTATTCAGCCTCCTTTTTGAAAAGATTGCAGGTTGCTTCGTGAGCCTGTCTTTCAAAGCCACGGTACATTGTGCCTCTGCTCATTGCTTCGTCAAAATCAACCTCATAGCCGTTAAAATCGGGTCCGTCAACGCAGGCGAATTTGACAACCTTTTTGCCGTCCTGATTAAGTGTCAGTCGGCAGCCGCCGCACATTCCAGTGCCGTCTATCATAATGGGGTTCATTGAAACAACACAGGGGATTCCTGTTGGCTTCACTGCACCCACAACAAATTTCATCATAATAAGGGGACCGATTGTAATGACCTTATCAAAGGTCTTGCCCTGTGAGAACATACCGTTCAGAGGAGCGCATACATTGCCCTGTGTGCCATAGCTTCCGTCATCGGTCATAACAAAAAGTTCGTCTGAAACAGCTTTAAATTCATCCTCAAGAATAACAAGGTCTTTTGTGCGGAAGCCGATAACGCTTGTAACACGGCAACCCATTTCGTGAAGCTTTTTAGCAATGGGGTATGCAATTGCACAACCTACGCCGCCGCCAACGATGCAGACATTTTTAAGTCCGTCAATTTCTGTGGCTGTGCCTAAAGGTCCTGCAAAATCGCAGATATATTCGCCCTCGTTTTTATGGTTGAGAGCCTCGGTGGTTGCACCAACTATCTGAAAAATAATTGTTACTGTACCCTCTTCCCTGTCATAGCCTGCAATGGTCAAAGGGATTCTTTCACCCTCGTCATCAACACGCAAAATGATGAACTGACCTGGCTGAGCCTTTGCCGCAACAAATGGAGCTTCTATCTTCATAAGTGTAACGGTACTGTTTAAAGATTCTTTTTTTACGATTCTGTACATTACAATTCACCTCTGAATAGAGTTTATAAGAGTTATTATATACCACTTTTCCTGATTTTTAAACACTTTTTTATGTGTAACATTCATATTTATTGATATATACACATTTTTTTATAAATTTTGATGTAGATTTGTTTAAAGGTATAGATTTTTGCGTATTGACAACAGTTTTTAGCTGTGATAAAATATTAAAAACTTAAAAAAAGGCTGTGAAGAGAAGCAGTAGCAATTACGATTTCTTTCAGAAAATTGCCGTTTGATGCGAGGCATAAGAATAGTTTTTGTGAATTCATCTTGGAGCTGCGCACTGAAAAATACAGTAGGATGCGACGGAGGCACACCGTAACAGGTGCAGGAGTATGAATGTACTTCATAAGGCTGTCTGTGTGAGCAGGCAGTGAATAAAGGTGGTAACACGGGTATCCCGTCCTTTAGCAGGACGGGATTATTTTATTTTTATCCGTTCCGTCCTAATAAAAAATAAGGAGTGTTATTTTTGGAAGGAAAAATCAAAGAATTACGCGCTCAGATTGAAGAACTGGCAGGCAAGGTTGCTCAGATTGAAGAGCTTAAAGATGTCAGATTCAAATATCTCAGCAAAAACGGCGCTATCCCTGCACTTATGAAGCAGTTAGGCTCTCTTTCAAAAGAAGAAAGACCTGCCGCAGGCAAAATCATTAACGAATTTAAAGTATGGGCAACAGAGCTTTTTGACAAGAAAGAGGAGGAGCTTGGCAAAAAAGCTCTTGAGATGAGATACATCAAAGAGGCTGTTGATGTAACAATGCCCTCAAAGAAATCAAAGGCTGGTCATCTTCACCCCGTTACTCTTGTCAGAAACGAGCTGATTGACGCTTTCACAGGCATGGGCTTCACAATTTTTGACGGTCCTGAAATTGAGGATGATTTCCACAACTTCACCGCTCTTAACGTTTCAGCAGACCACCCTGCAAGAGATAAGCAGGACACTTTCTATATCAATGACGATTTGCTTCTCCGCACTCACACCTCCCCCGGTCAGGTAAGAGCTATGGAAACAATGAAGCCACCCTTTAAGATTGTATCCCCCGGTCGAGTTTTCCGCTGTGATGATGACGGAACTCACGCACCTATGTTCCACCAGATGGAGGGTCTTGTAATCGACAAGAATCTTTCTCTTTGCGATTTACAGGGACTTCTTGATACACTTGCAAAAACTGTTTTTGATAAAGACACAAAAACCCGTTTCCGTCCCTCATTCTTCCCATTCACAGAGCCAAGTGTTGAGGTTGACGTTACCTGCTGTGAATGCCACGGTGCAGGCTGCTCACTTTGCAAAGGCACAGGCTGGATTGAAATTCTCGGCGGCGGCGTTGTAAACAGAAATGTTATTAAAAACTGCGGTCTTGACCCAGACGAATGGACAGGTCTTGCATTCGGCACAGGTCTTGACAGAATTGCAATGCTTAAATACGGCGTAAACAATATTCACCTTCTTTATGACGGTGATGTAAGAATACTCAGTCAGTTCAGAAAGTGAGAGAGGTGATTTTTTATGTACTTACCAATTAGCTGGTTAAAAGATATGGTTGACCTTGAGGGCATTTCCTCACAGGTTATTGAAGACAGTTTATTCTCATGCGGTCTTGAGGTTGAAGAGAAAAATCCCGTTGCACCCGATATTGAGGGCGTATATGTTGGTGTTATTAAAGAAATCACTGTTCATCCCGATTCTGACCACATGGTTATCTGCAAGGTTGACTGCGGTGAATTTGGCAGCGACATTCAGATTGTTACAGGCGCACCAAATGTAAACGAGGGCGATATTGTTCCCGTTGCTCTTCCCGGTGCTAAGGTTTATGGCAGAAAGAAAGGCGATTCAAACGCTCCTGCTGAAGTGATGCAGATTAAAAAAGGTAAGCTTCGTGGTGTTGAATCAGACGGTATGCTTTGCTCTGGCGAAGAGCTTGGCATTGATGACAACTGGTATGAGGGCGCAGAGGTTTATGGCATTATGATGCTTGGTAAAGACGCTACCCCCGGTATGGATGTTAAGAAATACCTTGGTCTTGACGATGAAGTATGGGATATTTCAGTTACAGCTAACCTGCCCCACTGCCAGTATGTTTATGGTATTGCAAGAGAGCTTGCCGCTTTGCTTGACAGAAAGATTACTCCCCCTGCACTTGACTACACAGCAGTTGAGGATGCAAACAACGAAAATGTTACAGTTCAGGTTCTTGCTCCCGACCTTTGCCCCAGATACATTGCACATTTCGTTAAAGATGTTAAGATTGAGAAATCTCCCCTGTGGATGCGCCGCAGACTGAAGATGTGCGGTATCAACGCTATCAGCACATTTGTTGACATTACAAACTATGTTCTTGTTGAAATGGGTCAGCCAATGCACGCATTTGATATGTCAAATGTTGCAAAGGATTCTATTATAGTTCGCCGTGCAGAGAATGGCGAAAAAATCATCACCCTTGATGAAAAAGAGTTCACACTCACAAGCGAAAATCTTGTTATCTGCGACGGTGAAAAGCCA
This sequence comes from Acutalibacteraceae bacterium, assembly GCA_045598085.1. Taxonomy (GTDB): domain Bacteria; phylum Bacillota; class Clostridia; order Oscillospirales; family Acutalibacteraceae; genus CAG-488. The sequence continues at coordinate 70,668 of JAZLLI010000037.1, forward strand.
GTTGCACTTGCAGGCATCATGGGCGGTCTTAATTCAGAAATTAAAGACACAACAGAGAATGTTCTTTTTGAATCTGCAAAGTTTGAAAGAGGCAACATCCGCCGCACATCAAGAGCTCTCGGTCAGAGCAGTGATTCTTCACGCCGTTTTGAAAAGGGTGTTGATGAATACACAACAGGCATGGCTATGGAGCGTGCACTTCACCTTGTTGAGGAATTAGGCTGCGGCACAGTTTCTGCAACTCACATTGACATTGACGCTAACCCATCAAGAGAGAATCAGAAGGTTGAAACAACATTCTCAAAAATTAACGGCGTTCTTGGCATTGAAGTACCGAAAGATACTATCGTTGACATTCTCCGCCGTCAGAATTATGAAATCACTGTTGATGGCGACAACATCACAGCCGTTGCGCCTGCATACAGAACAGACATTGAGGGCTATGCAAACGACCTTGCAGAGGATGTTATCAAGGTTTACGGTTACGAGCACATCGTGCCTAAATTTATGACAAGTGCATCTGTAACAAGCGGTGGACTTAATAAGAAGCAGAAAGACATCAACAAGTTTAAGGATTGCCTTGTAAACGAGGGATTCTGCGAGCTTATCAACTATTCTTTCTATTCAACAGATGAGATTGACCTGCTCAGACTTCCCGAAGATGCCCCTGAGAGAAATTATGTTAAGATTGATAATCCCCTCAGTGAAAACTACGGCATCATGCGTTCAATCATCACCCCCTCAATTATCAGAATTCTTTCACACAACATGAAGAGAGGCAACGAGGGCGCAAGAATTTATGAGCTTGCAAACGCATTTGTTCCAAACGAAATCCCTGTTGCAACAATTCCTGAAGAGAAGCAGAAATTTGCATTCGGTGTTTATGGTGATGACGAGGATTTCTTCACAGCAAAGGGCGTTCTTGACGCTGCCGCTGAGGAATTTGGCGTAAGCTTCACATACAAAAAGGATGCTTACACATTCCTGCACCCAGGCATCAGCGCATCAGTTTATTGCGGCGGCACAAAGCTCGGCTTTATCGGTCAGCTTTCATATGAAGTTGCAGAGGATGCTGAAATCACAAAGAACTGCTTCGTTGGCGAAATTGACTTCGGTCTTTTCATGAAGAAAGCGGCACAGAGCTGTAAGTACACAGCAGTTTCACCTTTCAGAAGTGTTAAGAGAGACCTTGCACTTGTTACTGACGAGGCAATGGAATGCGGCGAAATTGAAAAGGTTATTTATGACGCTTGCAAGGCTGTTACTGATATTAAGCTCTTTGATATTTACAGAAGTGCGGCAATCGGCGAGGGCAAAAAGAGCATGGCATTTAAGCTGACACTGGCTTCAGGTGCATCAGAGCTTATGCCCGAAGAGGCAGACAAGCACATCAACAAGATTCTTAAAGCACTTGAATTCAAGCTCGGAATTAAGTTGAGATAAAATAAGCATAAAAATAATTTTACGGGTACCTCACACGAGATACCCGTAATTTTTTATCTATTCATCAATACCATAAGAAGCCAAAGAGCAGAATCCAAATGAGCCACTGACCGAAAGAGAATTTAATAGTAACAGTGCAGGTGTCCTTGACAGTGTTGCCGTAAGAGTCTGTAACGGTGCAGGTGATTTTTGTTTCGCCCTTGCCGAATGTAGTAATCTTGCCGTCCTTGTCAACAGTAGCAACAGACGGATTGGATGATTCGTATTTTACAGTGTATTTCACATCGCCGTCCGTTGTGATTTTTGGTGTAATTTTTGCAGATGATTTGTATTTCATCTCTACATCACTGATTTTAATAGACTTAATTGAGGAAGGCTTAACAGTAATTGTGAAATTCGGTTCTTCCGTAACTCCATTATCATCTGCATTCGCAAGTGTAAGCACACCAATCGTATCGTCATTAACATTTCCGAAACTATAGCTTTCATCAAGATATTCAAATTCTGCATTATCAACAAGCGGAGTTATATAAACTTCACTATAGTCTTGGGGAATCTCATACATTACATAAGCATCATCTGGTCCACAATCCATAGGTGTTATCGTTGCTCCATCAACTTCAATAGTTCCATATTCAGCATAAATTACTCGTGAACCATCATAGTCGCCTGCATATTTAATGCACTTGTCAAGACTTCGCAGAGCTATGCAACTTGCGCCACCATTATATGTTGATTTTGGAGTTTCATAGATTAAACCATCAGAGCCTTTGTAAAGGTATATTTCCACATCTGGGAAATTATTATCGTATATATATATTCTCTGCTGCCCGTTAACTTCTTTATAATAAAGAAAATCCACAGCGTGTCCACTATTTCCACGTCTAATGCTGATAACAAGATTTCCTTTATTATCATAACTATGGTTATCTACATAATTAACAACCTCGTTCCAATCCGCAGCTGAATTTGAATCCTTACCTTGATAATATGATCTTCCGCCTGCAACAATAGTGGATGATGATTGTCTATTCTGATAATAGCAAACAGTATCCATTAGTGCAGATGTACGATTTAACCCATGAACAGTTTGAGTTGATTTTTCACCGATATTTGTCATTGCAAGGATATTTCGATAAAAAGCCTCGCTTGTTACAGACATTCCGTAACAATGTCCTTTACCATAACCTGATTTGCAAGTTGATTCATTATCGCAATTTCCAAAATTTTTAAAACTGTATGTTTCTTCACCGAGGTTATAAATGTTTGTTGTGGGATTCTGTTTCCAAACTGCATAGAGTGTAATGTTTGCAGTTGGTTTATATGATGAACCGCAACTATATGTTGCACTTGTGGCTGTTTTGCTATTTGACCATCCAAGACAGGTATAACCCGAACGGGTTGGGGTGGGAAGAGTAACAGATTTTCCGCTTTCTACCGTTGCACTTGTAGGTGAAACACTACCGCCGTTAGCGTTGTAGGATACGGTGTATTTTACAACATTCTGTTTCCAAACTGCGTAAAGTGTAATATTTGCTGTTGGTTTATAGGATGAACCGCAACCATATGTTGCACTTGTGGCAGTTTTGCTTGTTGACCAACCAAGGCAGGTATAACCTGAACGGGTTGGGGTGGGAAGTGTAACAGACTTTCCACTCTCTACTGTTGCACTTGTAGGTGAAACACTGCCGCCGTTAGCGTTGTAGGATACGGTATATGATGAAGTTCCTAAATAATGAATATTGGCATTTAAAAGTGGTTCATTATATTCACCAACTACCACTTTACTCCATTGTTCTTTAGAGCCAGTGAAATAAACATCAGATAAGCTATAACAATAAAGGAAAGCATAATCACCTATACTTGTAACGCTGTTTGAGACTGTAATTGAAGTTAAACTGCAACAATTGTCGAAAGCCGTACCACCAATACTCGTTACACTATCTGGAATTGTAACTGATATAAGGCTTTTGCAATCGAAAAAAGCACCATAGCCAATACTTGTTATACTATTAGGAATTGTAATCGAAGTCAAACTAATGCAATGGTCAAATACGCCTTCACCGATACTTGTTACACTATTTGGAATTGTTACTTTAGTTATATTAGTACAATTCAAAAACGTAGAACAACCAATGTTCTTTACACCATCTGGAATTATTATACTTGTTAAATATTTGCATTGAGAAAATGCCAAATCACAAATACTTGTTACACTATTTGGTACATTAAATGTCATTCTTGTATTGCCGATAGGGTATTGAATCAACTCTGTTTTATTATTGTTATAAAGCACACCGTACTCATCATTGCAATAATACTCATTATTTTTATCAACTGTTATTTTTGTTAAACTTTCGCATCCAAAAAGTGCAAAATCGCCAATGCTCTTTACACTATCTGGAATTGTAATATTTGTTAGACTTGTACATTCTCGAAATGCATTGTTTCCAATTCTTACTACGCTATCAGGAATTGTTATTTTTGTTAAACTATTGCAATCCGCAAATGCATATTCGCCAATACTCGTTACGCTGGTTGGAATTATTACACTTGTTAGACTTTCGCAAAGCCAAAATGTATAATCATCAATATATGTTACACCGTTGGGGATTGTTACATTTATTAGGCTACTACAATTAAAAAAGGCATCACTACCAATACTTGTTACACTATTTGGAATTGTTACTTTAGTTAGACTAGTGCATCTATAAAAAGCCCTATTACCGATACTTGTTACGCTATTATTTATAACAATGCTTTTTATCAAATTATTATCATAAAAAGGTGATTCAACCGCAGCATAGTTTGCCATATCCCCTGTTCCGCTAATTGTCAGAGTGCCAGTAGAGCTATTAAAGCTCCATGTAACATTATCTCCGCACTTTCCTGTTGACGCTAAAGTATCAACGGCAGATGCCATAATGGGCACGGCTGAAAGCAGAAGTATTACTGCCAGCAGGGCTGACAAGGCTTTTTTCAAACTTTTTCTCATAAAAAATCCTCCTTATTTTTATTTTGTCTTATGACAGGACAAAATATTATCAGCAAGATGATAACATAGCTTTTGTCCTAAGTCAAGACAAAAGGAGCTGATTTTATGGCGAGAATTATTGACGGAGATGAAATGAATCTTATTGGCGAAAATGTACGCAAATACAGAAAACTGAACAAAATGAGCCAACAGGCACTTTCTGACAAACTGGAGCTTTTGGGTGTTTATGTTTGCCGAGGCTCTGTTTCAAGAATTGAGGACAAAACAAGGACTGTTACAGATATTGAACTTTTTGCCATTTCAAAAGTTTTGAATGTTTCAATTGAACAACTTTTCATAAAAGATTAAGAGCTGGTTGAGGTTAGTCAATCAGCTCTTTTTTATTAAAGATTTGCTTTATACCATTCGATGGCTTCTTTGAGTCCACGTTGGAAGTCATAATCGGGTGAATATCCTAAAAGCTTCTGTGCCTTTGAAATATCGGCATTGCTATGCTTAATATCGCCTTTTCTGTCGGGTCCGAAAATGGGCTCGATTTTTTTATCCAAAGCATTGGTGAGGGCATAATAAATATCTATAAGATACTCTCTGCCGCCGTAAGCGATGTTGAATGCTTCGCCTGCACACTCGTGGGGTGCAAGGCACGCTTTCAGATTGGCTTCGATTACATTCTCAATATATGTGAAATCTCTGCTCTGCCTGCCGTTGCCGTTGATTGTGGGAGCTTCATCATTCATAAGCTGACGGATGAATTTCGGAATAACTGCCGCATATGCTCCGTCAGGATTCTGTCGCCTGCCGAATACATTGAAATAACGAAGTCCGTAAGTATCAAGACCGTAAATGTCAGTGTACATTCTGCCGTAAAGCTCGTCAACCGCCTTTGTTAAAGCGTATGGGGAGAGAAGTCTGCCCTCTCTGCCCTCAGTTTTTGGCAGGTTGGGTTCATCACCATAAACAGATGATGAGCTGGCATAAACAAACTTTTTAACCTTGTTCTGTCTTGCGGCTTCCATCATATTAAGTGTGCCCATAATATTATTTTTTTCATAGAAAAGGGGCATTTCAATGCTTCTTGGAACACTGCCCCATGCCGCCTGATTAAGCACAAAATCAACGCCCTCTGTGGCTTTAAGGCAGGTATCCAAATCTTTTATATCGCCCTTTATAAATGTGTAGTTGGGATTATCAAGAAAAATCTCAACATTTTTCATACTTCCTGTTGATAAATCATCAAGGCACCTGACTTTGCATCCTTTTTTAAGAATTGCTTCGCAAAGATTTGAGCCGATAAAGCCTGCGCCGCCTGTTACAAGGAACTGGGTGTTTTTGTCAAAATTAACTTCACTGTATGACATATTTAACTCCTCCTAAAAAAATAACAGCCAGCTTAAAAAACTGGCTGTTTTGTATTTTATATTATCAATCAACTAATGTGAATGTCGTTCCGATGTCCCCTGCGTCTATTTCATCAACACTGTCGGTTGAATCAACGGGATTTATCTGACGACCTTCAAATTGTTTTATTCTCTCAAAATTATCTGAAACATCATCAAGTGTTTCGATAACACTGTTTATCTGCTTTTTAAAGCTGGCGATATAGTGCTCAAAATCTGCCAATGAAGCAAGTGAAGCTGTTAATGAGCCTTTAGTCTGTGCGGCCTTTTGAATAGTTGAGGTTGAAACCTCCCCTGCCATTTTAACTGCCTGTGTGAAATAATGATTTGCAAAGTTAAGGGATTCAATTGCGATTTTTGAATCGCTTGCTTTTACAGGCTGACGGTTAACAGAAGCCTCCATCTCAAGCTCCGCAATCCTCTTATTAAGGGACTTAACCTGCTCTTTATAATCTGCGATTGTGTCTTTAAGCTCCTCAATGGTCTGGCTGAGCTTTTCTGTTTCAGTATTTGCTGCTTCAGCCACTGGTCTGGCAACAAGCTCTTTTTTAAGAAGGTTATTTTCAGCCTTGATTTTTGTGATATATTCAGTAACAGAATCAGCGTCAAGACCGCCGAAAACTTTTTTCTTTATTCCAAAATCGTAGTTCATCTTATTGCCTCCCTCCATTTCAAGTCAGACTACTCTCTATCATAAGATTATATTATAATTCTTTCGCAAAGTCAACATTTAGATTCAATTTGGCAGAATTTTATTTATTTGCACAAACATTTTGTCGCAGCAGAAAATATTTTGGATTATTTGTTTTTTGTTTGTCAAGAAAGATTAAAAAGCCAACACATATCCTGAAAATGTATATTTCTGAAGTATTACATTCGGCACAGCCAAAGCTCCCTGTAATACCAGACGGCACCAATAATCAGAACAAAAGATGCCAGCGGATAAAGACTTTTTTGCCAGCCTTTTTTTAAAAGAACATCACTTCCCTGCATTCGGATTTTATCTGTCAGAGCATATATTCCGCAACCGACCATACAACCCCATGTGTTGTTGATTATATCATCAAGCTCTGAGAATCCCAATGAAAAAATATACTGCACAGCTTCGATAAAGAAGCTAAGTAAAAAGCCTGCAAGCACAACAAAAAAATAATTTTTGGTTTTATGCTTCACACCAAATGTTGCAGGCAACAACAATCCCAAAGGAATGAATACAAGAATATTATCTACAATTTGTTTAAAAACATCAAATGTATTATAAATTTTTAAAACAAGGAAATATGATGACAATGGTTTAATGTTGAGGGAGGTTTCGTATCCCTCTGACCTGCTACCAAGCGCCGCCCATAAAAGAATGGCAACATAAGAAACAAGCATAACCGCCCATAAGATTTTTGTTTTTTTGAATGAGGCTGAATTTTTTGTTTTGGTATTCAGCCACAAGAAGAATATAACAAGCACCAGCAGAAACAGCACTTCCGTGAAAACAGAATAGCTCAAATTTTACTCCTTTTCGGGCTTCGCTTTGCCCAGTTTTGCTAAGATTTTTTTAATGAATTTTTCATAAACAGTTGTTTTGATATAACTGAATTCTTTTGTTTTAAAAGACACAAGCAGTGCAAGGGCATTGAACATAACCGTATAAACCGCAACCCTTAAAATAAAGCCTGCAATGCCATCAATTGTGATGAAAGACATCACTGTTTTTGATGCAAAAGATATTGCCGCAACCACCGCAAAAAATCCAAAATATCTTATATAGTATATAATCGGATTTTTTTTGAAGCAGTTTTTATAAATCAGAATGGGGTCAACTAATCCCATGGTGAAAAATCTTGAGATTGATGTGGCAAAAAATACGCCTGAAAGACCTATCCATTTGCCAAGGACAATTGAAAGAACGATGTTGATAACAGATGCCACAACGGGTGCGAATCTGCCCTGAACAAAATAGCCAAGGGTTGTTCTGTAAGTGTATGACGGGGACATAACGCTGCTCACATAAAAGTGAAGCGCAAGGGCAAAAATAACTATCGGGTCAATCTGCCACTTGGGACCAAAAACGATTGAAACAAACTCGTTTGAAAAGAAGAAAACTCCCGATGCGCAGAATCCGTAAATCCACACGCAGGCAAAAAACATAACATCAAAAATCTGATTTTTCTTTTCCTTGCTTTCAGAAGCATTCAGATTGCCTACACTCGCCACAACGGCATTGGGTATCTGGTCAACAACAGATGAAATCGCCTGAATTATCAGATTGAAATTTGAAACAAGACCAACTGACGCAAGGGCGATAACCTTTGTCATGATAATATTATCTGTTCCGTTAAGGATGGTTGATGCCATTTTATAAAGGAACAGGGCACGAACATTTTTGAAAATACTTTTCTTTTCCGTTTTGGTAACAGGGGTGTATTCTTTATCGTTAATATAGGGATAAAGCTTGCCCGCTCTTCTTGCAAGAAGCACATTATTCATCACTGTGCAGCCTACCTGTATTAACAGATACACAACAAAATTATGTGTCATTACAAGGAAAACGCCCTGAAGCACAAGCTGAAGAATTTTAAATGTGTTTGTGTATGCAGAAACAATATAATTCTTCTGATGAGCAGTGATAATTGACTGCTTAAAGCTGAAGAAATATGAAATTGAAGTATTTATAAGATACAGCACATAAAGAAAAATAAGATTTTCTTTAATATCGGGTGCTTCACCTGCAATAAGGTAACCAAGGAACGGTATCAGCAGAAGTCCTACACCTAAAACGCACAAGCCGACAATATTATAAGCCTTTTTATAAAGCTTCATAAGGGATTTTATTTTATCTGTATCCCCTGTTGCAATTGGCTTATAAAGATTAAATATAATCGCATTGCCGATTCCCATTTCTGCAAAAGAAAGCACTGTGAGAATGTTTGTAAACAATCCGCTTACGCTCAGGTAATCGTTGCCGAGAGTATCTATAAAAACCTTTCTCAGCACAAAGCCTGCAATTGTATATACGGCATAGAAGCTCAGCGAAACAATAGCATTCCTTGCACTGTTTTTAGTTCTTGATTCCGACAAAATCAGTTCCTCCCAAACATAGCTCTGCGAAGAGCCACTCTTTCCTCTGCTTTATTTATATCAGCATCTTCACAGCCGATTGAAGAATTGCCGTGGCAGATTCTTTTTTCTTCGGGGGGAAGCTCCATATAATTTTTGCCGTAGGTCTGCAAAAGGAATGTTTCATATTTTTCAGGAACATCCATTTCAATGCCCTCAAACATAAGCTGACGGGGTGTGCCGTAAACTGAACGGCTATAGGTTGATTTTTTATAATGATAATGGGAACCCCAGTTGGTGATATATTCCTTATTATTTTTACCACTCATGGTGATAACCTTATTAAATAATTTATCAATTGATTTTAAGGACATTGCCCCTGCAAGGGTACCAACAAGGAATCGCTCTGCCTTGTTGCTGATGCTCATTTCATCGCCATTGATTTTTTGAACCTTATATCTTTTAAGAGCGTAAAGGAGATGAAGTGCCTTATCCTGAAAAGCTCTCAGTGCCTTTTTATCAATATCTGTTGCATCATAAACAAAGATGTCAACAGCAAGCTCGCTGGGTGTGCCAGCCTTATTTTTTCGGCAGAGCTTTGGATATTCCTGATAATAATAAGGTGTATTCTCTCTTGTAACAACGCAGTAATCTTCGCTTAAATTCTTTTCAAGGTGAGAAATAAGCTTGTCATAATCCTCACGCATAATGACAACATCAATATCATCATCCCACGGGATAAATCCGCCGTGGCGAAGCGAGCCTAAAAGAGTGCCTGCAACGGCATAATAGTGAACGCCTGCTGCCTTGCACTGCTCCTGAAGCTCAATAAATAAATCAAGCAGAAGCACCTGTGCATCATGTTTTGAAAGTTGTTTTTCCATATTATTCCCCATCTGTATTCTTTCCTTTAGTTCTGTTAAAGCTTTCTATAAATCTTTCAAATTCTTCGTCAACGCCCTCTGTGCTCTCTTTCATAAACACAATTTTAAGTGTGAGGAGAACAAGCCTTAAATCAAGAAGAAGCGAGAACTTCTGAACATACATAAGGTCAAAAAGAAGCTTGTTATAAGGATTTGAATTGTATTTGCCCATAAGCTGAGCATAGCCTGTAAGGCCAGCCTTAACCTTCATTCTGTAAGGGAATGCTTCAACAATATCAGAATACTGGTCAATAAGTGCCTTTCTTTCAGGGCGGGGGCCAACAACAGACATATCGCCCTTAATGATATTGATAAGCTGGGGGATTTCGTCTATTCTTGTGGCTCTGATGAATTTGCCGACTTTTGTAATACGGCTGTCATTCTTTGATGCAAGAACAGCCTTGTTGTTTTTCTCTGCATTTACAATCATGCTTCTGAATTTATAGATTTCAAACTCTTTGCCGTCAATTGTGCACCTTTTCTGTTTATAAAAAACAGGGCCATGATCTTCTAATTTAATTGCAAGGGCAGTTACTGCCATAATGGGGCTTGCAATAAGAAGTGCGAATGCTGAGAAGCAAATATCAAATGCACGCTTAACTGCAATCTGAAAAGATTTTGAGTTTGCTGTTTCAATAACCAAAAGAGGGCCATCAAGAATATTAAGCTCCACTGCGCCACGGATAAGAACATCTGAAACTTTAGGTGTAACAATAACCTCGATATCCTTACGGAAGCAGATTTTGATAATTTCATTTCTATAATCACTTGGCATATAGGCGATAACTGCGCTGTCTATGCCATCTGTGAACTCATTTTCTATATTGTCAAGGCTTGTAACCTTAACCATTTTAACAATTGTGAACTGGTCTTTTCTATCCTCAAATTTCTGTTTGAGGTATTCGGGGTCATCATCAATATAAAAGAGGATGCAATTTCTGCCCGTTTTGGCTTGCCAGATACGCTTGCAGACGAAAACCCACAAAGCTGAAATAACCCAGTTTATAAGAAGAAGTCTTGCAAGAGGGCCAACACCTGTGATACCTCTGAAGATAATTATCAGAACGAGATAGAACAGCATATCCGTTATAACACCCGATAAGAAATGGGAAACCGCCAACGCATACATACTGTTTATACTTATTCTGAGTCCGTCAAGAGATTTATATATGAAGTATGCCATTGCCACATAAACCACAACCATAAGAGCGTTACCTTTAAAGAGGTACTCATTTTTAAGCTCATGGTTATAGTAAAATTTCCAGATGAAATAGAATGCAAGACCCTGCAGTATCATAAACACTGTAATCATTACATTTTCCAATGTTCTTCTTTTCATTTTCTTCATATCCATAACCTCCGCAAAATTTAACTTTCAACAGATTCGGAATTTACAACAGATTCAGAATCCGTTAATGTCTTTTTTGACTTAGTTGACTTTGATGAGTGTTTTGAATGTTTCGAGCTTTTCTTTTTCTTATGTTTCTGACCGTAGCCGTATCCATAACCGTAACCACTGCCATATCCGCTTCCGTAACCGCTTCCATAGCCGTATCCGTAGCCCTCACCATAGCCTTTGCCGTAGCCGTAACCGTAACCATATCCATAGCCATAACCGCTGCCATAACCACTGCCGTAGCCGTAGCCATAGCCCTCACCATAGCCATATCCTTTACCATAGCCGTAACCCTTGCCGTAGCCTTTGCCATAACCTTTGCCATAGCTCTTGCCGTAACCATACTTTTTGCCGTAGCCATAGCGGTGATAGCCGTATTTGCTGGCGTAACCGCTGCTGTATGATTTTCCGCTGCCTGAAAGCTTACCTGCCATAACACCGTTGAAAACAATTTCAAAATTGGTGTTGCAGAGATTCATATAATTTATAGAATTTCTGATTTTTCTTGTGCGTGCATAGTCCATTCTGATAACGAAAAGTGTTTCGTCTGCCAGCGATGTCATAATGCCAGCTTCGGCAACAAGACCGCATGGCGGCATGTCTACTATTATATAATCATACTTATCTGAAATGAACTTTAAAATATCACTTAATTTATCAACTGAAACAGATCGTTTAATATTTCCCGCAGGGTAAATTGTAAGATACTTATCTGTTTCGTTAACATACGCAATGCTTTCAAGCCTTTCAAGGTCAAAATCAATATCGGTCATACCGGGAACAATATCCTGATCATTGATAAACGATGCCACTGTGTTTTTCTGGAAGTCAAAATCCACAAGTGCAACATTGATGCCGTTCATTGAAAGAGTGTATGCCAGGTTAAACGCAACCGTTGTTTTGCCCTCGCCTGCCATTGTGCTGGTGGTGGCAATAATTTTGTTTTCGGGTTTATCTATTATTCGCTTTTTAAGTGTTCTGTAAGCCTCTGCAAAGGCAGGGAGCCTTGGAGAAATAACTAGCGAAACACGCTTGCCCTTACTGCGCTTTTTAATATCAACATATGGAATTTCCACAAGAGCATCCTTGTTGAATTTAAGCTTGATGTCTTTTTTATTTTTGATAGTTCTTCTCATAAGAGCAAGAACTGCAATGAAGCCAAGTGCCGCAACAGCACCGATGCCAGCACCAAAAACAGTCTTTTTACGCCATGACATTGCGTTTTCAGGCTCCTGAGGGAGCTTTGGCTTAACATAAATTTCCATCTCTGTATCGCCGATAACATAATCTGCAACACGGGGATAATTCTTAACAATTGAATTTACAATATCATAAGCATCCTGTGCGTTATTACTGTAAACAGCAATTTTAAAAATATTGGTTGATTCAACAACCTTTGTTCTTATCATTCCGTTAATGAAAGGCTTACCTAAATCTGCCTTAATAACCTCTGCCATCATATCGCTCTGCACAACATACTGGAATGTGTTTCCAAGCTGTGCTGAAAGAGTAGCGCCGCCAAATGTTGTGGAATATTCACTGGCACCGTTTATATTTGAACTACTGGCGTTAAGTGCCGAAACAGCGAATGACACAGACGATTTATATTCGGGCACAAAATTCTTTTTAGCAGCTACAAAAGCTACAGCTGAAGAAACAATCGCCGCAACAATCACAATATACCAAAGTCTTTTAAGGTAGTTGAGAAAATCCCCTGCAAAAATAAGCAGGTTAAATTCAAACGCATCGGCTATTTTTGATGAAGTGCTTTCTTTTGAGGAATATTCAGTTTTTTTATCGTTTTCTGCCATCAGAATACCTCCTCTTATTTTTTATCGTTTCCGTAGCCGTAACCGTAGCCATATCCATAGCCATAGCCGTAACCATAGCTTTTGCCATAGCCGTATTTTTCTGCAAGATTAACATTGTGGTCTTTTGTAATGAAACCGCCAAGAGTTTTAACATTATTAAGCACACAGCCATAAAACTCTGAATTTGCCGCCTCAAGCATATCAATTGTTTCATTGATTTCGGGGATAGTGATTCTATCCTGTATCACAACAAGAACAGAAAGGTCAACAAGGTCTGCTATCTGCTCAGTATCTGCAACCATTGAAACGGGCGGAGTATCAAGAACGATAACATCATATTTACTCTTTGCATAGTCAAGCAGTTCTTTCAGCCTGCCCTTATGAAGCACCTCGGCTGTCTGCATATGACCGTTTGGTGATGAAGCAACATCAATATTATCAATTGTGTTGTGCTGAATAATCTCTTCTGCCTCTACTTCACCTTTAAGGAAAGCGTAAAGGCTCTTTTCTTTTTCAAACTCCATTTCAGTGAAAAGAGTTGGAACAGTGGGCTTTCTTAAATCGGCATCAATAAGCAAAACCTTTGCGCCCTCTTTTGCAAGCTGAATTGCAACAGATGATGAAATTGTTGATTTACCCTCATGCTGGTCGTAGCTTGTGAACATAACGGTTTTTGCCTGCTTGCCCTTGAGCTTATAAAGCACCTTGATAGCAAGCCTTTTAATTGACTCCACAAAGCCGTAGCTGATGTTGGGGTTGGAAACAAGAAGCTTGTCCGTTCTGCTGGATGTATTGATTTTTCTTTTCTTTTTAATTGAATCGTGATAAACAACAGCAAGAAGCTCGCCGTCAATGCAATTCTCAACATCTGACGCCTGCTTAACAGTATCTCTGATAAACGAAAGGAACAGAACCAGCATCATTGTAAGAGCTGCAAGAACAAGACCTAACTTTTTGCCGAATCCGCCGTCAAGCTTCGCATTACTGGGAGCAATTGGAACAGTGGGTGCACTCATTATATTTGTTCTTGTATTTTCAAAAATGCTGTTGTTAAAAACTTTATCATAATTTTTATAAACTGCAACAAGTGTGTCATATGCCTTTTTAGGTGAAGTGTCTGTAACAGAAATTGTGATAAGGTTTGTTTCTGAAATTGTTGAAGATGTGATTTTGGCGGTGAAAGGCTTACCTGTTTCCTCTTCAACTTTTATTTTAAGAACCTCGCTGTCAAAAACATTTTTAAGCACCTCTGCAACCTCGATTGTATTCACAAGGTCTGCATAAAAGTGGCTGTATTTTGTTTCTGTGCTGACAGACACGGTCATTGTGCTTGTATATTCAGGAACATAAATAGCATCAGAATAAACCTTTACACCCAGCACACCAATCATAAACGCAAGAACATAAACGACTGCATTTCTTAAAAAGTCGCTTGCAAGGGTATATAAATTTATGTTTGATAACTTAAATTCTTTCATTCTTTAATCCTCATAGCAAATCACAAGCCTTGTCATGGACATTGTCTCTCCACCCAGCTTCTGATAGTAATAAACATTGTAAATGCCCGCTTCGTCTTTATTGACCTTTGAAGAGTCAACGGTAACTTTGGTTTCGTCTATACTGTTTGGCGGAGTTGCAACAGACTTTATCATATCTTTATAATCAACCTTTTCGCCAACCTTTTTATAAATCAGATAATCGCTTAATTCAACTGAATATCCGTTTGCGAATTTATCGCTCATAATAAGGTCAATATTCATTGTGCTGGTGTAGCTTTTGCTGTTGGTGATTTTAAGGGTCAGCGGATATTTTCCGTTTTGCTCAATATCAGCATCGTTGGCAATAACAATAAGCCTGTCTGAAATATCACCGTCAAAAGAATCCTTAACCTTAATGCAATCTTCAATATTAACCGCTCCGCCTGTTTTAAAAACAAGGTCGTCTGTCAGTTCGAATCTTGGGTTGCTGTAATCTGTATAACTAACAGGTACATTTATTTTTGAAACATTGTTGTCATTATCGCAAACAGCAAAGGTAACAATCACCTTGCCAAAATCAACAAAAGCAGATGTTTTTTCGATAATAACATTCTTTGAAATATCGCCGTCTTTTTCATCAACAGCTGTGATATGCTTTAAAAGATCTGCATCTGTATCTTTAACAGATGCCTCAATAACAGGCACATCACACTTTATATGAGGCACAGTGTGGTCTGTGCTTTTTGTGAAGTGGAAGAATACAAATGCTCCCAGAACAATAACAAATATTATACCGACAACTATTCTTATAACTCTCATAAAACTCACCGTAAATAATTTAATCTATTGGTTCATCGTCAAGAATCCTCTGCGGATTTCCCTCAAACACATCGTAGGCATATCGCTCACCACAGCTATAACAGGTATATTGAAAAGCCTCTGACATATTTGCTGTGCGCTGATACGGACCGTGGCTGTCGCTCGCCACAACATGAGCCATATGTTCCCTTAAAAGCCAATGAGAAATGCCCTCTGGCTCTTCGCCAAAACGCCCTGTTATACTGCCTTTGTTCACCTGCAAAAGGCATCCGTGCTTCAAAAACCAGAAAACCTTTGAAGGCTCTTCCTGAATAAATTCATAACGCTCGGGGTGCGCAAGAACAGGCACAATGTCATAATCCTCAAGCTGAGAGATAACATATTTTGCACGCTCAATATCATCATCAAGGCTGAATTCAATAAGGAGATAACGGGAATCGTTTATTGTGATAAGCTCATCATTTTCAATAATATCAGATATATCGCTGACGCCATATTGCTCCGCCCCAAGATAAAGCTCAACAGGGCATCTGTTTTGCCTCAGAAAGCTTTTAAGCTCGTTAAAGGTGCGCTTAACCTGAGCCTTTGAAACAGGCTCGGGGTTCTGATAGCTATTAAAATAATGTGGAGTTGCAACAATTTTTCTTGTTCCTCCGCTCAATGCCGATTGAGCCATTATCAGCGACTCTGAAAGGGAAAGTGAACCGTCATCAATCCCGTGCAGAATATGGCAATGCAAATCTATCAAAATCGTTTCTCCTTTTTCAGCTTTCTGCAACTGTCAGCGCTTTATCCTCAATGATGTATGTCCTGTCGCAAATTTCAAGAACACCTGTGCGGTGAGTTGAAACCACGAATGTTTTATTTTTCTTAAACTCTGTCAGATTTTTAAGAACCTGCATTTCTGTTTCATTATCAAGGGCGGATGTTCCCTCGTCAATAAGAATAACAGGCGCTTTGCTCACAAGTGCCCTTGCAATGCAAAGCCTTTGCTTCTGACCCTCTGATATATTTGTTCCGCTCTCTTCAATAACTGAGTTTATGCCATCATCCAGCTTTTCAACAAAGCTGTATGCGCAGGCGGCTTTAAGAGCGGTGATAATTTCTTCATCTGTTGCGTCCCTGTTAAACAGACGCATATTTTCTGCGATTGTGCCATAAAAAATTGCGTTACCCTGTGGCACATATGCAAATAATCCTCTGGTTGATGCAGAGATTTTGCAGGTGCTGCTGCCATATTCAAGCTGGCTTACACCGTCTGCAATATCTGAAATGCCAAGGAGGATTCTGAATATTGTTGTTTTGCCCGAACCTGACGGACCCATAAGAGCCACAACCTCGCCCGGATGAGCATCAAGTGTGAGGCAATTGAAAATTTTCTCTGCATCATCATAGCAAAACTTTGCGTTTTTGATGTTAATGCTAACACCGCTTTTTTCAGATTCTTTTTTGATTTTTTCAATATCAACTGTTTCGTCTTTTGCTTCTTTTGGAAGCTCCACAATGTCAATAAGTCTTCTCACTGCGGTGAGTGTATTTATTGCGGAAGGCACCATTGAAACAAGGCTCGAAAAAGAATTTGAAAGATAGCTTGAAAGCTGGAGGAACATCGTCATTGTGCCGAATGAAATGAAGTGAGACCAAAGGCGGTAAACTCCCCAGCCGTAGCAGGAATATGAAACAATCATACCAAGAAAAGACATGAGAATTCCTGTGAGAACAGAGAACTTATTCTGCTGCATGATCACATTATAAAAATCCTGCTGAATCATTTTAAATTTTATATTAAAGTCATCGACAATTCCGAATGCCTTTATGGACTGAACATTGCTGTAGGATTCCTGAATAAAAGACATTATGCGGCTGCTGACCTCACGGCTCTTTTTGCTGAACACACGCATTTTATACATCAGCGTTCTTGAAAGAAGCACAACAACAGGTGTGCTGATAACTGAAATCAGTGCCATTATGGGGTCATAATAAAGGATGATTGCAATGCAGCCAATTGCCTGAAATGTTTTGATAACGAAGTTTGGAACCCATGTAAGGATTGAATTTGAAACGGTACCAACATCGCCGTTTATTCTGTTTATCAGATCGCCCGTGTGAAATTTCTGAATATATTTCCACTGAACATCAAGAGAAATCTGATAAATTTCATACTGAATTTCATTTGTAACAAGGGTGGAATATTTAGTTGAAATTCTTGAAGAAACTGCTGAGAAAATTATGCTTGAAATGCCGAATAAAACATACATCAGCGCAATAAGCAAAATGGACGAATGATCCTCACCTGTTACAGTATCAATCAGATGCTTTGAAAGCACTGAACCGCCCATACTGAAAACTGACGAGAACAAACCTAAAGCAAAATAAAGTGCAATTATGCGCTTATATTTTTTCAGGTAATTTGATATCCATTTTATTTCCTCTAAGACCTCAGAAAGTGAGTTTGCTTTAAGAAGCTTTAAAAGCTTTTCTTTCAACTAACTCCACTCCTCTCTACTTTAATAATCTTTTTATTTTATAAAGCTTATAGTGCAGTGGTGATGGGAAATCCATACATTCTTTTACGCTTTCGCAAAAGCTATTTGATTTGTTAAGCTCAAAAAATTTATCTCTGTTTTTGTGAAGCTCAACAGGTTTTTTAAGCTGTGCATTATTCGCCACTGCTCTTTCTTTATCTGTTTCAACAAAAAGTATATCTGTTTTTGAGAGGAGTTCTTTGCCCTTTTCTGTGTTGGCAATAACCAGTGAAACGCCCTTGCCATCGTCAAAAGACGAATAAAACTTTTCCGCTCCCCAGAAATCTGCAAGGGTAATATCCCCCACTCTTTCTGTGCTGGCAAATGGACATTCATAGCACGACGGCCGATAAAACATAGCCTCGTGAAATGCCGCAAGGTATTCGCACTGTAGCACCTCTTTAACAATACTTTTGCCTTGTTTTGTTTTTATTAAAACTGTTTTCTGATTACAGTTTTTCTTTTCAAAATTCTTTTTATTTCTGAATGTAAATGATGAAATTTCCTGACCCAACGATTCAGAAAGTTCCTTGATATATTTATCAAAAAGCTGTTGATTCGGCACGCCGTGGCACACAATATCAACTGCAATCAGATTGCTGTAATCCTTACCAAGAAATTTTCTCAATCCCGCTACCTGACAGGGTGTTCCCGAAAAGAGAACCTTTTTATTTTCATTCAAAAACTCTTTAACTTTTTCAAAAGAATTATTTATATCGCTTTGAACATATTTAGATTTTTGCAATTTTGAAATGTGAGAAAAATCATCAATAAAATTATGCCTTACCTTTAAATCATCGCACATTTCTGCGCCAAACACAACATAATTTTCATCGCAAAAGGCTTTGGCAATTTCATAAAATGCTCCACCGGATGAGCTGTTTTTAATAACAGAACCGCTCTTACTTTTAACGGCATAAAACTTCTGATTCTGAGAAATTTTCTCTGTGCCGTCAAAGGGGCAGACAGCATAACATCTGCCACAGTTTATGCACTTGTCTTTATCAACAAGAGGGTATGTGAAACCATCATCGTCCGTTTTAAAAATAATTGCTTTTTTGGCACAAACCTGCACGCAGGCACCGCACCCTGAGCAATGCTGTTTTAAATTATCCTTCAGAAAAGAGGGCATAAAATCAACCTTCCAGAACTTTTTTGTGAAGCTCAATTACATTTTCCGCCCAACTGTCTGGTGAATATTCATTATCCACCTTTTCACGATTAAATGCAATATCCTGTGCACAAATTTTTTTATTTTGGCTATTATTTAAGGCATTTAAGAGGGATTCTGCGCTTCCACTTTCAAAAAATGAGGTGCTTTTGAAATTTTGCGACCATGAAGTGCCCGGAATATCTGACACAATTGCATCCATGCCTGTGTAAAGTGCCTCCATAAGGGACATTGAAAATCCCTCGCTTCTGCTGGCAGAAATAAAAGTATCGCAGTCAAAATAATAATGTTCAACATCTTCTCTCGGCTTCTTAACTTCAAGCCACTGAGGAATAACAGGATACCTTTCTTTTACATAATCATCGCAAGCTCCGTGGGAAACAAGAACGAGCTTTGCTTTTATTTCGCTTTCATTCAGCTTTTCAAATGCGTCAAAGGCAATGTCAACGCCTTTAACAAAAGGAGTGTAGCTGAACATAAGATATTTTTTAATTTTATTTTCGCTTCGGGGGATTGTCATATCAAATCTTTCAACCGAAACGGCATCATAAATTTTTGATGAACGGTTTCTGCCCGCAAGGCGATTGACCGCATTATAAACATCATCAGAAATTCCGACAGGGTAAGTTTTAATTGCGCCGATAACACGGTATTTGAATAAATTGTAGATTTTTTTAACAGTGTCTTTATCGTTTACTCTCATCCTTTCGTGCCAGATTGCAGGCATAAAAGGCTTTGCAAATTTAACTGTGTTATCCCACCCTGTGAAGTCGGAATAAATAAGATTTATCTTTTCTTCTTTTACAATTTTTCTTATGAATTTTATATTATCAAGTGAGTACGGTTTATACTCTAAAAGGTACACTTTGCAGCCGAGGTCTGCTATCTCATCAAGCCACGAAACTTTCTCTTTTGCCTTTGGAAAAATGAAAACAATTTCATCTCCGTTTTCGTGGAATTTTTTTATAAGAACCATTATGTTGTTGATGTAGCAGCCCTTATACTCTGCCATAAAACTTGAAATAAGAAGGCATCTTTCTTTCATCTTCGTACCTCCGTTATTTTTTCGTTTTCAACCCACTGCGGGTAATGGTCAAGCACAAATTCCTGCGAGCGATAAATGGTTTTGAAAATGTTTGTTTTCTCTTTTATCTCCTCTTCAGAAAGTCGGTTTTGCTTAGCAGATATTTCATCCGCAGAAACTGTGGTGAAAAGAGGAATATCAACATTCTCTGAAACAACCCTGCCGATTCTTTTGTGCATCTGATGGCCGTATTCGCCAGAGGGTGAATGAGAGAAGCACTTTTTAAAGCTGCCACTTGCAAGCTCCTTTTTAATAATTGAAGCTAATTTTTCTTCTCTTTCGTCTGCCGTTTCAAGGTCATAAAAATTATATGGCAGACCGTAATATTTCATTGCATTTTTGAACTCTTTCATTCTGATAATTGAAAAGCCTGTTGTGAGAAGAACAACATAAGGTTTTTCGTTTTTCATCACTCTGTTAAAAAAGAGAACATCATCATCGGGATGTGAAACAAACAAAATGCTATTGTTTTTTACGGGATTTATTTTTTTATTTATGTCCCATAAAATGCCATGAATTTTACAAAGAAAATGTCCCGAAAATTTATAGAAAATATGAATAATTTTTTTCACAAAATCACCTTAAAACTGCTCTAAAAATTTTTCAATTTCTGCCATTCTTTTTTGCTTGGAAAATTCTTTTCCCCGCTCCGCCGCTTTCGCTTTATAATCGCTTAAAAGCTTTTTATCTGTAAGGAATTTTTTGATTCCCTCATAAAGTGCGTCCTCGTTATTTTCTGTGATAATGCCGTATTCGTTATCGCCCAGCATTTCTTTCATGCCTGAGCAATCGGTAACAACAACGGGTACGCCTAAAAGAAGTGCCTCAGTTGTGGCTGTGCTGAATCCTTCAGAAAACGATGCGCACACAAACATATCTGATTTTGCAACATATTTATAGGGGTTGCTTTTAAAGCCTAAGAAAATAAAATCGTCAGCCGCTCCCTTTTCTTCAAGAGCCTTTTGTGCATTCTCTTTCTCTTCGCCATCACCAAGGAGCATAAAGCGGTGAGGAATACCCTCGCTTTTAAGCCTTGCGTGGATATTGACGAGCCTTGCAACGCCCTTATTCTCTGTTATTTTGCCAAGGAACGAAATAACGGGAACATCATCGCTGAAAATTTCTTTTTCTTCAACATCCTCTTTTGAAAGATTTATGATGTCATCTGTTTCGTTCACATTATAAACAACCTCGCCGTTTTTAAAAGCGGGGCAGATTTCTGAGAAATAGTCTTTAAGGCTCTGCGCCACAAAAACGACCTTGTCAAAAGAAGAATAAAGCTTGTCCGCTTCGGCTTTATTTTTAAAACATTCGGCATATTTTTCTAAGCTTTGCCTTGAGTGAATCCATGCAATTTTTTTTACATTTTTGCCGCCTGCAACAACTCGTGCACAAGTGCCCTCAAGGTAAGAAACAACTATATCAAACTTTTCTTTTCCAAAAACTTTCTGATACCAGAATTCAGGAGAGAAGCATCTGAAAATATATTTGTTTCCGTTAAAGGAATTTTTCATAAAAGCTTTGTAATGGATATGAGGGGCAAGGCTTTCTTTATAAACTCCCTCGTCAAAAAGAGTTGCAACAGTAATATCATACTGATTCGGGTCAAGATTATTGACCATATTAACAAGCACCTTTTCGGCACCGCCGCCCATTAAATCATGAATAAGAAAAACTATTTTTTTCATATCATATACCCTCCATACCAATTGAAATGCCTAATGTATCGCTCTGATAACCCTGTCCCCAAACGACGGAGAACTGATACCAGAAAAAGATGAAATAACTCACCATAAGACCGACTGTTAAGATTTTGCCCACGCTCTTTGTTGCAACCCTTTTGAAAAGCATCGGGTAAGTGAGCGTGTTATAAATCAAAAAGTACTCTGCAAGTCTGCCAAGAAGCTCGCCGCCTGATGCCGCAGAAAAGATTGAAACTGCCAGTGCAAGGGTTGACATATTTGCACAATAATTCAGCATCCTGTCATCAAGCTCGTCTATTCGCTTTTTATAAATCAAACAAAGTGCAAATGGCACCGCCGCAACAAGAACTCTGAAAATATTAAGTCCCTCTGTTTCAACGATTCGGTCGTAATAATGGGCATATACACTTTCTGAAATGAACAGTTCGTTAAGGTAATCAATAAACAGTGATGAAAACGCTGTGGCAATAACAGTAACAACGCCTGTGATGATTATTTTGGTGTTCAGATATTTTCCCTTTGCAAGAAAATAGGCAGGGATAGCAATAACCGCTGTCTGATGAATCGAAGCCGCAACTATGCTTAGCAGAATGTATTTCCACAGCTTTTTTTCTTCAACATATTTCAGTGTGTAAAACATCATTGCAATCGCCAGGAACTGACGCGCGCCATTGAAAACATACGAAACCTCTGTTGAGCCAAAAAAGATGAATGACGACAGCGCAAACATAGGCGAGAATCTGCTGTGAGTGCTTACCATAAGGATAACAGAAATCGCCGCAAAAATCAAAAGATAAATATTAGGGTCTTTGGTTATATAAAGCTTAATAAAATTCTGAAGAATGTTATAGCCTGGGTTTCTGTCTGAAAGTCCGTCAAAAACGCCCTGAACATTTACCGCATTAAATGTGTCAATATAACCGTTCGTATCGCCCATATTATCTCTTAAGCCATACATAATTATAACAGGCAGGTAAATGATAATCGCCGCTATAAAAGAGGCTCTTGTTTCCTGCTGTTGCTGCTCTGAAGTTTTTAAATTTTTCTGATCTTTTTCAACTATTTTTGAAAGCAGAACTGTTACAAAAAACAGGATGTAATGAACTATCATAAATCGGTCTTTCTTTTAATCATTTTTTTATAGTATAAAAGTCCGGCAGGTGTTGCTAAAAGAGTAAGAAGCTTTTTGGGTGAATTTTTTATAAAATTTTTCTCCCCTGAAAGCTTGCTGAAAAAAACATAATGTATAGCGGATTTCATCTGACTTTTTAAAATTTTCGGATAAACCATCTGCTCTTTTTTTGCAATTAAAAATCCTTTTGGACTTCTGAAATACTGCTTTTTAATTGTGTTTGTGGAGCCATTCTCCTGATAATCCACAAGGCAGATAATTTCGTTTAAAGTTACAATCGGCAACTTTCTATCTACCAGCCAGTATTTATAGCTCAGCGGCACAATTCTTTCGCCCTCATATTCGGGGTATTCATTTACAGAGTTGATAACATCCGTTCTGTAAACAAATTTTTTATCGCCGTAAGCCTGATATTTTTTCACAATATCCTGACAGGAAATTACTGTTCCCGTTTCGGGGAGCTCACCGCCGATAATGTGTTTTTTGTTTATATCAAAATCAAGTGCCATTATGCCTGCAACTTCATTTTTTCTTTCAAAAGAATTCCAGAAAGAAGTGATTTTTTCAATTGCATCTGGTGGCATTGAATCATCGGAATCAATACACACATTCAGCTCAGTTTCAATTAGTCTGTATGCCGCATTATGAGCCGTGTGCATACCGCCATTCTCTTTATAAAAATAGTCGATATGGATGATGTTTTCTTTCTGCCATCCTTTCACAAGAGCCTCTGTGCCGTCAGACGAGCCATCATCTATAATCAGCCAGATGAAGTTGCGGTTAATCTGTGCACAAAGGCTTTTGTAAAGGGTTATAAGGAGATTTTTTCTATTAAAAGTCGGAGTAAAAACTGTAATTAAAGGCTTGTTCATCTGTGTATTTTGCTCCTTGTTTTTTAATCTGAAAGCAGGGATGTATAAATCTTTTGGATTTTTTTAACGCCTGCGTCTATATCGTAGCCTGCATTATAAATCTGGCTGTAGCAATCTTTGCGCTCACTGTAATTCAGGGCAAGGATTTTCTCTGCCCACTGGGCGGGAGTTTTTTCAAGCGAAACAAACTCTGCATTATCTGTGATTTTGCTGTCATATGATACAGTATCGCTTATAAAGCAGTGAAGTCCCGCCGCCTGCGCTTCAACGAGCGTTACAGGCAAACCCTCATAAAGTGATGGGAAAACAAAAACATCAAATGCGCTGAGATATTCATTTACATTTGAAACGTTGCCTGCAAAAATTACTTTATCTTTAATGCCAAGATTCTCTGCGAAGCTTAAAAGCTCTTCTTTTTCCATTCCCTCGCTGCCGATTTTTTCACCAACCAGAACAAGCTTTGCATCAGGCTTTTGTTTAAGAATTTCTGCAAAAACTTTCATAAGGAATGTTTGGTTTTTTATCTTATGAAATCTTCCAACATGACCCACAACAAAGCTGTCCGAAAGGTTATGTTTTTCTCTGATTTTTTCTCGGCTTTTTTTATTAAAAGTGTAAAGCTTTGCATCAATCGCATTGGGCAAAACTGTGTAGCCATGGTTTTTAAAAAGCCACTGCCCTGCTGCGTCTGAGCAAGCAAGACATTCATCTGCATAACGGGTAATATTCTTTTGCATCATCTCTTTTACAAAAGCACCAAGTCCGCTGCCAGCTGTCATTGTGCTATGGCTATGGACAATTGTTTTAACACCGTAATGCTTTGCAATCTCTGTATAAATTGATGCTGTTGAGCGTATGTGGGAATGAAGCAGTCTATACTCGGGGTGAGATTTAAAGAAGCTGTGCCACCATTTTTTATATTCAAAATGATTTTTGCCAGTGTATCTCGGAGCATAGAAAATTTTACCGCCAAGGGCTTTGACTTCGTCGTCAAAATCCCCATGCCTGTTAAGGTGCAGAATAAAATCGAACTGAAATTTTTCTCTGTCAATATTTCTGTAAATTGACATTATCATATTCTCTGCTCCGCCTCTGTCAAGGCATCCCAGCACCTGAAGCACTCTTGTGGCGCTCATACAGCAATATCCTCCTTATAAGGTGTAGGCTTATCCAACTTATACGGGATTTCCATAATGTCGAGAATTGAGCGATTGACCTTAACTGCGTCATATTTTTCTTCGGCAAGGATTCTGCCGTTGTTGCCAAGCTCCACAACCTTGTCAAAATGCTCAAGCATATAAATCATTTTATCTGCAAGAGCCTGCGCATTTTTTGCAGGAACAAGGTATCCGTTTTCGCCATCCTGAACAGCTGCTCTGCAACCAGGAACATCTGTTGTAATAACAGCTCTGCCCGTTGCCATAGCCTCAAGGACAGTTTTGGGTGTGCCCTCATGATATGACGGAAGCACAAATACCATACATTCGTTAAGCTGAGGTGTTACATCTTTAAGCTCGCCGATGTATTCAATTGCGCCATCTTCAACGCTTTTCTCAATCTCTTCGGGCTTAATTGCCGAAGGGTTAGTGTCATATGGTCCAACAACTCTGAATGTTGCCTCGGGATGAGTTTTTTTAACAATTCGAGCTGCTTCCATATACTCTCTTATTCCTTTATCGCCAATAAGTCGAGCGATAAAAAGGAATGTATCTGTCTTTTTGGTTTTTGAATATCTGAATACATCAAGGTTAACGCCTGAGCCGTTAACTGTCTTGACTTTTTCAGGGTCTTTTATGAATTTTTCATCAAGGAGCAGCTGACGGTCCTCTGAGTTATGAGTGATAACCGCCTTGCAAAACTTAAACGCAAATTTATATTCAAGTTTAAGCACTGCTCTGACAATTGAGTTTTTAAAGCCTGTACCTCTTATAATTGAGCCAAGGCCCGCAATAAGGGCATATACATCTTTTACTTTGTTTATATGCGCTGCAATGCTTCCATAAACAACGCTCTTTGAGTGATAAGCAAATATTTTATCGGGTTTTTCTTCCGCAATAACTTTGATTAAGGATTTAAGTGTTTTTATATCGTCTGTGGGCTTCAGACTGTTTCTATGCACATATATCTGTCGGTATTTAACGCCGAGTTGTTCATATGTGTCTGCCCACTCATTCTCGGGTGCATCTCCCACTGCTACAACCTGATTACCCTGTCGCATAAACTCACACATCATGTCTTTTCTGTAAAAGAACATTGTGCTGGTTTCGCTTGAAATAACCATTATTTTCACAAAGATTCTCCTTTGAACTTATTTAATTTTTTCAACAATTTCTGTTGACGATATACCTGGTGTGTGTGGAATAAATACAACATCCACGCCCAGTTCTTTCAGCTTCTCTTCACACTCGTTATAGTATCCTGTTCCTTTCCAGTCATCACCGTGGAATATGGCATCGAATTTAAGTTCCTGCCATGCAACTGTTTTATCCATAGTGGTCTGTGGAACAACCTTATCCACATATCTTATAGCTTCAACAATCTTCATTCTCTGAGCAAAGGTTATAACAGGTGTTTTATTTTTATACTTCTGCACAACCTCATCTGTGCTTACACCAACAATCAGGTATTCGCACTGCTCTTTTGCTTTTTCAATAATATTAAGATGACCAACATGGAACATATCAAATACGCCTGTGGTGTATCCTACTTTATATTTTTTCATAATCACAATCTCCAGTAATTGTAACCGGCCTGCTCATATGTCTTTCTGTCAAGTAATCCTTTAATGTCAAACAAAACCTTCTCTTCATTGGGAGCTTTCTTAAACATACGGTCGAAATCTTCCATTGAGAGTGATGCAAACTCATTATGTGCAACGGCAAGAATAACTGCGTCAACATCTTTAATGTCGTTTATATCAATAAACTCAACGCCATATTCTCGTTTTGCTTCGGCTGAGTCTGCAACAGGGTCAGAAATAACAGGAATAATGCCATATTCGCTAAGCTCGGTACAAATATCAATAACTCTTGTGTTGCGTGTATCGGGGCAATTCTCTTTAAAAGTGAAGCCGAGAAGAGCGACTTTTGCGCCCTTGACATGGCAGCCTGCTTTAATGAGATTTTTCACAAGATTCTCTGCAACATATTTGCCCATGCCGTCATTTATTCTTCTGCCTGCAAGGATAACCTGGCTGAGATAGCCGATTTTTTCCGCTTTATATGTCAGATAATAAGGGTCAACGCCGATACAATGACCACCAACAAGACCAGGAGCAAATTTAAGGAAATTCCATTTTGTTCCTGCGGCTTCAAGGACTGACTTTGTATCAATACCCATTTTATTAAAGATTATAGAAAGCTCATTCATAAAGGCGATGTTAATATCACGCTGGCTGTTTTCTATAACCTTGGCTGCCTCTGCAACCTTAATTGACTCTGCTCGGTGAACGCCTGCTTTAACAACAAGCGAATAAACCTTTGCAACTGTATCGAGTGTTTCTTCATCCATACCTGAAACGATTTTTGTGATAGTTTCAAGGCGGTGAACTTTATCGCCGGGATTTATTCTTTCTGGTGAATAGCCTATTTTGAAATCAACTCCGCATTTAAGTCCTGATTCCTTTTCAAGAATAGGAACGCATACCTCTTCGGTTACACCCGGATAAACAGTTGATTCAAAAACTACAACGCTGCCCTTTGTCAGATTCTGACCAAGGATTCTGCTTGCGCCCTCAACAGGTGTAAGGTCAGGCGAATGGTCATCATTAACAGGGGTGGGAACGGCAACGATGTGAAATTTTGCCTCTTTAAGTTTTTCGGGGTCTGATGTGAAATCTACTGTGCACTTTGAAATTGCCTCATCACCGATTTCTTTTGTCGGGTCAATTCCACTTTTGTATAAATCAATCTTTTTTGAATTAAGGTCAAAACCAATTACATTCAGTACCTTTGAGAATGCAACTGCAATAGGCATTCCAACATATCCCAAACCAACTAAAGAGAGCTTCTCTTCTCCGCTAAGGAGCTTTTCATACAAATTCATACATATCCTTCTTTCTCAACCAAATCTTTTAATTCTACGGCTATGTTTTTTACTATATCACAAATAAAATATAATAATTTCTTATTTAGAAAATAGCCGTCATCTTTTTCTGCCTCCTTTCCCATAAATTTCATTGAAATAATAGACATATGCTTGTATTTTGATTAGTTTTTGATTTGGTATATCCACTATATCACGCTTACTTAAAATGAAAATTAAAGAACAATGAATTTGGAAAAAAATGCAAAAAAAATCTGCAAACCTGAAAAAATCAGATTTGCAGAAAAAAACGGGGCTGTGCATTTAGCGACAGCCCCTTAAAATTAAATCATCAGATTACATTGTGGGGTCAACCTGATTAAGTTCTTTACCTGCTGCTGCTGCTGAGATAACAACTGCATCGCTTTCTGTTACACGGGATACGCCGTCAACATTAGCTGCAAATCTCTGAGCTGCTGTAAGAGGTGAACCAACTGCTGCAAGCTGAGCTGTTGCTGTATCAGATACATCGATGATGCCGTTTCCGTCAAGATCACCATAGATAACGATTGTGTATGTTTCAACCTTACCGTCAGCGTATGTTACCTTAACTGTTGAGCCTGTACCATAATATCTTGCTGATCTGCTTGCCTTTGTGAATGCAACCTCAACTCCGTCATAATCAAGGAACTGCTCCTTGAGCTCTTTAAGAGTGAGAGCTGTCTTAAGTCCAGTGATGAAGTTAGAACCATCATTGATGATAGTTGTGCTGCCAGCCTTTGCTACGAAGTATGCTTCAGGTGCTGATGCTTCTTCAAGCTCTGCCATAGCTTTCTTAACTGCGTCTGTCCAAGCGTCAACCTCAGCCTGGTTCTCAAAGTCTACAGTGCCGTTTGACATCCAGTCTTTAGCTGATGTATAAACAGCCTTCTTCTCTGAGAAGTTTGAGTAATCATCTTCGTTAAGACTTTCAAAGTCTGCAAGAGCCTTCTTGAGTTCTGAGTAATCAGCGGGGATCTTTGCAAGCTCGTCAATCTTAACTTTGAGCTCTGCTACCATTTCGTCGAGGTCGGGCTGGTCGTTGATGTCAACATCTGCGCCGAGGAACTCGTCGATAGCTTTAATCTGGTCATCAACTGCCTTAACTGAATCTGCTGTGTAGATAGAAAGGTCAGCGGGGATAGTTCTCTTTGTTGCTTCATAACCAGTTGTGTCGATATCTTTGAACTGAAGATCAGCGATTGCATCGTTAATAGCCTTAGCCATTGCGTCAACATCTGCCTGCTTATCAATTGCAAGATCTCTGATAACTGCTGCTACAGCAGCCTCAACTGCGTCATAATTTGTATAGAGTTCTTTATTAACTGCGTAAGCGTTTGCAAGCTCGATTGCCTTATCAACATCTGTGTAATCAGCGCCTTTAAGTGTAAGTGCGACAATTGCTGCGTTGATAGCTTCTACTGCTTTATCAAGAGCAGGCTGATCCTTAACGCTTGCGTCTGCTTTCTTAACGATGGCGTCTGCTGCTGCGATAGCGTCTTCAACTACCTTAACAGATTCATCTGTGTAGATGCTCTTATCAATTTCGTTGAATGCCTTAACTGCTGCTTCATAAGGAGCGGTGTTAAGTCCGTTATAAGCAAGATGTGCAACTGCATCGTTGATTGCCTTTGCATAGCCATCAACCTGTGACTGCTGTGCTGCGGGAAGATCATAAACAACTGCGTCGATAGCGTCCTTAACTGCCTGCTTGCTTTCAGCTGTGTAATACTGAGCCTCGCTTGCATTAAGAGCTGCGTTTGCTGCTGCCTTAGCTGCGTCAACCTTTGCATAGCTTGCAAGAGCAAGTTCAAGGTCATTGATAGCCTTAACGATGTCTGATGCGAAAGTATCTACCTTACTCTGCTCGTCGATTGAAAGGCCATAAACAACTGCGTTGATCTTATTGTTAAGGTTTGCAACTGATGCTGATGTGTAAGGAGTAAGATCTGCAGGCTTAGAGTTGATAGCTGCTGTAACCTTTGCGTAGTCAGCGCCGTTTAATGTAAGAGCTGCAACTGCTGCATTGATTGATGTTGCAAATCCGTCAACTGTATCCTGTTCGTCTGTAAGAAGGCCAGCTGTTGCTGAGTTAACTGCGTTGTGAACTGCTGCAACCTTAGAAGCAACATATCTGCCGCTGTCAAGGTCTGCGGGAACACTTGCCTTTGCTGCGTTAACTGCTGTGTAGTCTGCAACATTGTTATCAAGGTTGTTGATTGCCTTGTTGATAGCTGATGCGTAGCCATCGATCTGAGACTGCTTATCAACTGTAAGATCATAAACAACTGCGTTAACTGCTGATTTAAGAGCGTTGAATGTTGCAGATGTGTAATAAGGATTATTGTTGTATGCTGCTGAGTAAGCGTCAGCCTTTGCAATAATCTCGTTTGCGGCATTTACTGCGCTGTTAACAGCTGAGTAATCACCGGGTTTGAATTTAAGGTTATCAATAGCTTTCTTGAGGTCGTTTGCATAACCGTCAACTGTTGACTGCTTGTCGATTGTGAGGTCATGATTCTGCTTGATAACATTGCTTGCAGCAAGAGCTGCTGAGTAAGTAGCAGATGTGTAGAGGTTCTTATTTGATGCAAGAGATTCAAATCTTGTTACCTGCTTATCTGCTTCTGTGTAGTTAGCTGATTTAAGAACGAGAGCGTCGATAGCTGCCTTGAGGTTTGCAGCGTATGTATCGATCTGGTTCTGCTGATCTTTCTTAAGACCATAAGTAATGCCGTTGATAACTGACTGAACATTGTTCAAGCCAGTTGATTCATACCATGACTTATCAAGGTCATTGAATCTTGCTACCTGTTCCTGAACTGCGCTGTAATCGCCGTCTGCGAATACAAGATCCGTAATCTTTTTGTTGATATTTGCAGCATAATCATCAACTTTTTTCTGCTCATCAACTTTAAGACCCTGCTGAACGCTGTCAATTGCGTTCTGAAGTGCGTTCCATGAAGCTGCTGTGTAAAGCTTGCTGTCAAGCTTGCCTGCAGCGATAATTGCATCGTCAACTGCTGTGTAATCTGCATCATTAAGCTCAAGATTTTCACGTGCAGTGATAATATTATCAGCCATTTCATCAACTAATAACTGTTTGTCGAGCTTAAGACCACGCATTACTGATAAAACAGCTGATTTATATGCGTTGAATGTTTCCTCTGTATAAGTGTCCTTATTAGGAGCATAAGTGCTGTTGTACTCTGCTATAAGAGCATCAACCTGTGAATAGTCAGCGTCTTTGTATTCAAGAGCTACAATTGCATCTTCAATTGCATAAGCAAAGTTGTCGATGTAATCCTGTTCAGTGATCTTCTTTGCACGGAAAGCGTCGCTGTTTGCAGTAGTGATAAGCTGCTGAAGAGCTGCAACAGTTTCGTCTGTGTAAACTGAAAGATCATCGGGAACTTTATTCTCTGCTCTATCAACAAGAGTGAAGTCTGCATCTTCAAGCTCAAGATTATCAATTGCTGTGTTGAAATCTGCAATGAGCTTGTTAAGATATGGCTGATAGAAAACAGTGAGATTTCTCTCTGAATCGTTAAGACCGATTTCACGCCATACTTTACCAACAGCTGCCCATGAGCTTGCTGTGTAGTTAGCAGGTGTAAGGTTTGCAATACGCTTGTATGCTGCGTCTGCTAATGAATAGTCAGCCTTTTTAACAACAAGGCCTGCAACTGCTGCGTCAAGAGCATCAGCTGCTGCGTTGATCTGATTCTGGTCAACATCATACTTAGCATTTACATGCAAAGCATTCTTGAGAGCTGCAAGGTATGTATCCCAGCAACCGTTTGTGTTGTCATAATACCACTCCTGAGGAGTAATACCAACCTGAGGATCAACGAATGAAGGAGACTGTGGAATATGAGAAGCTGAACCAAGTGCTTCTTCAAGAGCACCTCTTATAGGAGCTTTGTTATAAAGATAGAAGCGAAGGTCAACAGCTGAATGAACAGCGCAGTCTCGGCTAGCCTTTTCATATCTTGCATACATATTATTTACAAATGTATAAGCAATATATTTATTGCCGTTGTCAAGAGTCTTTATATCCTTAGAGTTTGCATATGCTGTGCCTTTGAAAGGAACATTAAGTCCGTAAACTCTGCTGGGGTCTGCACTATTCCTGATGGCATAGGGTGAACCTGTATTGTATGTGCTTCCCTCATGGATCAGAAGTGTATCACTTGAAAGAAGAGCAAAGTTAAGCTCGTTCTCTGATGTTGTGATATTAGCTGAGTCGCTATCCCAACCTACTTCGCCTGGGAGCACAACGAATCCGTTGATGCTGGCATTGTAGTTACCATCATGTCCGCCGTAATGGCTCTTTGCATCATATTCATTAAATACTGCAAAACGAAGATTGATGCTTTCTTCATCAAGAGCTTTGCCTTTTGAAGTATCAACATAAGTTGTTGAAACGGGACGCTGTCTGTCAACACCAGTGTTGGTCCATTTATTACCGTCGCCATTATCTGAGTGAATAAGTACAAGACCGCCCTGTGGATAAGCTGCTGCTGTATTGCCCCAGCCTATTTCTTCTGCTCTCTGGAAGTCGTACACACCATGTGCGAAATGTGTAGTATCGCTTTTGATTGTCTGACCTACGTCAGTACCTGTTTCAAAGTAACTACCCTTTGTATTCTTACCAAGAATACGATAAACCATATGGTTCTCTGCACCACTTCTTGTAAGAGTCTTTGTTCTGTAGCCATAAACATAAGCACCAGCAGGCTGAGCAATGATGTCAACATAAGAGCTGCCATATGCCTTGTATGCTTTTGTTTCAGTCTTACCAGTAAGTTTATCAGTATGAGTGTAATTGAAGCTTACTGTGAAATCAGCGAAGTTACCAGCTGCGATTGTACCGCCAGTGATAGTCCAAACCCACTTATTGTTTGAGGGGTTGCTAACTTCATAGGTAAGACCTGTGATGTTAGATTCAAGCTTAACACTACCCTTATCTTCAGCAAGGGAAAGGTCGCACTCGAAAGTAACTGTAGGCCACTCAGGGCTTTCACCTGCGTATGCTTCTTTGGTGTAATTGCCTGTTATTTCAGGTACACCAGAGGGTGTTGCTTTAACGATTGTTGAACCGCCGATAAAATCGCCGTATCCACTTGTCTTTGTAGCAACACGGATGGTTGGTGTTGATGTAACGGTTGCCTCGGGCAAAATGTATCTGCCTTCGCCGTTATCAACCATCGTCATTGTACCTTCAGTGTTTTCGCCATTAGCTATGTTTAATGCACTAACGCCCATCTGTAAAACAGAAAAGACCATGAGCATAGCTAAAAGCACACTGAGAATACGCTTGCCTAAAGTCATAAAAAATCCTCCTTTAAAGTTTTATAAAACAGCGTAGATATACTTCTACACATATTTACCCTACCATTATAAACATTGTCAAGTTGAATGTCAACCACCAAATTAGTTTTTAACAAAAATAACTTAAAATAAAGCCGTTTTTTATACAATCTGC
The DNA here is from genome assembly GCA_045598085.1 of Acutalibacteraceae bacterium. GTDB lineage: Bacteria > Bacillota > Clostridia > Oscillospirales > Acutalibacteraceae > CAG-488. Next base: position 104,018 of record JAZLLI010000037.1, read on the forward strand.
GACAGAAAAATTTGATTATTTTAAAATTAAAATAATCAATGTACTTCATTCTCTTTTTCTTTCTCCCAATTTCAATATAAAATTGGGAGAAAAGCAATACTGTTTGGGATAAACCTGACACTTTTATTGTTGCAAATTGGTTAATATGTATTCAGAATTACAAAAAAGCAAAAATCCCCAGCCTTTTGCAAGACTGGGGAAAAATCACGTAGCGATTTTAAAATTATTTCATATCAGCGATAGCTGCCTGTGCAGTATCGGAAGTAGAGACGATTTTTTTGCTTTATCTGCTTCTTCCAAAACGGAAAAAGATAGCTTGTCTCCCTCATGTATCGGGGGATATTCCCCCTCGCCGTCAAAATAAACAACAGCATTATTTTTATGTCCTTCTACGACCACGTCAAGCTCTGTAAGATTATCATTACCTATATTAAGATACCATCTGAAATGTGTTTTGTCAACAGGTACAACTCTTGAGATATATCTCTTTAGAAGTTCATCGTCAAGTTTCGGAACATTAAAATCAATCATCTGTTCAAGTGTTTCCTGAATGGTATCCCAACATATTTTAGGAGAAGCGGCGATTGCTTTTGCAGTTTCAACAGTTTCATATTCTTTCTGTAAATTTTCAAGCTGTTTGTCGAGTTTTGCTTTTTGAGTAAGATATTCATCTTTGTTTATTTCACCATCTGTACGCATTTCCAACAGTATATTCTTCTTTGATTTGATTCTCTCCATTTGAGAAGCTATGCCTGTGATATTGAACCTTTTGGGAGAACCAGAACGGTAGCATTCCTTTATAAGCTCACAGGCATTTCTGATTGTTGAACTTCTTTCTGTCCATATTTCTTCAAGTATCTTTTTTGCCATCATATCCAATTTCCAATCCGGTATTATAGACATATCACAATATCCGGTAGGATCAGCACCTTGTTCTATTCGTTTTTTGGCAGAACCATTATTAAGAATATTATAGCATTGATAACCGTATGACCAAGGTTTACCTTTATTTTTATGCCAACGATTTTTTCTGAACCTTGCACCACAGGCACACCTCAACTTGTTACACCACAAATCTTTATTATAAGGTACACCGTGTGTTGCGTTAGTTTTTCGTGAATCAATAGCTTTTGTCAATGAATCTACAACCCTGCTATTTCGTATATCCTGTGCCTTATACCAATCTTCCTCGGATATTATCGGTTCAAAATCACATTTTACCAATAAATATCTGGACTCATCGTGAACATTATGCCTTTTCTGTTCAAGGTAATTGTTGCTGTATGATTTACCGTACGCCATATATCCCATATATGTTTGATTTTTTAATATTCTTGTAACGGAGCTTGCATTCCACTTAATTTTTCCGGAAGCATTTAACCTTCCGAGACGTGTCAATTCATTGCCTATTTTTGTGGCTCCAAGTTTTCCTTTTAAATACATCTCATAAATCATTCTTACGGTTTCAGCCTGCTCTTCATTTATAACATAAGTATCACCGACACGGTCATATCCTAATATGTTTCCACAGCCATATATTGTTTTATTTTCTCTGCTTATGTGCTGACCTGCTTTTACTCTCTCTGAAACTTTACGGCTTTCTTCTTGTGCAAGCGTAGCCATAATGGTAAGACGAAGTTCACCGTCATTATCCATAGTCCAAATATTATCACTAACAAAGAATACCTCTATTCCCATATCTTTTAATTGCCTTGTTACAACAAGCGTATCAACAGTATTTCTTGCAAATCGGCACACTTCACGAGTTACAATTAAGTCAAATTTCTCTTTTTTAGCATCATCAATCATTTTTAAGAAGGCAGGTCGTTTCTTTGCCTGTGTTCCTGTTATTCCTTCATCAATATATTTATCAACAACATTCCAATTTGGATGGAATGTTGCTTGTTCATTATACCATTTTAACTGATTTTCTAATGCTGACATCTGAGCTTCATGTTCAGTAGATACTCTTCCATAAAAAACAACCTTTCTATCTCTGTTTCGGTCTAAATGGTCAAATGGGTTACCGATTATTACATTATTATTCATCATAGTGATTTCCTCCTTTTTTCTTAATGCTATCAGAAATATCAGTCTTTGTTAAATGTGCGATTTCCTCTTGTCGCAGTTTTTCTTGTATCGCTTTCATAGTTGCTTCATTTATAAGTTCTTTTTCGTGCAAAATATCAATAAGAACACCTATCGCAAAATTTTCTGATACCTTAAACGAAATATGTCCATCAGCCATTATAAGCACATCCAATCACCTTTATCATCAAATTTTGGTTTATTACAAAGCCCTAAAACAATTTTTTACCTTGATATATTTCTTGAAATATTTTTCCACTATTTATTTTACCAAATTTCTTCTGTATAGAAGATTGATTTGCAACTGAAATTTGATTTAATTCAATGACAGAAAACATTTCTAAACCACATCTGTTTCTTTCCATCTATTATTTCTTTGATCATCGTCTCTTCCTCCATTATCTGTCCAATTTGTTCCAATTAAGTCTAATCAACTATATGGTCTGCTTAAGACTATTTTAGACTGTGTGCTTTTCTTTGATAGTCCGGTGTTAGTGATTACATTCAGCCGCTTTGTCAAAGCAACTATGTAAACAGTACCAGAGAACGCAAAAAGCCGCCTATTTTTAAAATCAATAAAAATAAGCGGCTTCGTAATTTGCCTTAGACATATTCAATTTTCATTCTCTTGGACGGTGCATTTATGACCTTAAAAATAAGCTCGTCAATACAATCCGTATATCTGCCTTGCTGTATGAGCTGATTTTTTAACTCTACAAGGCTATGTATTAAAAGTTTTCTTTCATGGCTATCCAAATACAGATAATTGGTTTTATCTTTCATTGTCACAACTTCCTTGTACCTATATTATAAAGTGGAGTAGAGATAAGCTCCAATGTGTAATAGGTTTGTCCTATGCTACATTGGGAATAGCGGCGTAGATGTTGATTGTTCGCTCATTGCCACGCTGTACCACAGTTGGATGTTCGGAAAATTCCACTTGATTATTCTCACCATACCTTAATACCTTGTCCGATGTTTTTAAGCTATGTACCCAGAACCCTCTAAAGCAGGGGGTTCTAAGAGAATTTGTGTTTTGGAACATTTCCGATGCTTCTCTGGGTCGAAGATTTTGAAAATGATGTCATTCATTGGTTCCTATTTGTGCTTTTTATGATTATCGGCAGCCCAATTAATTGCACTCTTTTGTAATTCTTCAAACAGTTCAATATGTTTTTCGTAATTATTATTATTTAAACATCTACGTTTTTCAGTTAGCATAATTACATTACTCGCTTTTTGTTCCATTCCAGTTTCTCGTTCAGTCCCAACAATCACTTGTCCTTCATCAGATAAAAACAATTCTAATGATTTGAAGATACTTTCCAAATTATCAGCATCCTGTCCCTGTTGATTAGGGGTATCAACCACATAGAAATTAAATGGACTATATGCTCTGCTTAAATTATACAGATATAGTGCAGATTGATACATATAAACCAAGCGTGGGGTCTCACTACCAGTACGGTTTATTATCTGAACGAAATCTCTCAGTTGTATAAATGTCTTTGGAAGATTTATTGCATCTGCCAATGTTCGGCAATAGTTTTCTATATCCTCACGTATATTTTTGGAACGCTCTTTTGATTTTTGTTCATTTATCTTATCGTCAATAAGTGCAATTTTTGAGACATATAAATCGATTTCTCTTTGAATGGCATCTAACTGTCCTTTACAAGATTCATATATCTCATATTGTCCTTTATTCTTATAAAATGAAGAATAGGATAAAAGCTCATGTGAATTTTGTATTTGCTGCTCAATCGACTGTATTTCTAAGGAAACAGCTCTATGTTTTTCTTTAAGCTCTTCTAATTTTTCTGTAGAAACAGATATACTATTTTTTAATTCTTCAATAAGTTTTTCGCAATGAGCATAATCAGAAGTTATGTTTAATTGCTCATCTAAGCCATTCGCATAAATAGTACCACAAATCGGGCAAACCAACTCATCGTCTTGACTCATTGCATATTCAATATCTTTTTTTGCTTCCGCAAGGTTATGTTCTACAGTGTGCAATTTATGTTGATTAACATATATATCATTTTCTAAAACGGTCATCTCTGCATTGTAAGAGAATTGCATTTTTCTTAATTCTTCCGTTTTAGCAAGCAAAGACTCAATATTTGTTGTAACTTTATCAACAGATTGCATATCCTCTATTTGTGTTATTGTAGATGATATACGAGAAACAAAGTTTTGATTATAATTCAATTCTTTTTTCTTATCATCTTTTATAAGTGTTTGTTCTGCCTTTTGTGCTTGAAGCTTATAATAAGTATCATCAAGGTATCCACAAACATATTTATTTGTATTTGGTTTCCAATCCTTAATATATCCAACATTACTGAAGGAATCGGCTATTTTGCTCCATCCATCATCTTGGTCAATATACTGAAATCTAAATAGTAACGGCGGTGTAACATTAAATTGTTTTCCGTCTTTAGAGATGCAAGGCATATTGATTTCCAAAATATCCATTAAGCAATTACTGTATTCATGAAATGCTTCTGTTTCTATAACACAAGAATAGGCATCACCAGAATATTCAAAAATTTGAAATTTCTTTCCTTGACGAACAATACAAAATTGTTTAACGCCATAATTAAAGAACAACAAATAAGAAGAAATAAGTTTTTTCCAATCAGCTTCGATACTTTTACATTCACACCCTAAAGTTGTAAATATACTTTTAATAATTGAAGATTTTCCTGTTTTATTCCCACCTAAAATAATATTAAGTCCATTTTCAAAAGGAACCTCTAACGAGCGAGACTCACTTTGACTGATTACTATCAGCTTTTTTATTGTTAGCCTTTTCATTATTTTTGTCCTCCTGTTGCTTTCGTAAATTTCTAATCAACATCTTATACTTTTGCTCTTGTTTAATTGTTTCTACTATATTTTTGCTCATAATACAACACCTCTACTAACGATTTATCAAGTGACTCTGATAACAGATTATTCTTTTTTAGTTCTTGACTACACAATCTTTTTAATTCGTCATCGAGTCCATCGGTATCCGATGTTTCACAATATGTAGAAATCACTTGTCGTAATACTACTACAATCTCTTGGTATTTAAAATCAGTAACATCAAGCCATCTTGCATCGTGGAGTGTTTTAGCTGCTTCAATACGATGGATATCATTTCCTGTTAACGACTGGGTCAATAAATACTGGTGAAATGCATCATAATTACCACTGTTTTTTATATTACCATCAATTTTCCTACCTATTTGAGCAACATCAATGCCTTTTTTCTCAACTAAACTTTTCATACTAACGGGTGCTTTAATTTTTTCTTTGCTCTTTTTTCTAACATCATTTAGCAATTGTTGAAAAATAAGATTAGCCGTATTTGTCGGGATATTCTTATCGGCTAAGTGATTAAAAAATTCTCCCTTAGTTTGATTTTCATATGTCGCTAATTGCAAATCGGATTTATGGACAAAAGTATTTTGTATAAACGCATCAAATACAGCATCAAAATTGCTTGGTATATCATTGATAAATTCATCTTTTATTCTGTCTTTGATTTTTTCATATAGTGTAACGTTTTCTACCTGTAGCTTCTTGCCATCTTCAATAACTGCCTGCCACGATAAAACTTCTTTATCAAAATCATTGTTTGATACAAAATGGCAATGTGAGCACTCTGTACCAAAAGTTAGATAATTGTAGAAAATAAATCCTAAAAAAGACTTTTTATAACCGCCACTTTTCTTTTTCTCACGCTTTGACATTTCTGCAACAGTCCAATCAGAGGGGTCTTCCTTTGTTTTTATTTGATAAAACTGATACTGCTGATTATCGGTAGAAAACTCTGCCATATCATCATGAAATTCACAGAAGACAATACATTCTGTATTATCTTGGAGTTTTCCTATTATATGGCACACAATCCAATGAACCTGATATTCAAATCTGTTATAGGAGTCTGAACCCGCTTGCTCACGCTGTTCAGTTGTAAGCACTATACTCATAAATTAAAACTCCTTTCATCTTTAGTCCAGTTCATATTACATTTCCACTGTCTTTGCCATTCATCTTCAGTCACAATCGCATCAAACACAGGCTCAAGAAAAGTCTGGATTTCTGCAATGACGAATGGAAACTCAAGCGTGTTATCTTTTATGGTTTTCAAAAAGAATTTCCAACGCTTCTGCATATCCTCATCATCGGCAAGTGCAACAACACGCTTAAAGCTATCTCTGTCATAGGGAGTACCACGCCGCTGTAAGGTTTCAAATATAGCTGCCTGCAATTTTTCACCCTCAAAATTGAATGTCCTTGAAAGATAATAAATATCGTAAAAATCTTTCATTCTGCCTGTCAGCTCAAAGCGTTGCAATATAGCATCAAACTTCTCGGCAATGGTGCTTTCAAGTGAATAAGTTTTGATTATCGGTGTCTCAAAGTCTGGAAGTTGCGTATTGATTGTGCGCTCTTCAGCACGGGGAAATATAATATCACCCACACCAATGTCAATGTTGAATGGCACACGTACATTCTTTATTTGAGCAATAATTTGTGTACTGATACCGTGATATTTTCTTTGTGGAGAAATTTTCTCAAATCCTTTTGCCCGCATTTCTATATAATCGTTGCCTGTTGGCGTGTCAATAATTTTACCAATCAAATCTTTTATATCTTCTATAGAATTAGGGTATCCACGGAGCAGAAAATCGACATCAATAGTAGCTCTGCTTTCAAAATTGGTTAGGGCATAAATGAATAGTCCGCCTTTGAGTATCAGCGTATCTCCATACCCCGATTTCGATAACTTTCTCAAAAATTCTTCCTGCACAAAAAGCTGCAAGCATTGCTGATAGCTGATACCGGAAGCTTTTGCTTTATTTCTCAGCTTTGCCAGAACGGAAGCTGCAATATCTGCCATTACAACCACACTCCAATCAATTCTTTAACCTTTTTCTGCACACGCAGTTTTTTGGCATACATCATAAGGTTTGGTATATTCTTTTTCGGGTCATTAACATACCCTTGTATTGCTTTATTGAAAATTTCTTTATCCATTTTACTCATATTTTTCAGGACATCACAAATTGTTCGGTCACGGTCATAAATTCGCACTTTTGTAAAATCAATCTCACCTGTTGTTTCACCAATCGTAACCAAATCGGACTCAAGGCGATATACTTTAATGAATGGATACTCTATATTGGTTCGTAATTTTGAAACATTCCTGTCTATGGCAAAATTCCACTCGGCGGGGTTTCTATCGCTGTATTCATAGTAGAATAGAGCAGTTTCCATACAAAGAACAGCATCGGGAAACAGACTGTTAATGATAACTATTTCTTCGACTTCGCAGTTTTCAATCCAGTGATAATAACCTCTTCTTATTCTTTCAATAAAGCCCTCATCTAAAAGTTGCTTAATGTCTGCATAGTATAGCTTGGCTTCAAGAAGCTCGGCAGTAGTCATTACATAGTGATGCTGATTGAATAGATTTCTTACATTTTTAATATCATTTTCACGAAGCATTTGTCCACCTCTACTTAATTGCCTCAAATTTATTTATTGATTGGGTGCTTTACTATATTATATGCGATTTATATATAGAAAGTCAATAGTAAACTGCCCTATCAAGAATAAACAAGTGGGCAGTTTACTATTTTCACACATAAATCGCTCAAAATCCTTGATATTACCGACTTTGTTACGGGGCAAGTCCTTTTATCATTTTATCCACCGGGACAATGGCAATAAAATTCTTGTTTTATTGTCAAAAATGACGGTATTGCAAGGTTTTCTGGGTAAAAAAAGACCTCACAGAATTGCTTCTGCAAGGTCAATTTTTGTATTTGATTTTGTCTTTGGTTTTATATCAGGCTTTGCCCAAAATCAGCTTTTAAATTAGTCATTCATTTCGGCGATAGCTGCCTGTGCAGTATCGGAAGTAGCGACGATTTTTTTGTTTTATCTGCCTTTTCCAGTACCGAAAAAGGTAGCTTATCACCTTCATGTATCGGGGGATGTTCCCCCTCGCCGTCAAAGTAAACAACGGCGTTGTTTTTTCGTCCCTCAACCACTGCATCAAGTTCGGTGAGATTATCTTCACCTATATTAAGATACCATCTGAAATGCGTTTTGTCAATGGGTATAACTCGTGAAATATACCTTTTTAACAGTTCGTCATCAAGTTTAGGAACATCAAAATCAATTATCTGTTGAAGCGTTTCCTGAATGGTATCCCAGCATATTTCAGGAGAAGCTGCGATTTCTTTTGCAGTCTCAATGGCTTCATATTCTTTCTGCAAATCATCAAGTTGCTTGTCGAGTTTTGCTTTCTGAGCAAGGTACTCGTCTTTATCTATTTCTCCGTCTGTACGCATATCCAACAGCATGTTCTTCTTTGATTTAATTCTCTCCATCTGAGAAGCTATGCCGGTAATATTGAACTTTCTCGGAGAATCAGGTCGGTAACATTCCTTTATCAGTTCACAAGCCTTTGCGATTGTCGAGCTTCTTTCCGTCCAGATTTCTTCCATAATCTTTTTTGCCATCAAGTCCAGTTTCCAATCCGGTATTATCGACATATCGCAGTACCCGGTAGGATCGGCACCCTGTTCAATGCGTTTTTTAGCAGAACCGTTATTCAGTATGTTATAGCACTGATAACCGTAAGACCACGGTTTCCCCTTATTTTTATGCCAGCGGTTTTTTCTGAGTCTTGCACCGCAGGAACATCTTAACTTGTTACACCACAAATCTTTATTATAAGGCACACCGTGCGTTGCATTCGTTTTTCTTGTATCAATAGCTTTTGTCAATGAATCTACAACTCTGCTGCTTCGTATATCCTGTGCCTTATACCAATCTTCCTCGGATATTATCGGTTCAAAATCACATTTTACCAATAAATATCTGGACTCATCGTGAACATTATGCCTTTTCTGTTCAAGGTAATTGTTGCTATATGATTTACCATACGCCATATATCCCATATATGTCTGATTTTTCAGTATTCTTGTAACGGAGCTTGCATTCCATTTAACATTGCCGGAAGCATTTAACCTTCCGAGCCGTGTCAGTTCGTTGCCTATTTTTGTTGCTCCGAGTTCTCCTTTTAAGTACATAGCATAAATCATTCTAACGGTTTCTGCCTGTTCTTCATTTATAACATAAGTATCACCGACACGGTCATAGCCTAAAATATTTCCGCAACCGTATATTGTTTTATTTTCCCGGCTGATATGCTGACCGGCCTTAACACGCTCCGAAACCTTGCGACTTTCTTCCTGTGCAAGCGTTGCCATAATGGTAAGGCGAAGTTCACCGTCATTATCCATAGTCCAGATATTATCGCTGACGAAGAAAACCTCTATACCTATATCCTTTAACTGTCTCGTTACAACAAGTGTATCAACGGTATTTCTTGCAAAACGGCACACTTCACGGGTTACAATCAAATCGAACTTTTCTTTTTTAGCATCCTCAATCATTTTCAGAAAAGCGGGGCGTTTTTTAGCCTGCGTACCGGTTATTCCTTCATCGATGTACTTATCAACAACATTCCAATTCGGGTGAAACTTCGCTTGGTCATCATACCATTTAAGCTGATTTTCAAGTGCTGACATTTGAGCTTCATGTTCAGTTGATACCCTTCCGTAAAATACAACCTTTCGATTGCGATTACGGTCTAAATGGTCAAACGGGTTTCCGATTATTACATTACTGTTCATCATAGTGAATTCCTCCTTTTTTCTAAATGGTATCAAAATCATTGCTTTTTGTTAAATGTGCGATTTGGTCTTGTTTCAGTTTTTCCTGTATTGCTTTTCTCGTTGCTTCGGTTATCAATTCTTTCTCGTGCAAAACATCGATAAGAACACCTACTGCAAAATTTTCCGAAACCTTAAGCGGAATATGTCCATCAACCATTATGAACACCGCCGTTTCTTCTGCTGATTATATAATCAAATCCAAAGCCATCACACTTAATACAGCGATCTTTGTATTTTTGAAAAGGATCAGCTCGCTTGACTATCGCATCATCGCCCCACATAATAGATTTTAAACATTTTTGACACAAGCACATCCAATCACCTTTATCATCAAGTTTTGGTTTGTTATAAAGACCAAAAACCATTTTTAAACCTCTATATATCTCACCCTGTATTTTTTTACTATTTATTTCGCCTATTTTCTTTTGTAACGAAAATTGATTTACAACTGCAATTTGATTTAAGTTAATAACAGAAAACATTTCTAATCCGTAATTTTGTTTAATAAAAATCTGTGAAGGCAAATATGTTCTTTTAGCATTTGAAACTGAAAAAACAACTGTCGTGGGACTTTTTCTATTAATAGCATCATTTTGAAGAACTACAACTGGTCTAACTCCATTCAATGCAAGCCCTTTTTCATATCCAAAATCATACAAATACAGTTCACCACGCATCACTGAAGATGAATCAAAATTATTTCCTTTTCTTAAATTTTTGTATGGATAATATATGTCTAATGTCTTTCTGATCCCTTTATCAATAAGTTCTAAAATATTTCTATCATCGATAGCACCAATATATTTTTCAAGTGCAGACTTTTTGATGGTTATCATCTGTTCAAGCAGAATCATTGATGGATACATAAGTCCATATTTTTCTTTCAAAACTACATGAGAAGACAAATTTGTTTTTTTGATAACAGAAGTAATTGCGGCAACAACAACCGTTGGAAAATACATATTAAAATCATCTGACTGCAATATAACTACTGGTCTTTTTCCCCCTTGGATTGAACCAATCTCTTTACCGAAATCATATAAATATATCTCGCCTCTTTTTACATTAAGCATTATATTCTTATCTCCTTTCCATGTATTTTTAATACAACGATTTTTATTGAACCAGATGATTCAAGCACTTCGACAACTTTATTGCGGCAAGCTATTATCGATTGACTAACAGCCGAGCTTTCCACATTTTCTTCTTTAGCTATTTCACATATTTTTTTGTGTTCAAAATAATGTTTACTGAATCTTGACTGCTCTACCTTGCTACACTGTTCAATGGCACTAAATATTAAGCGCATTCGTTCTTTTGAACGAAGCTTTTTATCCTGTTCTGTAATATAATCGTCCTGACTTATCTCAGGATAAGCTTGGTCAGTAACACCTTGTTCAAATGTTATAATTCTTTTTCGTTTAAGCTGCTTTTTATATTTATCATTTATTCTTTTACCTTCAGCAAAGATAGCACCAATCTCAGGAGAAACTAACATATAGGATTCATATGTTTTTAATATATCTCCGTATTTTTCCACTAACTTATCCTCTGACATTGATGTTGAAATAAGCCATCTTGGTCCAAGAAAACTTTGACCATATTCTTTAAGCTGATCTATAGCATCGCATTCTTCATCAAAAGCCTTTTGAAGTTCACTTTTTTTTGAAACATCACTATTCATTCCGTAATCTCCTTAATCTTGAATATAAATTTCATATTTTCGAACTTGATAATTACGGATATTCAGCAATGAAACAAAGCCATATACAAAACATATAAGTCCTTTCCGTAGTTTTCTTCGGAAAAGACTTTTAGCATCGTATGAAGCAAATAAACGGATAAAAAACACCGTATGAAAATAAGACAGATTTATATCCGTTGCTTATTCTTCATACGGTGCCTGGGTAGATTTGTCAGTCCCGTTTGGGAGCCTGCTCCGCTTACTCGCTACAAAGTTAATTATTTAATTGTATTGGAAAATATAATTCCAATCTTCTTCTGCCACTCAAATCGTTTTTCACCTATCTGAGAAATTGTTTGAAAGTATCTTAAATCATAAACAAAAATGCCTTTGCATTTTGGACATAAAAACGACTGATAAAACGCCGCTCCCTTAACTTTATCTCCTATATGAATTCCACAATTAGGGCATTGAAGACTTTTATATTCAAATTGTGAAATACTATCACATTTAAACACCTCTCCCTTTTCTATTGCTTCGCGATACTTTGATGTTATGAATTTAGGTTCTTGAAGTTCATATATCACACTATCCCCTCCATAAAAAATGTTTCAGCAGGAAGATGTAAAAACATATTATTTCTTTTCAATTGTATCATCAATTCATCGTAGCTTACGCCAAGTTTATCTGAAATTAGTTTTATTTTACGTTTAGTTTCCAATTTTAGCATATACTCACCATAAATCGGTATCTTATCACTCTCAAACAACTCATGCACACAATCTTGAACAAGAAACTCCGGCATCAGCAGAAACGCTCCTATCTCATTAGCTGTTTTCTCATTGTAATTCATAAGTCGTTTTATTTCACTTAAACTGCAATCACCCACTATTTCATATTCACTATTACTTTGCATTACAGATGGCTCATAGCCATAAAGTTTCAATATATAATGACCGACCTCATGAGCTACTGCATATCTTCGTTTGTCGCTCATGCTAATCTGACGCAAATAATTGTCAATTACAATTGTTTTCGGTGGGAAACAAATCATTTGAGCTGTTCCGTTTTTATAGATACATAAAGGTTTATTTCCATCACTAAAAAATGCAATTTTGTTTTTATCTATTTCGGCTATATTCTCATACCGTACCGTCAAATCGAAGAATGAAGCTAAGCCATCAATATCAACGCATATTATTTCTTTTGTATCTATATGTTTAAAGAAACTATTTAATAATGTTTCAGTTAATTCCTTGATTTCATTTTTAGTAATACCTATATATTCCATTTTTCACCTCAGGAGATTGCTTCAACATACCATCTGTCTTTTTCTTTAAATAAATTCTTTTGCTGACCATTAATAAGTACTGTATATTTTACCAAGTCAGAGTTTTCACGATAGACATGTATAACTCTTTCTATATTGTATTTAGTGTTATTGTTCCACTTTATTTTAAGCGGTGTTTCTATACCTAATATATCTGTTTCGGCTTCTACGCTTACATAAACTTTCTTTTTCAATGAATCCATTCCTTCTTTAAATGATAATGCATTTTATCTTTTCACAAGTTTCAAATCCTTTGATACTATATCTGCTTTTCCATATTTATACAAGTACTTTAATCAAAATACAGATTATTTATGTCGAATCACTGAAATTAACAATATAGCAAAACATTCACTATATTTTGTGATATTGCTAATTCATCATACTATTTTTCATTTATATAATAACACAAACAAAACCCGACAGCATTTGCTGCCGGGTCGGTTATTGCAGGGAGCTTTTCTCTTATCAATCACAACTACCGCTTTTATAATTCAAATTTTTTTAGGTAAAACTTTCATCACGTTTTCATAATAATACAAAGAATATGTTTGACTTTTCAATAAAAACACATCGATAAATCTCCAACTTTTCAAGAATTGTTTGTTTTTATAAAGACAAAATGGTTGTATCATAATATTGTTTTGCAACATTATGACACAACCAATAATTTAAAATCTGTTTAACATATTATCAAATCCATTTACAGCTTTTGCCGGACTTATAAGTTTCATTTTACCGCCAAAAGAAAATACCCAACCATAAAAAGTAGGACTTAAACTAACAGTTACTGTTGCAGAAAAATGTTTGTTGTCACTTTGTTTAGTCTGAACTTTCTCTCCAAACCTATCAACAATATGCTTCATAAGCTCGTTGTCGCACAAAAGCTCAACTTCACACTCTTCTCCATCATACATTGAAAAGATTTGTTTGAAATAATCCTCAACATTAAAATCTTTAGGTTTTCTTATTGCAGTATTATCTGTGACCGAAAGATTTTTCATTCGATCAATACGGAACTTAACTATTTTGTTATGATTTGCCGCTTCTGAATATCCTATTACATAATAACTGTCATCATTCCAAATAAGGGCATAAGGGGAGAGGACATAGACTTGCCCTTTATGCTTTTCTCTTTTTGTTTTATCCAGTGCAAATTCCAAATATTTGAAGGTGATTTTCTTCTTTCTCTGTATGGCGGTATGTATTGAATCAACGGAATAATAACTGCCCTCATTATCAGTTTTTACTCTCTTGTCAACATATAACTGTCGTTCCAATTCACTTTGTTGATGCTCACTTGCAAAAACTGATAGTTTTTCAATTAGTTTTTTGCTTTTCTTGTTAGTAATAAACTTTGCGGATTGAACAGCATCAATAAGAAGCTTTACTTCTGCCAATTCAAAGTTTCTCTCATACATATAGTATCGGTTTTGCGTACTATGAACAATTTCAATATCAAAGCCAAAATCACGAAGTAACTCGACATCAGCTTTAACTCTTCTAGAAATTGTTATTTATCCCATTTTTCTCTAAGTATGAAAGAATATCTTTTGTAGTAACTTGGTGTTCTTCATCACTGTGCTCCCAAATATATTTGAGAACTAATAATGTGCGATTTTGATTTGCCATATACTTACCCCCTCAAAAAACTATTCATATTTTATCACAATATTAAGTAGTCTTCAATAGCGTTATAATACAACTCCATTGGAACAATATCAATATTATAACTTTTTCTAATAAATTACATTAAGAAGTTCACCATAAAGAACCAATTAATTTATAAAATTATAAATTAGATGAATTCCATAAAATTTTGGAGGTTGCATCAACTTGTGATAATTGATGCAACCTCTAATTATAACAGCAATAATATGTTTTAGTAATTAACATATGTACAATAATTTGTATTGTAATTACACATAGTATCAAATTATCTATCACATATGTTTTTACAAATTACAATTAATTCATTCATTTTTGAAACATCATAGGACTTTTTGCAAATATCTTTTAATATTAATTTTGCTATTTTTTTTCTTTTTTTTTCAAGTCTACCTTGAAAAGAATCATTTGTAAATGCAGTTAAAAATAAACTATAATATTTTTTCAAAATAAGTCCTATGCTTACAACTCTTTCATCGTAGATTCGTGAATTAAGTAATATGGATAGCAAATTTTCAAACGAATAATTTTCGGATTGAACAACATTTATTTCCCAACCTGAATAACATTCGTTTCTTCCGTATACATCATACTTTTCCTCTCCACAAATAAATTGTTTGACAAAATAATCATCATACTTTGTTGGAATAAAGCCAAGTTTTTTACATTCAGCAATATAATCAGTATGTTCATCAAACACATAAAATTTTTGCTTTCTTTTTATTGTTAACACCTCACTTAACAAAATGCCATATTATTTTCATTCCTAAACTTCTTAAAACGTCATATTCAATTTTAGCAAATACACTTTCGTTACTAAATTGAGAAGCACTAATAAACACATTTATATACACTTGTTTCCCTGCAGCTGATTTTACAAACTGCTTCGAGGCAGCATTCCACAATGGCTTCATAAAATTATAACCTTTTTGTTTTCCAAGAACTTTGATGGCCGCCGTGTTAAGTTTGGATAGAAATTTGCCTTTTGTTGTCATTTCTAATGTTTTTAATCCGTTTTTTGTAGCAAAGTTAGCGGCATATGAACCAGTACCTTTCATTCCACCACCAGACCAGAGAACAATACCACTTCCGCCAGCAGCACTAGCACCAACAGCATATCCAACACAGCCACCAATGATTGCACCAATAAGTGCACCACCAAGAACATATTTCCAGCTATCGCCTTTAGGTGTTTTAAGAATTCTTGATAAGCCATAACCAGCTAATCCACCAACTAGTGCGCCCACTCCAACTCCAATCAAAACTGCGGTTACACTTGTTCCCATTAAATCAAAATATGTTACCGGATTGTTCTCACAATAAGCAAAAGCATTGTATGAAATATCGGTTTCAGTTATGCCTAAACAATGAACATCATCCGAATTAATGAACCTACCGATTTCAGGGTCGTAGTATCTTGACTGGAGGTAATACAACTGAATATCGCTGTCATAGTAATAACTGCGGTATCTGAAAGGATTAAGTTCGCCGATTGTTGTGTTTGAACCTGTAACAGATGTT
>JAZLLI010000038.1:0-16801 GCA_045598085.1 Acutalibacteraceae bacterium
TTCTGCTACAGGTTTTCCTGATTTTGCATTTGCTTCTGATAATCCTTGCTTCATCATCTTGTCAAATGCCGCAGAATCCATTTCATCTTTTGCCAATGGAGCAGCAGGTATGGAAAGTGAAAAAGGTATGCTCTTCGTAAGGATTATCTGCTTATACAGCATATTTATAAGAACCGAAGTTGGGATACCAAGAGTTTCAAGAATATTCTCAGCCTGAGCTTTTACTTCTGGTTCAACTCTTGCCAATACATTTGCAGTTTTTGTCGCCATAATATCATCTTCCTTTCGATAATATTATACACTATTGTATAACAAATAGCAATACAAAATCAGAATTTCTATATATTTACAGTTGAAAACTAACGGAGGGCTGCTCCGCAAAAGAACAACCCTCTGTTTTTAAATGTTATATACAATGGAATATTTCGCAAAGGCTCGGACATTTGCAAGAATCGAAACAACTGAAAAGTCTCTGGAAGAGTGTTTCAATTGCAGCGAAGATTGTGGCAAACAGGTTACTGAAAAAGTTTGCTGTTTTCACAACTGCAGGAGCTACCCAGTCCCATGTTACAACAACTCTGAAAATTGCTTTCCATTTGTTTACCTCAACATTGACATAGCCTGCCCAATACTCTTCACCGTCAACCACAACATAAAGGCTCTGCTGGTCGCCGAAGTTTTCTTCGCTTTCGGGTTTTATGTACCATGAAACATCAGAGGTTACTGTTGGGTCATTCCAACCCTTTTTGCTGTTGTATTCTGCGGTTGTTCCATCATCAAAATATGCAACAAAATCAATAAAGAATGCTGCATCCGCTATTTTGTCGGCTGTTTTAACAGCCTGATAATACTTCACATTGTGAAGTTCAATTGATGTGATCATTCTTCCTACTTCTTCGCCCTCAGCAGATGCTGCAATTGCAAACATCGAGAAGCAAAGAGAGATTGCGAGAATGATAGAAATTAGTTTTTTCATTTTATACATACCTCCGAATTAATAATCTTGACAATAATCCTCAAAAGTTCTGTCATCAACAATACCAACAAAATCTAAATATTTCTTTCGTGTTGGATAACAAAAGTAGGCTCCGTCCGAAAAATAATACAATGCTCTAATATAACCTTTAGCTAAATCATTATCTCCTGCTTCAAAAGAAATCGAAGCTATTTTGAACAAATATTCCTCCATATGGTTTATCGAATATTTTGATAATGCTAACATTGCAATATATCTGTATGCTTCATCCTTTTTATTAATCCTGTAATTTGATTTAATCAGCATTTCAATAATGAGATAACCTTCTTGAGTTGAATAAACTAATTCATTCATTTCATCAATAACGGTTTTGCAAAGAGAAATACATTCTTCAAATAAACCACTTTCATATAAACAGTTCGCTTTATTTTTTTCGTCTGTAAATAAGCAAGAACTATTTGTTTGAATTTTTTTCTTAAACATATTATTTAAAATACCCATATATTTTTTTATCAATCCGTCCGTTACTAGCATTACTCGGACCATATTCCAATCTATAATTGGAAGGATTTTTCATAAAAGCTTTTGCCTCGGGAGATTTTGCACCGAATTTGTATCCTCCATCAGCCCACCACTCGGCAGCACCATGAATATGTCCCATTTGTGTTGTTTCATCAACGGGTAGCCAATTATCTGTTATACCTTTTTTAATATCAGTAGGATCCAAGAATTCCTTTATACCAGTATCTTTATTAATTCTGGCAGTACCTTCCTTAACCTGTCTATCAAAAACTTCTCGACCAACACGAGAGTCTTTTGACGGAGTTCCTCCAACAGTATTA
The DNA here is from genome assembly GCA_045598085.1 of Acutalibacteraceae bacterium. GTDB lineage: Bacteria > Bacillota > Clostridia > Oscillospirales > Acutalibacteraceae > CAG-488. Next base: position 1,819 of record JAZLLI010000038.1, read on the forward strand.
CCCCTATTAGCTTTATTATCGCTACCTCGAGGTATTGCTCTATTATCAGCGATTTTCTTTTTAATTGTTTTGCCCTCAATATAGCCACCAAGAGCACCTAATCCACCACCAACGCCAGCGCCAGTTAATGTCTCGGTACCAAACTCTTTCCAATCAAATTTATCCGCTTCACCAGTAATGATATCAACACTTTGATTGACTATATTAGAAGAACCACTTGAAAATGCACCAGAAACCAACCCAGTTAATCCTCTGCCAATAACCTTTTGACCAACTTGTGAGGAAGGTGATATTTTTTTAGCAACTTTTAAAGCTAAATCTGAACCCTTCGCTGTTACAGACTGATTAATTCTTCCTGATATCATTCCTGTAACAGCACCTGTTCCAGTAGAAATTGCTAAATCCTTATAATCTATATCGCTTCCAAGTTTATCATATAAAGAACCATCTGATGACATTGTCTGTGATACAACATTTGAAGTTGCAGCAATACCTGCACCGCTAAGTGCTCCTGCTAATACCATATTCGACATACCGCCACTTGCGACGGTCAAAGCAACACCAGCTGTTACAATTCCGGCCTTTTGAACAATATTTGCTATTTTAATATTGTTCTCATATTTAGCCTTATCCTTTTCTAACTTATCAAGCTTTTCGCACAAAGTATGATACTGCAAAGCTTCTTCAGCGGTTTTAAAATAGTATACCTTATTTTTATAATTGACCGAATTTCCTTTGATTGAAGTAACAGAAGAATTGCTACTTACTACAGATGTCGCATTGGATTCAGCAGATACTCGTTGATTGTTAGTTTCGTTAATCTGCGCATTTGTATTTGCAAGTTTTTTCTCGTTACTCTTCTTAACTCCATAAGAAACGGCTGTTACTGTAACAGCCACAACTGCTGTAATAAGCATTGCCGTAAGGAAGAAATGGCCATTCGGATCCTTACCATTAATTGGGTTATTATGAGTATAGGTATAGCGATTCAGGCTCAGAGGATTGGTGATATTGCCTGCATAGGTATCGGCTGTAATGAATGAGCCTGTTTCTGCACGGTAATATCTTGCACGGAGATACTGATAATCGGTGGCATCATCCACATACTCTGCATTATACTGATACGGGTTAGCAATGTCAAGACCTGATGTGGTTACATTACCATAAGGATCATACTTATAGCTTTCTCTCTCTTTACCGTTTGAGTTTGCAAGAGCAGAAACAGAACCTCTGCCGTCATACTCATAGAAGTAATCCTTACCATCAATTTCAGCACTCTCACGGAATACACCGTATTCATATGTTGCGCAAATCTTATTATTTGCACCGAACTCCATAAGAACCTGTGTATATTCAGAGTTGATGTTATTGATATAACCAGTGAAATCATACTGTGAAAGTTCGAGTGAACAATCAACATTGTTGGGGATAAGCATTGTATTCTTAATAAGTTCTTCATCAAATTCAATGCCATCTTCATTCTTCTTGAGATTACTGCAGTTCTTGTCGTTTACGCAAGGCATTCCACAGCCTTCACGGTCTGAAACAACGAATAATCTTTCGTTATCGCCATCATAAAGAGCAGCCATAAGAAGCTTCTTATTATTCATGACAGCTGTAAGTTTATTTTCGTTATTATAAGTAAAGGTCTTTGAGTATTTTGCACAAAGCTTGCCGTTATTAGCTTCTTTGATAAGGTTGCCGTTTGCGTCATAAGTGTATGTAACAACTTCCTTGCCCGTTGTCTTCTTAACGAGCTGACCTGCTTCATTATAGGTATAGTTTGTTACCTTACCCTTTACAGAATCCTGAATTCTATTACCAGAAACATCGTATTTATATGTGGATTCAGAAAGCTTTGTTCTCTTGAAAAGCTTATGCTGTGTTTCAACTTCTGAAACAAGCTGATTTCTTCCATCATACTTATAGTTGAATTCTGTATATACTCTTGTGAGCTTGAGAATAAGTCTGCCAATGTAGCCTTTTTCTCCGTAAGTAGAGAAATCACGATAATCTTCTTTGACAATATTTCCGCTCTTATCATACTCGTACTCATACTCTGTAACAACACTTGAACGTCTGAAAACAAAGAAGTAATTTGTCATCAGGTAATTTGTAAGTTTAGATACCTGATCGTTCTCGTTATACTTAATCTCTGTATAAGTATTATTAGGACGGTGAACCTCTGTTACATTGCCGTTTGCATCATACTTATATGCAGTTTTCAGTCCGTCTCTGTTTGTAATAGAAACAAGCTGACCGAGTTTATCATATTCATAGCTTACAGATTTACCATCGGGATAGCCGAGTTTTGAAAGCTCACCAAACTCATTATAAGTATAAGTTATTTTTGACTTGCCATCATAAAGCTTAATTGCAGTTACTTTACCGTTTTCATCATATTCATAGTCTGTTGTACCTGCAATATCAGACATTGAAACACGGTTGCCGTCTGCATCGTAACCATAGAGAGCAACATCTTCCGTACCATCGTACTTCTTGGATATAAGCTCATCAATCTTGTCATAGTCATAATCTACAGTTGAACCATCTGCGTTTTTAACAGTTTTAAGCATTCCGTTGGCGTTGTAGATGTACTCTGTAACATTACCAAGGGCATCCTTTGAAGATGTAAGCTCGCCGTTAAGGTTATAATCATATTTATATCCACCAGCAGATACAAGGTTGCCGACTGAGTCATATTCATATGTGCTCGTAGCAGTATCAGCTTCTGTTACAGAAGTAAGCTGACCTATTGCATCATATGTATATTTCTTGTTTCTTCCCTCAGCATCGATCTCTGAAAGGAGATTATCAAGCTTATCATATGCATATTTAGTTGCGTTGCCTCTGCGGTCAGTAAGTGTTTTAATATTGCCGTTACCATCATAAGTGTAAGCAATACTCTTGCCCTTATAATCGGTTTCAGCAGAAAGTCTATTAACGCTGTCGTATGTATAAGATTTCTTATTACCTAAAGCGTTAGTAACCTTTTTAAGATTGCCAACTTTATCATACGAATAAGATGTAGTTCTCTTTCCATTAAGAGAAGATGAAAGAACATTACCTACACCATCATATGTATAAGTTTCTGTTGCTTTTGTTGGATCTGTTGCCTTAGTAAGTCTGTCAACCTTATCGTATGTATATGTAGTAACATTACCTTTAGGTGATGTAAGAGTAGCAAGGTTGCCAGATACATCATATGTAAGCTTTGACTCATTGCCCATAGCATCAACAGCTGATGTTATTCTATGGAGAAGGTCGTAGCTGTATGATGTTGTTCTGCCTGACTGATCTATTTTCGCTACAGTATTACCAACTGAGTCATACTTGTATTCTGTAGAAAGTCCTTCAGGCTGTGACTCTTTTACAGTTCTTCCGAGAGCATCATAGGTGTATGTATATGTTGCACTGTTTGCAAGAACTTTCTTTGTCAACTGACCAGAAATGTCATAAGAATACTTTGTTGTAGCTCCGAGAGCATTTGTTTCTGAAAGAACATTACCTGCACCATCATATGCATATTTTGTTACACCGCCGTTTGCATCTGTAACTTCAACAGCGTTACCAAGTGCGTCATTCTTATACTTTGTTGTGTTTCCGTTTGCATCTGTTGCAGATATAACATTGCCATTGGCATCATATGCAATTTTATTTGTGGTGCCGTTGGCATATACTGCTGAAATCAGACGATAAACATTATCGTAGGTATACTTTGTGGCATTGCCGTTCTGGTCTGTTTCAGATATAAGATTACCACCTATATCATATTCTGATTTTGCAATATTACCATTTGCATCTGTAACTTTTGTTATTTCGTCAAATTCATTGTACTCATATGCAGTTTTCTGATTTTCAGGATCAACAACAAGTGTGGTCCTTCCAACTTTGTCGTAGCTGTAAGTATATGAACCACCGTTAGGTAGCTTCTTTGATGTAAGATTTCCGACAAGGTCATATTCAAATTCAGTTTTCTGCTTAAGAGCATTTGTCATAGAAGTAACATTGCCAAGGGTATTGTAAGTATATGATGTTACGCTCTTATCAGCTGCTGTAACAGTAAGAAGATTTCCGTTAAGATCATATGTATACGCAGTTGCATTGCCCAGTGAATCCTTATCCTCAACCAGATTGTTCACCTTATCATATGAATATGCATTATTTAAACCATTGTTATTGCTTTCCTTAACAAGATTACCTACAGCATCATATGTGAAAGTAGTTGTAAGTCCCAAGGCATCTGTTGTTGAAGATGTTCGGTTAAGTGCATCATAAGCGATTGCTGCTTCATAACCACCTGCATCCTTAGCATGTATCAGATTGCCATTAGCATCATATGTATAGGTTAATACGCCATTAAGTGGGTCTGTTGTCTTTGTAACAAGACCAACTTTGTTATACTGGTATTTTGTTACTTCTTCGGCAGCATTCTTTGAAGAAATCATATTACCAACGTTATCATACTCAAGGAAAGTTGAATTTCCAAGTGCATCAATAACTTGGCGAACACGGTCAAGTGCATCATAAGAATATCTTGTTATGCCACCATTTGAATTTGTTTCAGAAAGCAAATTGCCATTACCATCATATGCATATACAGTCTTTCTTCCAACTGCATCCTCTACACTTGATTTTCTACCTAAAGTATCATAAGTATATTTTGTAACAGCACCAGCTGAATCTTTTTCAGTAAGCTTCTGACTATTTGCATCATATGTATACTCAAGCTTAGCACCATTTGAGTATGTTATAGATGTAACATTGTACGCTTTATCATATGCAATTGAAGTATTCTCGCCAGCATTGCTTTTGGTTGATGTAAGATTTCCAACTTTATCATATGTATTGTTTACGATTAATCCATTAGCATATGTAATCTTTACAACATTTCCAACTGCATCATAGGCATATTCTGTTGCAGCACCATTTGCATCAACCATCTTTATAAGATTTCCTATGTCATCATATGTATAGGTTGTCTTATTTCCAAGTGCATCTGTCATAGATGTAATCTTATTGAAGCGGAGATCGTATGTGTATTTGGTTACATTTCCTTTAGGATCTTTTACAGAAATTACATTTTCTGATTTATCGTAACTATATGTTGTCTTGTTGTTCTCTTCATCAGTAGATGTTATTACCTGTGAAAAAGCATCAAAGCTCTGTAAAGTCTTGTGCTCCTTATCATATGCTGTAACAGTGTTATTGTACAAACCATCATACTCATAAATAACCTCATTTGAAAGAGGATCTATAAGTTTTGTAATGTTGCCTATACCATCATACTCGTATGAATAAACATATCCATTAGCATTTTTTAATGTTTTAAGACAACCAGATCTATCATATGTATAAGATACAGTTGAATTATCAGGTAACTGATAACCAAGATTTTTACCAGCAGCGTCATAGAGATAACGTGTTGTATTATTAAGGGCATCTATCTTTGTTACGACCTGACCATTAGCATTATAATACAGCTGGGTTTCATTTCCTTTAGCATCAATGATTTTTGAAACCCAAACGTTATCATATTTGTATTCTGTCTTATTTCCATTAGCATCTGTCAGCTTTATAAGTCTGCAATTATCATCATACTCATATTTTTCAACAGAGCCATCTTTTTTGGTCATTGAAAGCATATTGCTCTTTGAGTCGTAAGTGCAATTTATGCTTTTACCATCAAAATCAGTTGATTTTGTTACATTATTATTTGAATCATAAGTAAATGTCTGAGTTTTTCCATCAAAACGTTTTATCTCAGTTGTCAATCCGTCGGAATTGTACTTGTATTCAGTTGCATTTCCGCTCCTATCAACTGATTTTGAAAGATTATTTGCAGAATCATAATACTTATACTCTTTACTTCCATCAGCGTACTCAACTGATGTTGTTCTGTACTGATCGTCATAGTTGTACTTTGTAACATTTCCATTTGCATCTTTAGATTCTGTATAGCCAGAACCGTAATTAAGAATTGTTACATTGCCTTCTGAATCTGTCTGTTTTGTCACACGACCTTCCGAATCATATACATTAGTGATAATTGTATTATTCTCACCATCAGACCATGATGTCATTCTATGGTTTGAATCATAATTATAATGTACAACATCTCCAACTTCATTTGTATATGTTGAAAGATTACCTGCATCATCATAAGAATACTTAATATTTGATCCATTAGGAACAACGATTTGAGTAACTCTACCCATTGAATCCCATGAAAGCATATAGGTAGCTCCTGCGGGGGATACAATAGATGTAATATTAGCAGAATCATCGTAATTCAGAGTAGTTGTAAAGCCCTTCTTATCTTTTACAGATGTAAGGAGGCCTCTGCTGCTAAATCTTCTTACTTCGCCCTCTGCATCTTTTATCTCATACTCATATACTGTATATTTTTCAGGCTTTTCACCACCAAAATCCCCTTCTTTTGTACCAACAGAAATTGGAGAAAGCTCAAGGTAATAACCTGGTGTGCATACATATTTACCGCCAGAATATGAGAAACACACTGTGCTTCCGTCTCCTCGATGATATGCAATATCGCCATTTTCAAGTTTGGCAAGGCTTTCTGCGTAATCAAACTGCCAGCCTCTACCAAATGCACTATTTATAGCAGACTCTTTTGAATTATATGATCTTGCGATTTCAAAATTTCCGTTGTAATCGGGAATTGAAATATCAGTCTGAGACATATAGAAATTACCTGTATTAAGATTTACAGGTTCAAATCCAAACTCGCAATGCTTTGCACGACCTATAAGAAGTCCATCAATTTTTGCTTTTTCAGCATCTGTAAGCGGTGCAGGATTATATGGTACCGTTGCATTCTGTGTGGGATTGATAACAATAATTGTATTATTCTCAACAAGCAGCATATCCTGAACATGGTTGTCAGTTGCAAGTTTATCAACACTTACACCATAGTATTTTGCAATAGTATTCAGTGTATCATACCTTGTTATCTTATATACCAGATAATCAGGACTCTTTACCGATTTGCCTTTTGCACCTTCAAATGAAGCAGTTGCTGTCCAGTTATACACTTTATTAAATTCAAACTTTGTAAACGGCACAGCTGTCTGCCAGTTAGAAAGTATGTCTTTATATTTTGTAGCTCTTCCCTGAGAAGCAAATGCACTATTCCATGCAGTTGAATCAGGGTATTTGTATGATACATCAGCTTTTGTTGCGTTAGTCTGATTTTCAGCTTTTGTATCGCTGAAAACATAGTTTACGATTGAATTCGGTTTTGCAACACCGTCAGCGAATACACCAAGAATAGCGAGCTTGCCATCACGGCTGGATGTTCCTATTGTTCTGAGATTTATTGTTGTATTATCCAGTGGATAATTAGGATCAACAGGATTTGGGATTTCCCAATTGATAATTATATATGGTTTTTCATTTGCATATGCACCTGCACCAGCAGCGCCTTCAGATGTATTGGTGATAAATGCACCACCTTTTTCCGATTTATCATTGAATTGACCTGCTATCATCAGACCATTCTGCTTGTCGAAACCATTTACCCAGTTTACAACTGCTGTCCTGATATCAAATTTATGCCATCCAACTTTAGAACTTGATGACGAAAGAAACTCAACATTAAGTTTTGACGCTTTGGTATACGCTTTACTCTGTCCTGCATTATAATCGCTCAAGCTCCATGAGTCTGTTATCTCGCTACAGATAAACTTAGTGCTTGATGATGGGCTAACATACTGATAAATATTCAGCGTGGCATCAATAATACCTGCTCCTTCAGGTAAATCATAGAATTGATTATCTGCAATATGAACCAATATTTTTGATCTGCCGAGGACGCCAGAAAAGCTGAAATACTGCCCTTCAATGTAGCCTGCATATCCACGGGCATAGTTATCTGCTGCATAAACACGGTCACCATCTTCAACAACAGTTCGGATAGACAAAGCCGTATCAACTCTTTTTACATCAGGGTCAATATATACAGGGTATGCACGTTCTGGAGCAGCTAACCACTTAGAGTCTGCTGCAATAGTTATTGTATCCTTCTTAAGATCAAGATTAACTGCATTGCTTTCCACACCAGCAGCATCTGTCATTATTGGTGCCGATATAGTATATATGCAATTCTCAGTATCATTACCTTTGTAAACATGAAGAACATTATCAATAAGTTTTACTGTATTTCCATTTGTATTAAGTTTATAAGTGAATTCACTTTTTTCAACAAAATGATTCAGAATAATAAACTCTCTTATGCCAGTTTCTTCAATAGTATACTGAACATCAATGCCATCAAAAACATTATTGTATCTTACAGCGTTATCAGAAATAAGATAGGTATCATAGCAACCTTCCGCTGGAGTAAGCCCGACTTTTACTCCGTCATATTCAAAGGTCATACCCTTCTTTGCAAGATTTGTAGATAAAGAAACATCAATATCACTTGACTTATTTGTGAATTCACCCGAAGAAGCTTTACCTTCAAGTTTCAGCGAGTTATCATACTCATGCTCTTTACCCGATTTGTCGAGATAGAAATTTGGTGTAGGAGTATAAACTGTAGAATATGTTTTATCCCCTGTTTTATACACCTTTGAATACTGGTTAACTTCAACCAGCTTGCCTGTAACCGTTGGCTCAATGCTTGAGTCCGTTTCGACTGGCATTCGCAACGATTCTTCAGTTTCGCCTTTACTGTAACTGATCAACTTACCGTTTTCAGATACAGTCGGCTGAGATTTTGTCGCTTCGTCTACTGCTTTTGCAAATCCACTCATAGGAAATGAAGTGATGAGCAAAGCAATACACATAAGCGTACTAATCACTCTTAATACTTTTTTCATTTTTCTTCTCCTTTTTATTTTTTAACAAAAAACGCTATGGGCATAATCAGTCCATAGCGTAATTTAACAACAAAGAATCAAGGCAGACCTTATTTGTCTGTCTGTCTGTCTGTCTGTCTGTCTGTCTGTCTGTCTGTCTGTCTGTCTGTCTGTCTGTCTGTCTGTCTGTCTGTCTGTACAGGATTGTCGCACCAAGCATTTTATTTGTCAACCTTTATTTGGTATTTTTTACTATAATATCATATCATTTTGTATTAGTCAACAAACTACAAGAATATATTTTCAACTTTTCTGTGGAATAATTGTTTACATTTTAGATGCAAAATAGCGAAGACCTCATTGAGAACTCTCTGCTATTTGTTATTTCTTATCATTTTTACTATCACCCAGCAACAATAACTGCGTCAAGTTTATCTGCGGCTTTCTGCCCTGCTGTATCTGATGAGTGTCCATATGTTGTGCAGACGAGCATTGCATCTGCGTGGCCTAACCTTTGAGATATTGTCTTTACATCAACGCCTTGTTGCAGTAGTATTGTGGCGCATGTGTGTCGCAGTTCGTGCAGCTTCAGGTGTCGTATGTTGTTTTTTTCAGAAAGTTGTTCCATCGCTTTGTGAAATTGTCAGGTGTGTCATATTCACCATCTGAGCGCATTATAACAAATTTGTTATCGTCAATTGACCTGCCTTTTTTCAGCAGAACTTTTCTGCACCATATTTTGTAAGCAACAAACTCTTTCTGTGCCTGTGAACTTAGCTGAACAGTCCTGCGACTGCTCGCTGACTTCGGAGTATCTATTATCTCTTTTCCTGCTGAGCTTAATCTTGTCTGCCTTATCTCAAGATACGGATGTTCGTTTTCCTTAATATGCACATCACACCACCTTAGTCCAAGCAGTTCTCCTCTGCGCATTCCTGTGTGGAGAAGAATGTATATTGGAAAATAGAGATCGGTTCCCTTTGCACATTTGAGAATTTTCTTTATTTCGTCCTCGCTAAACGCTTCAACTTCTTTCTTAGTCTGCTTTGGAAGATTTACCTTTAAGCACGGATTCCTGCTTATGAGCTCATTGTCAACTGCATAGTCAAGAGCAGCTTTCAGGTTCAGGAAAACATTCCTGACAGTCTTTGCTGATAATGGCTTACCGTTGTTCTTGCTTGTTGGTGGCTTAGTATAAATACTGTTAACCCACTCCTGAATAACAGCTGGATTCAGATAATCAACAGGATATTTCCCCAATTTTGGCTTGACATACCATTCTGTTTGCTCTTTGTATCTTGTGAGCGTAGTCTGCTTTGTGTCAAACTCTTTCGACTTGAGCCATGCACTCATAAGCGTTTCAACGCTCATATTGTGGGCATCTGCAAATGTGCCATGATTCAACTGATGTATGGCTTCATTAAGATACCTCTGGGCATCCACTTTTTTCTTGAATGTTTTGTATTTTCGCTTGCGTTGCCCTGTTACAGGGTCCTTAGCTGATATTTCAATAATAGCCTGATAGGCTGTTCCTTTTTGTGTTGTTCTAGTGCGTATATGACCTGTGGCCATAGTATCAACCTCCTATGCTACTATTTCAGCATCAACATATGACGCTACATTAAGATAATTTGTCATAACAGACTCCATAATGATACTTATTTTATTGAGCGCTTCTTGAGCATTTTGCTTAGGGACTTCAATATACAAAGCATCATGAACTGGCAGGCAGATGTGATACTGCGGATAAGTATCTTCAAGAGTGTCAATTACTTTTATAAACGCTTCAGCAGCTGTTCCCTGGATAGGATAATTAAGCTTCTGTGAATATCTTAGATAACCAGTGAATTCTTTGCCATTGAGTGTAGCACATTTGCGACGTCCTGTTAGAATTTCGTTACGGTAAAGCTGCACAAATGGATACCTGTTAAAAAACTCGAAGATGTACGATTCAGCTTCTTCTACTGTTATATCGGTTCCGGTACTACAGCTGAGTTTTTGGGATAATGTCTGGGCTGACATACCATAAATCACAGCAAATCCAAGTGCTTTAGCATCTTTTCTTTCTTTGGTACTGATTTTTTCTACCGGGTTTTTAAAAATCAATGATGCGTTTTCACTGTGAATATCGAAATTTCTTGAAGTCAGTTTCCTTCTCAAAATCGGGTCTCGGCTCAAGGCAGCAAGAACTCTGAATTCCATTGTCTTATAATCAAAATGCAACAACGAACACCCAGGCTTAGGGACAAGATAAGACATAAGCTTTGCGTCAAAAGCCATAGCGGCCGGATTTATTGCTTTCAATCTACCTGTTGTTTCGGTGGCAATGGAATATGTAGGGTGCACCCTATAGTCATTGTCAAGCTGTTCACGTAAATGTATGTCATATTGTGTCAGATACGCTGAGTTCCGTTTAAACCTGTATAAGTCCTTATAAATCGGTGCTTCTTCTCTGTGTGCTTTAAGTTCATCAATGGTAACGCTTTTTATACCGTAACCATTTATATTAAGTCCACGTTTTATCTGTTGGGAGCTGCAAAGATTCCTATATCCTATAACGCTGTGGATAGAATCAGCCAGCAATTTCTGTTCTTCTTTTATGGGTTCAAGAACCTCCGCTGTGAACATCGGGAAATTAATCCCGATACCGTATTTTTTTAAAGAATCCAAATTCATTTATATTGCTCCTTTACACCGGCTCTGCCTGTTATAGCAGAGCCAGCTAAACTTATGTACTAATGTCAGTAACCTTGTTTTTGTTGAGATCAACATTAACTGTGATTCCTTTTAAGGTTAGACAACCTCCTGGCTTGATACGAGTGAACGGAATGTTTGCCAGTTCAAGTTTCTGACAGAATTTCTCCGCGAAACCATTGCGGTTGGCTTTGGCAACTTTATTCTTGTGAGCCCAGGCGTCGTATAGCTCCCGTATAACAGAGATTTGAATCTTCTCAGTTGCGGAGCCAGCCGTTACACACTCAGATATAAATTTTGATAAACTATCGCTTGAAGCTATAAAGCTATCAAGCATCTGTTGTGAACTCTTCGCTTCTGCAAAGTGCCAGTTATTATTTGCGAGGCTCCTTAATCCGTCAAGAGCCCAGTTTAAAATACCTGATTTCTCCTGAATAAGCTTCTTTAAAAGATCAGGGTCTACTTTATCTTCCGAAATCTGCGCTACGAAGGGTATTATCATAAGTCGACGACGAACAGCAGCATCAAGCTCTTCAAAATTAGGCATATAATTCAGGCAGCTGATAAGCTTTGTTGTTATTCTCGTTGAGTACGCAGCTTTTCCTTTGCCGTTTACCTGAACCATATCGCCAGAGGTAAGAGCTTTCCATTGAGCGGAGCTGACATTCTCCCCTTTGGAGCTTTCTGTTGTAATGTTAACCATTTTGCCGACAATATCCTCGAGCCCAAACTCTGCTCCGAGTTTCTTTAATGGCGTTGCTGACACATTTTCGGCTCCTAAAAGTTCTCTGATAACAGCAGCGAATGTTGACTTACCGTTTCGTGCAGGTCCTATAATCAGGAAGGCTTTTTCCGCCTTATTATGGTTTGCGAAAATATACCCAACAATCTGCTGTAACTGGAACTCAAGATCTTTCTGACCGCACGTTATTTCAGAGACAAACTGCTTAAACAATGAGCAATCGGCTTCAGGCTGATAATCGCAGTTTATTTTACGGGTACTGAAATGGCGTGGATTGAAGTCTTCGTCAATAAACTTCTCTAAATCATACGCCCGATTCTTCAGAACTATATGCGGCGTTTTGTTAAACTCAATCACTTCATTTACTGTATATGACTTTATAGCATAGGTAAGTTCCTCGTTTAAAGATTTAGTCCAAGGTTCAATACCAGCAATACTCTTCTGATTAACTACAGTCCTTATGACTGAAGGAAGATTGAAGCTGTTGACTGGCTCAAAGCACCCTGTAGAATTATTGAAAATATAAAGGGTCTCTCGGTGACGAACTAGATATGTGTTCCTGGCAATAAATTTGACCGCCTTTTCAATCGATACACACCTCCATTTGCCCCTTACATATTCAAAACCAATCGAGTTGATAAAGCTTTGTGGCGATACGCCAGGGGCAGCAAATGCCCCTGACTTTAAATATGAATTTGCAGTACGCTTAACAACAAATTGCACAATTACACCTCCCAGCCACATTCTTCTTGCTCGTCAAAAGCATCCTCATCGGCAAGTCTTATGTAGTCAATCGCGTAATATCCATCATTAAGCGACAGATCAACGATGAACACTAAGCCACGCAGATCATCCTCGTTTTGAGCAAGACCATCAAGATATTCAATAACATCCAGCTGGTATGAACTATTAAGCCAAACAGCAATATCCGTTGTTTCCTGGAATTCGTTGTAAACTCTAAGATTTAGCAGTACAGAAGCTAAGTTGGAAGTTTGTCTTATCTCTGAGCTGGTTATCATTGCCATATACTCACCATCTGGTGCAATGTCAACAATTGGCATCTCAGGTGAGCATGATAATTCATGTGAAAAACTGAAGCTAAAATTTTCCGTTTGTAAAGCCTTATAATCTGGATTCTGTGTATCAGCACATAGAATTTTCTCTATTTTATTGAAGGTGCTACCATTTTTTGCCCGACATTCTTCAATATGGAACAAAAAAAACTTGTTTCTAAGAATGCCTGCTGTCACAGCTTCAGGTGTGCAGTTAAGAACAGCCGCGAAATCCGAGGCGATGTCATACAGTTGTTTAATTTGACAACTATTTCTGAAGGTTCTGATGATATGAATTGCTGTATCAGTGTCATCCTTAACCGCAATGGCAAAATTCAGCATATCACTGTAGGGAGTGCTGCTCTTCCCTTTCAGTTCAAGACCTACATCAACAACCTTGCCGATATAGCTACCGGTTTTAAGTGGTTCATTTGCAATTTTATGCTTTGACTGTAAAAAAATGGAAAATATACCCATATTTAGGGCCTCCTTACAAAATATTTCTGATCTCAAAGATCTATGTACCCGGGTTCACTACTCTTCGACCAGGATGTTAACTGCATCTCAGCGTTTGCAACCGCCCCCTGCAGCTTACGTGTGTATTATAAGCGTTCATTTTTATAGCTCTGCGGACTGCTGATACTTTTTATAGCTTCCAAGCACCTCAAAACTACGGAATCTCCCCAAAAAAGGGGCACGTTATCAGCAAATCGCTGTAACATTGTGAAACAAAGCCACCGTATTTGTATATTTTCACGAATTTATGCTTCTGTTTTTATTTTATACTTTTTCTTTTACCGTGCTTAGATTTTTGGAGGTTCAGGTGCGAAAGGTGAAAGCTGATTTTTGTTCGCACCCATAAAAAAGCCTTATACTATATGGCTTTCTGATGATTCAGGTGAAAAGGTGCGAAGAAATTCAAGTTTAAAATTCATAGAAAACATACTATTTGTTATGGTGAGTGCTTAACTGAGAAAAACTTTCGCCTTTACACCTTTTCAACTGACTTTTTCGTACCCCGAGGAAGCCCTTATGATATATAGCTTTTTGGGAATCCAGGTTTGAAGGTTGCGAACGATTTTTGTTCGCAACCACCTTTTTCCTTATTCTTCATAGGTTTTTGTGATTTTGGGTACGAAGGTGTGAAGAAATTCAAGTTCAAAACATATGGGACAAAAAGCTGATTTGCTATGGAGAAAATTAAATTCACAATCGTTCGCACCTTTGCACCTTTATAGCCGTTTTCCCTTGTAATATATAGCCTTTTGCCGGGTGCGAAGCTCAGAACATTCGCACCTAGTCTTCATCTTTCGCACCTTTCGCAACCTCGTCTTTCAGAAACATATATTATTATCTTGAAGCATAGCTTCGAGAAATATCCAGGGAGTGAGAGACATGGCAAAAAAACACCAACATCCGTTATGGGTATTGGCAAACAAATCTATTCATTGCAGAACACTACAAAGCAACATTTACAAACACAATTAGTTACATAAGGGGCGGAGTCCGCCCTGTTTTTTTCAGGATCGCACAAATCCGCAGGAGGGATTATGTGATCCGCAAAAGAATGAGATACGGTCTTTCGGCTGTATCTCTTTTTCTATTTTCAGGAGGTTATCTATATGATCGTTCTTAACACATCAGAAGACACCAAACGCAGTAATATTCCGTCC
>JAZLLI010000039.1:0-19021 GCA_045598085.1 Acutalibacteraceae bacterium
TACGGTGTATGGTGAAACTTCTTCACTATTCACTACAACTTATTACTTTATGAGAACCTCTATCGTCAAAATCAGAGATTTTGCCACTTCCCACGAGGGAAGCTTTTGTTTTGTACTTGCCGTGGGAGTGGATTGCCACACCTCCTGCGGAGGTTCGCAATGACATTACTTTTGCTCGGTGCAAATATATTCAGGAAGAGCCCCTCCCCTATTTCTACGGTTATTACAAAAAAATCCCCGAAAGGTGAACTTTCGGGGATTGAAATTTATTCTTCGTCTTCTTCCTCTTCTTCATCATCATAAAAATCTTCTGATTGATTTTTGCGTGAAAGAAGCGGGTCTGCTTTATCGGATGCTATAAGTGATGAAATCAGAACTGAAATGAAGCACACACCAACATCTGAGAAAACTGCAAGCCACATGGGGGCGATACCTGCAATACCGAGAATCATCACAAGGATTTTCACCGCCATAATAAATGTAACATTGCCTTTGAAAATTCTCATGGTTTTCTCTGCCAGCGCTCTTGCTTCGGCAAGCTTTGAAATGCTGCTGTTTGTCAGCACTACATCGGCTGATTCAAGTGCAGCCGCTGAGCCAAGACCCATACCGACACCAACATCTGCCGCCGCAAGGACGGGTGCGTCATTGATACCGTCGCCAACATAAACAACCTTGCCAAGTGCCTGCTGAAGCTGTTCAACCATTTCGAGCTTATCGCCAGGGAGCATATCGCTATAAAACTCATCAACACCAAGATTTTCTGCAACATTCTTTGCAGATTCATATGAATCGCCTGTGAGCATTACGATTCTTTCAATGCCTGCAAGACGCAGGTTGTTAATAACATCGTCTGCTTCATCCCTGACCTCAGCGGTGATGATGATACTGCCCACAAGTCGGTTATCAAGACCAACAAGTATGCCGTCTGCATCACCTGTGGGGATTCCGTTTTCATCAAACATCTTTTTGCTTCCGCAAAGGACTTTCTTTCCGCAAAATTCTGCATATGTACCGTAACCGGGGATTTCTTTTATGTTCTTTATCTGGCTGTCGGGAACATCCTTTGCCGCCGCTTTGATTGTCATTGCTACAGGGTGGGTTGAGGTGTGGTCTGCAATTGCCGCTAAAAGAAGAACGGCTTCGGGGTCAAGACCAACAGGTGAAGTAACACTTTCAATTTTAAGATTATTTGTGGTGAGCGTGCCTGTTTTATCAAAGGCAACGCACTTTGCCTGTGCAAGCTCTTCAATATATTTACTGCCCTTAATGAGGATACCTTTTCTTGCCGCAGTGCCAAGGCTTGTGAAAAATCCAAGTGGAACTGAAAGAACAAGGGCGCAGGGGCAGGCAATTACAAGAAGAACGAGGGCACGGTGAGTCCATGTTGCCCAATCGTGGGTAACGATTGACGGAACAAGCGCAACAATAAGAGCGAGTGCCATAACAATTGGTGTATAGACATTGGCGATTCTTGAAATTGCTTTTTGCGATTTGCTCTTTTTGGATGATGCCTCTTCAACCATCTGAATGATTCTTGAAGCGGCTGACTCTTTAAGATTATTGGTTGTTTTTGCAACGATTGTTTCGTTGCCGTTCACTGAGCCACTGAGAATCTGTGAACCCTTTGAAACCTGAACAGGCATACTTTCGCCTGTGATTGCAGATGCGTCAACTGTTGAACTGCCTTTAAGCACTATGCAGTCAAGGGGTACTCTTTCGTGGGGATAAATTGCAATTCTTGTGCCTTTTTTGACCTTTTCGGCAGGAACTTTTTTAACTGTATCTGCCGCAACAAACACATTGGCAGTGTCTGGCTGAATCTCTGAAAGGGCACGGATTGACTGACGGCTTTTATCAGAGGCATATTCTTCCATCATTTCGCCAACTCTGAAAAGAACGGCAACAGCCGCCGCTTCGGCAAAATCACCAAGAAGAATTGCCGCAACAACTGCAATTGTCATAAGCACGGCTTCGTCAATATCGCCCTTGATTGCGTTTTTAACACCGTTTGCAAAAACGGGTGCGCCTGCCATACCTGCGGCAAGCACAAAAAGAATTGCACTTGGAATTGGTGTGGCAACAACCTTTTTAAGTATCAGCGCAACAACAAAAAGCACTGCCGCACCGATAAGCAGATATTTGAAAATTTTATTGTCGCTTGAATGTTCATGACCGCATGCACAGCCGTCCTCATGGCAATGGTCGTGGTCATGGTCGTGGCAATGGTCGCAGCAATCATCGTCATCATCATCGTCTTCTTCATCAACAACATCATCAACTACCTTTTGCATATGATGAAGCTTTGACTTTACCTTTGTAAGATGCTCATGCTCACTTTCAATATCAAGATCGGGCATATACTTACGGGCACGCTTGCCTGCGGACTTAATTTTATGCTCGTGAGCGTGAGCGTGTTCGTGATGCTCATGCTCTTCATGCTCTTCGTGAGCGTGAACCTCAGGAGCTTCTTCCACTTCTTTTACAGGCTCCTTTGGCTCTTCGTTTTTCTTGCCCCTCTCTTTGAGAAAATCATCGAAAGAAATAAAATTATCGCTCATTCCTCTTCCTCCTTATGATGCTGACTGCTTTTGTGATTGATATGCGCCAGCCCCATATTATAGATAAGCTCTATATGCTCATCATCAAGTGAATAATACACCGTTCTTCCATCACGCCTTGGTCTGACAAGCCCCGCAGCACGAAGTATCCGCAACTGATGTGAAATTGCACTCTGCCCCATTTCAAGAAACTCTGAAAGGGTGTAAACTGCCATTTCGCCATTGAGAAGTGCGGCGATTATTCTTATTCTTGTGGTATCTCCGAAAACCTTGAAAAGCTCTGCAAGGTCATACAAAGCCTCGGTATCAGGAACGGAGATGCCTTGTGGTGATTTATTTATGTTATCCATAGCTTCTCCTTTCGTCAATGTATGAACAAGTATTCATATATTAACTTAATTATATACATATATATTATATGTGTCAATAGGAAAATCAAAAATATTTAAAATATAACTTGTAATTTACCCCGTTTTATGTTATCATCTTTGCATATTGTGAATATAAGGAGAAAAAGTTATGGCTAAGGAAGTCAAAGGCGATGCTCCAAAGGCTAAGAAGCCTTTAAATAAAAAAGTTAAGTTTATATGGTTTGCCATTTCAATGGTTATTTTTGTTGCAGGTGTTTTGCTTGCAAAGGCTGGTGTTTCTTTTGAGCATTATGCAATGAAAGCCGCTTATGCCGTTGCTGTGCTTTTCCCGCTTCTTATTGCCGCCCAAAAAACAAGTTTTGAGCGTGTTGACGAAAACGGAAAGAAAAACCCTCTTGCATATCTGATGTATTATTTCTGCATCATTCTTTTTATTGTTCTTATTCCGTTTATTTTCTGGGTTAACCAGTTTGTATCACTTTAATTATTACCGCAATTAACGGGGCTGGCGCATCAGTTTTCTGAGCGTAAGCCTCTTTTTTTAAGCTATATCAGCTAATATTATACAATTTCTATTATATTGTGAAAAACTTTGTGTATTTTCAACATTGACTTTAGCAGTTAAAAGTGCTAAAGTATTATAGTTGATAATTGAAAAAATTTATGGGGGAATTAGAATGGTTATTACTGATTTTCTTGAAAGAAACGCAAGGCTCTACGGCAACGAAACAGCCCTTGTTGAGGTTAACCCATCTGAGGAAAGGGACAACGCCGTAACATGGAGAGAGGCAAGCCTTATTGAAGCCTCACCGTCAAACGCACCTTACCGCCGTGATATGACATGGAAGAGCTTTGACCGCAGGGCAAACAGAGTTGCAAACTTTCTTTTGAGCCGTAACATTAAAAAAGGCACAAAGGTTGGCATACTTTTGCTTAACTGCCTTGAATGGCTGCCTGTTTATTTTGGTATTTTAAAGGCTGGCTGTATTGCAGTACCGCTGAATTTCAGATATTCAAGCGATGAAATTAAATACTGCCTTGACCTTGCAGATATTGAGATTCTTGTTTTTGGTCCTGAGTTCACAACCCGTATGGATGTGATTCAAGGAGAAATCGAAAAGGTTAAACTTCAGCTTTTTGTTGGCAAGGATGTACCCGAATATGCAGAGGATTTTATGAAGCTTATTTATTTCTGCTCATCAAATCTGCCGCCCGTTATGCTTGATGAAAACGATAACGCTGCAATTTATTTTTCATCTGGCACAACAGGCTTCCCAAAGGCTATTCTTCACAAACATTCAGCACTTGTTCATTCCTGCATTTGTGAGCAGCAGCACCACAAGCAGACACACGATGATGTTTTCCTTTGTATTCCGCCCCTTTACCACACAGGCGCAAAAATGCACTGGTTCGGCAGTCTTATAAGCGGAAGCAAGGCAGTGCTTCTTCGTGGTGTTACACCCGAATGGATTCTCAGAACTGTTACAGAGGAAAAATGCACAATCGTATGGCTTCTTGTTCCGTGGGCGCAGGATATTCTTGATTCAATTGAAAGCGGAAAGATTAACCTTGACCACCACCTGATTGAGCAGTGGAGATTGCTTCACATTGGCGCACAGCCTGTTCCCCCAAGCCTTGTTCACAGATGGCTGAAATATTTCCCCGAACATAAATATGACACCAACTACGGTCTTAGCGAGTCCTTAGGTCCGGGATGTGTTCACCTTGGCATTGATAACATTGATAAGGTTGGCGCAATCGGCAAAGCAGGCTACGGATGGGAAACAAAAATTGTTGACGAAAAAGGCAACCCCGTTCCACAGGGTGATGTTGGCGAGCTTGCTGTTAAGGGCCCAGGTGTTATGATTTGCTACTATAAAAATCAGGAAGCAACTGACGAAATTAAAAAGGGCGACTGGCTTTACACCGGCGATATGGCAAGAGAAGACGAGGACGGATTCATTTATCTTGTTGACCGTAAAAAGGATGTTGTTATCTCTGGCGGTGAAAACATTTACCCCGTTCAGATTGAAGATTATCTTCGCAAAAACGAAAAAATCAAGGATGTTGCGGTTATTGGTGTTCCGCACCCACGCCTTGGCGAGGTAACAGCCGCTATTATTGAGCTTAAAGAAAATGTTGAATGCACCGAGGATGAAATCAGAGAATTCTGCATGGAGCTTCCAAGATACAAGCGTCCAAGACAGATTATATTTGATAAAGTTCCACGCAACCCAACAGGCAAAATTGAGAAACCTGTATTAAGAGAAAAATACTGCCATGGTCGTCTTGTAGAAGCACAGATCACAGGCTGATAAAAGGATGATAGATTATGAAATGTTTAATGCTCGGCAATGAAGCATTCGCAAGAGGTCTTTATGAGGCTGGCTGCGGATTTGTTTCAAGCTACCCAGGAACGCCCAGCACTGAAATCACAGAGTGTGCGGCAAAATACAAAGAAATTTATGCAGAGTGGGCACCTAACGAAAAGGTTGCAATGGAAGCCGCATTTGGTGCATCCCTTGCAGGCAAAAGATCATTTTGCGGAATGAAGCACGTTGGTCTTAATGTTGCGGCTGACCCCCTCTTCACCATAGCTTACACAGGCGTAAACGGCGGTATGGTTATTGCTGTTGCAGATGATGCAGGTATGCACTCATCACAGAATGAGCAGGATTCACGCCATTATGCAATCGCCGCAAAGCTCCCCATGCTTGAGCCGTCAGACTCTGCTGAAACACTTAAATTTGTTAAAATGGCTTATGATATTTCTGAAAAATATGACACACCTGTTATTGTTAAGATGTGCACAAGAATTGCTCACTCACAGTCAATTATTGAAACAAGCGACAGAGCTGAAATTCCTCAGAAGCCATACGAAAAGAACGGCGCAAAATATATTATGATGCCCGGTAACGCTAAAAAGCGTCATCCCATTGTTGAAGAGAGAACACTTGCTCTCACAGAGCTTGCAGAAACAGACGCTCTTAACAGAGTTGACTGCGGTGAGGATAAATCAATGGGCATTATCGCCTCTTCAACCTGCTATCAGTATGCAAAAGAGGTATTCGGTGATAAGTACCCTGTTTTGAAGCTGGGTATGATTAACCCAATGCCCGTTAAGAAAATTATTGATTTTGCAAACAGTGTTGAAAAGGTTATTGTTATTGAAGAGCTTGACGGAATTATCGAAGCTCACTGCAACTCAATCGGTGTTAAGGTTGAGGGCAAAAAGATTTTTGGCTGTATTGATGAACTCAGCCAGAACATTGTTGCAGAAAAGCTTGGCTGTGAATGTGAAAAGGGCTACACTCTTGAGGATAACATCCCAATGCGCCCCCCTGTTATGTGCGCTGGCTGCCCACACAGAGGACTTTTCTATACACTTAAAAAGAATAAGCTCACCGTTCTTGGTGATATTGGATGCTACACACTTGGCGCAGTTGCTCCCCTTGCCGCAATTGATTCAACAATCTGCATGGGTGCTTCTGTTTCAGGGCTTCACGGCTTCAACAAAGCAAACGAGGGCGAAAGCGACGGCAAGACAGTTGCAGTTATCGGCGATTCAACATTTATGCACTCAGGTGTTACAGGTCTTATTAACATTGCATATAACGAGTCAAACTCAACTGTTATTATCCTTGACAACTCAATCACAGGTATGACAGGTCATCAGCAGAACCCCACAACAGGATTTAACCTTAAAGGCGACCCCTGCGCAAAGATTGACCTTGAAGCTCTTTGCCACGCTGTTGGCATTAAGCGTGTTAAGGTGGTTGACCCCTACAACCTTGAGGAATGCGACAGAGTAATTAAAGAAGAGGTTGCCGCAAAAGAGCCGTCTGTTGTTATTTCAAGACGACCCTGCGCACTTCTTAAATATGTTAAACATAAAGGTGCTATTATGGCAGACCCCAACAAGTGTGTCGGATGCAAATCCTGCATGAAGATTGGCTGCCCTGCAATCAGCATTACAGATAAAAAAGCAAAAATCGACAGCACACTTTGCACTGGCTGCGGCGTATGCACTCAGCTTTGCAAATTCGGCGCACTTGGCAAATAAGGAGGACTGACAGATATGAAAACAAAGAACATTATGATTGTTGGTGTTGGCGGTCAGGGTACTCTTCTTGCCAGCAAGCTTCTCGGTAAAATTCTTCTCACAAAAGGCTACGATGTAAAGGTAAGTGAGGTTCACGGCATGAGCCAGCGTGGCGGCTCTGTTGTAACATATGTTCGCTATGGCGACAAGGTTTATTCACCTATTATCGACAAGGGCGAAGCAGATGTTATTATGTCTTTTGAGCTTCTTGAAGCTGCAAGATACACTGAATTTCTTAAGCCTGACGGCGTAATTATCACAAATAATCAGCAGGTAAACCCCATGCCCGTTATTACAGGTGCGGCAGAATACCCCGAAAATCTTGAAGAAAAAATGAAAGCAAAGGGCATCAACCTTGATTCAATAGATGCTCTTTCACTTGCCGTTGAGGCAGGAACAGCAAAGGCAGTTAACCTTGTTCTTCTTGGCAGATTCTCAAAATATTTTGATTTCTCTGACGAGGAATGGATGAGTGCAATTGAAACAAGCGTTCCCGAAAAGTTTATTGAGCTCAACAAAAAAGCGTTTGAGCTTGGAAAAAACGCATAAAGCAGGTGATGTGAATGGAAAAATACTATCAGAAAGAATTTGAATGCGCTTCTGTTGAAGAAATGCGTGCTATTCAGACAGAAAGACTTGTTAAGCAAGTTAAGCATGTATGGGATAATGTCCCCTACTACCGCAAAAAGATGGAAGAAAAAGGCGTTTGCCCCGACGACATCAAAACTCTTGAAGATTTAAGCAAGCTCCCCTTTATGACAAAGGCAGACCTGCGTGATTGCTACCCCGACGGACTTCTTGCAGTGCCGAAAGCAGATTGTGTCAGAATCCATTCCACATCTGGCACAACAGGCAAAAGAGTTGTTGCGTTTTACACTCAGCACGATGTTGACCTTTGGGAGGATTGCTGTGCAAGAGCATTAACTGCCGCAGGCGCAACAAACGAGGATGTTTGTCAGGTTGCATACGGCTACGGTCTTTTCACAGGCGGTGCAGGACTTCACGGCGGAAGCCACAAAATCGGAAGCCTTACACTCCCCATGTCATCAGGCAACACAGACAGACAGCTTCAGTTTATGACAGACCTTGGCTCAACTGTTCTCTGCTGTACCCCCTCTTATGCGGCATACCTTGCAGAGTGCATTAACGAAAAGGGCATCAAAGACCAGATTAAGCTGAAAGCAGGTATCTTTGGTGCAGAGGCTTGGAGCGAAAGTATGCGCCAAAGCATTCAGGAACAGCTTGGCATTAAAGCATATGACATTTACGGTCTTACAGAAATCAGCGGTCCTGGTGTTGCATTTGAATGCTGTGAGCAGAACGGTATGCATGTAAACGAAGACCACTTTATCCCCGAAATTATTGACCCCGAAACTCTCGAACCACTGCCCCTCGGCACACAGGGCGAGCTTGTTTTCACCTCAATCACAAAAGAAGCATTTCCGCTTCTCCGCTACAGAACAAGAGATATTTGTATTCTTAACAGAGAGAAATGCTCCTGCGGCAGAACACTTGTTAAAATGTGCAAGCCAATGGGCAGAAGCGATGATATGCTTATTGTTAAGGGCGTTAACGTATTCCCCTCACAGATTGAAACTGTTCTTATTGAGCAGGGCTATCAGTCAAACTATCAGATTATTGTTGACCGTAAGAATAACAGCGACACTCTTGAGGTTATGGTTGAAATGACACAGGAGAACTTCTCTGACAGCCTTGGCGAAATCACCGAAATGGAAAAATCACTTGTTGCGGCACTTAAAGCTATGCTTGGCATTTATGCAAAGGTTCGCCTTGTTGCACCAAAGTCAATTGCAAGAAGCGAGGGCAAGGCAGTTCGTGTTATTGATAAACGAAAAATTTAAGGAGGCTCACTTATGAAAGTTATAAAACAAATTTCACTTTTTCTTGAAAACAGATCAGGTCAGCTCCTTGAAATAACAAAGCTTCTTTCAGAAAGCGGAATTGACCTTAAAGCGGTTCACATTGCAGAAACAGCTGACTACGGCATTATCAGACTTATTACAGACGATTACGAAAAGGCAAGCGAAATTCTGAAAGAAAACGGATATATTCTTTCACTTAATGATGTTTTTGCCGTTGGTGTTTCTGATAAATCAGGTGGACTTTCAGAGCTTCTCACTGTTATGGCAGATTATGAAATCAACATTGTATATATGTATTCTGTATTCGGTCAGAAGCACGGCACAGCTTATATGGTGCTTCGAGTTGACAACGCAGAGAAGTTTGAAAAGATGATTGACGAGCACAACTTTATCACAGCAGATTCCGCAGAGCTTGGCATTAAATGAGGAGGATATAACAATGCAGGAATTAAGCAGAAAAAATAAATTATTCACCGATTCAGTTATCAGAAGAATGACAAGAATCGCTATTGCAAACAACGCAATTAACCTTGCTCAGGGTTTCCCCGATTTTGACCCACCCAAGGCTATTACAGACAGACTTGCTGAGGTCAGCGCAGAGGGTCCTCACCAGTACCCTATCACAATGGGTGCACCTAACTTCCGTGAGGCTCTTGCAAGAAAAGCTGGCAGATTCATGGGCAGAACACTTGACCCCAACACAGATATGGTTGTTACAATCGGCTCAACAGAGGCTATGGTTGACACAATCTTTGCCCTCACAAACCCGGGCGATAAAATCATTATGTTCTCACCTTATTTTGAGAATTACCGTGCACAGGCTATTATGGCAGACTGTGAACCGATTTTCGTTCCCCTTGTTCCCCCAACATTCAATTTTGACGCTGATGTGCTTGAGGACGCATTCAAGCAGGGCGCAAAGGCTATTCTTATCTGCAATCCCTCAAACCCCAGCGGTAAGGTATTCACATATGACGAATTAAAGCTCATTGCTGACCTTTGCATTAAATATGATGTTTATGCAATTATGGACGAAGTTTATGAGCACATCATCTATGAGGGACACAAGCATGTTTATATGAACAGCATCCCCGGTATGTGGGAGCGCACCGTTAGCTGTTCCAGCCTTTCAAAGACATACTCAATCACAGGCTGGCGTTTAGGCTATGCAATTGCACCTAAGCACCTTATGGACAGAATCAAGCAGTATCACGACTTCAACGCTGTTGGTGCGGCTTCTCCCCTTATGGAGGCTGCCTGCGTTGGTCTTAATATGCCCGACAGCTATTATAAGGAGTTCGGCGACCACTACGCACACATGAAGAAGCTTTTCACAAAGGGTCTTGACGATATTGGTATTCAGTACACTGATCCGCAGGGTGCGTACTTCGTTCTTGCAGACATCGGTCCATACCTTAAGAAGGGTCAGACAGATGTTGATTTCTGCGAAAAGATGGTTGAAAAAGTTGGCGTTGCCTGCGTACCTGGTACATCATTCTTTATGGAAGATGTAAACAACATTGTCCGTGTTCACTTTGCAAAGAAAGAC
Source organism: Acutalibacteraceae bacterium (assembly GCA_045598085.1). Classification (GTDB taxonomy): domain Bacteria; phylum Bacillota; class Clostridia; order Oscillospirales; family Acutalibacteraceae; genus CAG-488. Next base: position 10,467 of record JAZLLI010000039.1, read on the forward strand.
GACACACTTTATGAAGCACTTAACAGACTTGCTGATTTAAAGGCAAAGATGGGCTAAGCTTCAGATTAAATTTTACAATACTTTTCCTTTCTGTTTTATTAGAAACGGCTGTGAGTTTTTTGCTGGCTCACAGTCGTTTTTTCGTTAGTGTTCAGTTTTGATTATTCTTTGTGCGTGCTGTGAGAACGGATTGCCACGGTCGTTACACAACCTCGCAAAGCAGAACACACAATAATTTTCATTAAAAAATCCCTCCACACGGAGGGACTTTTTTATTTCATAACAGGCTCGGGGAAGCCGTTATTTTTCATGCTTTTATCTGCTCTGAAAATTGTCAGATGTCCTTTGACGGAATCCTCAATTGAAGTGCAGGAGATTGACATTTCGTCATCCCTTGCGTAGCGGACAAAATCCTCCGCCAGCATCAGATCGCCGCCACCATGGGTATCATCATCAATGTGAACATCAATAAGCGTGTCAAGGTGTTCGCAATCGGGTCTTGGGTCAATGAGCGAAAGGGTGAATTTGCCCTCTTCAAGGATGCCCGAAATCTCTCCCTTCGTGCCGATAATATGTATCTTACGCTGTGGCACGGCTGTTCCGCCAATCATTGAGTGAGTGCCCGTTGCACCGCTTCTGAAAAGCACGCTCACATTCTGATGGTCAACCACATTGTTATCGCACTTATAGGCACACCTGCCGTAATTGCTTGTTTCAAGGAGCTTGCGTTTATCCTCAAGGGTTGCGTTTTCTTTATCCTCCAACTTATCCCACACATAAAATGACCAGCGGTCGGGATGGTCAAGATAAAGCCTTTTGGCCGAATAAAGGCAACTATCCACAAGCGGGCAATCCACAAGGCATTGAGTGCCCGAATTTTTTGGGGCATTCTCTTTTTTAAACTGATAAAGTCCGCCAAAGCTGGAAACACTCACGGGGTCATCATTGCCCATAAGCCACATCATAATGTCAACATCGTGGCAGCATTTTGCAAGAAGCATTGATGTGTGGCACTGCTCCTCATTGCGCCACTTACCCCTTATATGGCTGGTTGACATATGGTGATAGCTCACATGCTCCACCGTTCCAATATTCACAACATCACCGATTGCACCGTCAACAATAAGCTCCTTAATTTTGCGGTAAAAAGGAGCATATCGAAGAACGAAGCAGACCATAATTTTTCTGTCGTATTTTTGCGCCGTTTCAACAAGAGTTTTCATTTCATCTTCGTTGACAGCAAAGGGCTTTTCAAGAAGCAAATCGTAGCCTGCTTTAAGAAGCGGCAAAGAAGTTTCAACATGAACATGATCCATTGTGCCGTTGATGGCGGCATCCGCAAACTTCGGCACACTTGCAAGCTCCTCGGCACTTTCAAAAATATGCTCTTTGGGGATAGAATATTTTTCGGCAATTGAATTGCGTCTGAATTCGTTAGGGTCGGCAACGCCAACAACCTCCATAAGCTCGGGCTTTATGTCAGAAAGTCCTGCATAAATAAGGGAGCGATGACCGCCGCCGATGATAACAACTTTTAAAGGATTACTCATTTATTTTCACTCAATTCTTTTGAATATTTTATGCGGTTAATTAAAAATCCTGCACCTAAAAGCAGAGCTAAAATCGGCAGAAGCGGAATAAAAATCACAACGAGAATTATGAGAATTGTGGCAATTCCCCTGCCTTTTTTGCTTGTGATTTTTTCTGTAGATTTTCCTGCACAGATTTTCTCAACATCTGCCTGCGTTGCATCTTTTGGAAGCTCGGCATTGTAATCGTCAATTCCGCTATTAAAAAGAAGCGGTTCAAAAAGCTGGTCGATTGAGTCGAAGCCTTTGATGATTTTTGAGAAAGGCAAGCCGATTGCTTTTAAGAAGCTGTCAATTATGCTGAACAGCGACATTGCTATTTTATACTCGGCTGTATCGGGCGAATAAGGTGCGTTGCCAGAATAGAGAAGCATCACCAATTCGAGGATGAAATCCACCGCTTTTTTATCTTTAATTTTTTCAATATTTTCTTTTGAAAGTCCGTTCTCTTTTTTAGTCCATTTCCACACGGTTTTGAATGTGATTTTATCAAGAATTTTTGCAAGCGGTTTAATGAGCCAACCAAAACGATATGTAAACTTTTTTGGAATGCTCATGGCAGAAAGACATTCGGCAAGAAGAGGAACATCTGTTTTTGCCGCTTGGAGCGTTGTTTTTATCATACCGAAAAATTGATTTTCAAGGTCAGAATCAAAAGAATATTTTTCAGCGTCAAAGGCTTTTTCTGTTTCGATTTTATACGAATTTTTTTCAAAATAAATCTTTCTTAAAAAACCGGGATAACCTGCCAAAGCGGAGGTGGAAACATCATAAAAAACATTGCCGTTTTTTGAGAAAATATAAGAAATATCGTGGATGTGAGAATGACCTGTAAATATCAGCGAAAGTCCGCTGTCTGCAAGAATTTCTCTGATAGTTTCGTGCTCGCCCATCATATCGTTTTTGCCGATAAGCTTATACAAGGGCGAGGGGGAAACCAGCGGATGATGAGTGAAAGCGATTATCTCTCTCCCCTCTTTTTTTGCCGTCAGAATCATTTCTTTTATCCAGTTAAGGTGCTTTTCAGAGTAGCCACTTCTGCCGTTGCCGTTTTTATCTGAATTAAGGGCAAGCACCATAAATTCATCCACCTTGCAGGCATAAGACATCTCATAGGTTGAAAATGCGCTGTTGTAGCCAAATGGTGCATACATGGGAAGAAGCTCTTCACGAGCGGGCGCAGGTATCGGCTCTCTAACAGCACCTGTGTATTTATAGGTTATTTTATCGTCCTGATAATCGTGGGTGGAGGTTATGGCAAAAACATTCTTGCCGTTATCCTGCAAATCCTTTAAAAGGGCAATAAATTCACTGTGGCTTTCGTATTCACCATCGCAGGTGGAATCTCCGCAAAAAACAACATTTTTGCAAGGGTCTGACTTAATTTTTTCAAAGGATGCTTTAATTATATCGCTGCTTTTTGCAACGGTTTTCTGTGCCTTTGCGTTAAAAGCTCTGTAGGATTCTGAATCTGTGCCTAAGTTTTTTGAATAATAATGGGCATCTGTAATCACGATAAAATCGGCTGTTTTTTTCATAAAAATCCCTCACAAAATCAAAGAAAAATCTTTAATATAAATCTATCATAAATTTTAATTATTTTCAAGAATTATTTATTTTTGCTTTTATCTATGATATACTGAATAAAAAGGGGGAAATGCAATGAAATACATTGAAAATTTTGCAGGCAAATTCACAGCATCACAGGTAGCTCTCGGCTGCATGAGAATCACCACCATGACAAGCAGGCAGGCAGACGCTCACATTATTAACGCTTTGGAGCAGGGCATCAACATCTTTGACCACGCAGATATTTATGGCGGCGGCAGGTGCGAAACTGTTTTTGGCGGAGTGCTGAAAAGAAATCCCGAACTTCGTGATAAGATGATTATTCAGACAAAGTGCGGTATCCGCAAGGGAATGTATGATTTCTCAAAGGAGCATATTATTTCAAGCGTTGAGGGGTCGCTCAAAAGGCTCAATGTGGAGCATATTGATATTCTGCTGCTTCACCGCCCCGATTTGCTTATGGACCCTGACGAGGTTGCGGCGGCTTTCAGTGAACTTGAAAAAAGCGGAAAGGTTGGTGCATTCGGTGTTTCTAACCACTCCCCTTTGCAGATTGAGTTATTGCAAAAATCATGCGATCAGAAGCTCTGCATAAATCAGATGCAGTTGAGCATTCCCCACGCATATTTAATCAGCAGTGGCGCAAATGTAAACATGGCAAACGAGGAGGGTATGCTCAGCAGTGGCTATCTTCGTGATTATTGCCGACTTAAAGGCATCACCGTTCAGCCGTGGTCGCCTCTTCAGCACGGATTTATTGGCGGTGCGTTCCTTAAAAATCATAAATATAAAGACCTTAACCATCTGCTGAAAAAAATCGGTGAAAAATACGGTGTTTCTGCCACAGGCATTGCCATTGCATGGCTTCTTCGCCTGCCCGAAAAAATGCAGCCTGTTACAGGCACAACAACGCTCAGCCGTGTAAACGAAATCTGCGAAGCGGCAGATATTGACATGAGCGCAGAGGACTGGTACAAAATTTATAAAGCCGCAGGCTATGAGCTGCCGTGAAATGAATGTGAGATAATTGGTTGATTGTAGGATGATAAAAATGAATTGTAAAACAAACGAAGATGTTTTTATGGAATACGCACCTAAACTTAATCCAGATGAACTAATAAAAAATATGTTTGATATTAAAAAAACTTTTGGTTTTTGTACGGGGGATGCTGCTGGCAGCCTCCTATTTTTTTACAAACAAGCCAAAACGAGCGGAACGCAAATGCGTTCCGCTCGTTTTCTTTATACTATTTATTTGATATGACTTCTCTTTTTACTATTTTTTTATACTCTTGAAAATTTATAAACTGCTTTGGAGTTTTATCATTATGTGATTTAATAACAAAGGATACAGGAGCAAATATATTACTATTAGCACTTTCTTTTCGCAGGAATAAATGTAAAATGTGTTCTGTTTCTTCGTGATATATTACAAAATCAGCAGAAATTGTTGTTGGTGGTCTGGTACGGTCAGAATAGAACTTTATCAAATCTCCATCAAGTATTAACTGATACAACTTATCAAAGTTGCGCAAGCGTTCTTTTATGGAATAGAATTTGTTTTTATTATGGCTTTTCAAACTTTTTACAGTTAAATCATCATTTTTTATCTTTTCATAACCCTTTTTCCCTATATAATCATATTTCTTTTCATTAAAAATATGTTGGATTCCTAACAAATGGCAAAACTGCTCTTGATAAAACACAACATCAATAACTGTACCATTTGCCAGCTCATATCTGAATGTTTTATCACACAGATTTTTTTCATATTCACTTAACAGTTCTTTTAAATCAACCTCTGCCATAAACATCCCTCAAAAAAAAATGGACCATAGTTTTCACCACAGTCCACATGATAAACGATGAATAGCAGCTTGATACTCCTACCTCAAGCAGGTCAACTCCGATGTATATTTTAAATCCTCTAACGGAAAGGACAGCACGGCTATTCATTACGCACCGCAAGGAATCACACCTTGTACTTATATTATACTCATTTTTTATAATTTGTCAACATTTATTTATGATTTTAATTTATACAAAATCAAATTTAACTATATTGGTTTTATCAATACCACAAGAATCCTAAAAGGAGGATGTTGATTATCCACTGCCACCATGTATATTTTACTGTTATAGTAGAGGTGTCTTTTAACTGTATTCCGTCCTTATCTGTAACGGTAACAGTTATAACCGCACTGCCTGTTTTGTTGGCTGTTATGTTGCCTGAATTATCAACAGATACAATATCGGGTGCTGAGGATGCGAACTCGATTTTGATTTTTGCACCGTCTGCACTATCAATTACAGGAATCATTCTTGAAACAGTTTTATAACTTATTTCTGCATCATTTATATCTACACTTTTTATATATTTTGAAGTTTTAATTACAGGGATTGTTTCATACTGCTCCTCGCCGCAGGCACTGCAGGTGCGGACTTTTTGCCCTGCTTTTTCGGTTGTGGCTGCCTGTTTCACTACCCAATCGCCCCATGAATGAGCTGTTTTGGGCTTTGATTCAGTATAATAATCGTGGCAGATACTGCAATAATATTCAATTACTTCGCTTTCGCAGTTTTTCAATACATCATATTTATGACCTGACGGGTTAAGCGGATTTTGCACATCACATTTGACCTCTTTTTTGCAGTCATTGCAATAGCACAGGGTATAGCCCTCATCAGTGCAGGTGGGCTCAACAGTTTTGATAAACCTTGTGTTATTGTGGTTATCAGGGTTGACTTCACCAACAGGAATATAGGCAAAATCGTTAATTGTATTGCAGTGGAAATAATACATTGCAGGAGATATGCAGGTTGCCCTTGTGCGCAATTCGCCCTGACCGCCACCGCAATCCGTTTCGCAAATGGGGCAGATTTCACCCACACCAGACGAAATCAAAACCGCTGATTGCATAAGACAGATAAAAGCTAAAACAAATGAAATAATCTTTGCTGTTTTTTTCATAAAAATTCCTCCTGAAAAAAATATAAAAATAGAGAGTATAGCTTCTTCACTATACTCTCTATGGCGCGCTGCAAGGGATTCGAACCCCTGACCTTTTGGTTCGTAGCCAAACACTCTATCCAGCTGAGCTAGCAGCGCATTTCTTGACTGCCCGAATATAATACCACATTCTTTTTAAAAAATCAACTGTTTTTTTGAAATTTTTTCAATTTTTTTAAAAATTTCTTACGGGCATTTTTATTTTTGTGGCATATACTGCAATGAGATGTTTAAAATAATATTTGCGGATATTGACTGCGGCGGCATTTTGCCTTTAAAAACTGCGGTCAGCCTTTGGGTCAGCGACCGCAGGGGCAGATTTCCGCTTAATATAACCCCGTCTCACAAAAGGCGGGGTCTTGAATCATAAATGGGATTAACTGACTTAAAAATATTTTTCGCAATATTCAAAGAGCTTTTTTGAATATTCTCTTGCCGCAGGGGTGATGCGGTTCATTTTAAGTCCATGTCCGTTAAGTGGATAAAACACAAGGTCATACTTTGCGCCTGCTTCTTCAAATGCGTTTATGATTGATTTTCTGTTGCCTGCGGGCACAACAACATCAAGTCCGCCATAGGCAAAAAGGGACGGCACGCTATCTTTTGTTACATAAGAAACGGGTGAAACATATTTGACAATTTCATCTTCGCTGAGCTTTGCAGAAATCTCTTTGCCTGCGAGGGAGCGGGCAAGTGAGGGGCCTGAACTGCCCCACGCTTCTGCGCTGAAATCAGAGGGACCTACCCTGTTGGCGGTGAAAGCAATCTCAACGGGGCATTCATCTGCCCTTGAATAAGAATACAGCATTGCAAGATGTCCGCCAGCGGAATATCCCGAGGGGGCAACCTTTGTTATTTTTATGCCCTTTTCTGCCGCAAATTCTTTCACTTTCAAAATTGCAAGGCTTATTTCATCAAGAACTGTATCAACTGAATAATTCTCTGCCGATTTGCCCGAGCGGAGGGTATAACTCATTGTTGCGGCGATATATCCTTTTGCGGCGGCTTCAATGCACACACCTGCTTTGTCTTCTTTGTTGCCAGATGTCCACGAACCACCGTGAATGAACAGGATAAAGCCGTTCTCTTCCCTGCCATATGCCGCCTGCGGTATGTAAATATCCATCACATTTCTTTCGCTGGCATCAGAATAGGCAACATCTGAAAAAACTTTGTAATCGGTGCTATATGAGCCTATCCCAAGAATAGAACCAAGCACGGTAACAATCGTAATGTATAAAGCGAGTATTTTGTCAAGCATTTTATATTCCTCCTTTTTTCTAAAATATAACATAAAAGTTTTATTTTTTCAATAACGAATTTTAATATTTCTAAAAAGTCCAAGCCCCGTTCAACTCAATATTGAACAGGAGCTCGGTATGGGGTGTATTATTTTGTAAAAATATTTGTGATTGAGTGAGCAAAAATTTCAAACATATGCTTTATAAACATAATGTGCCATGCAAAGGGATTTGGAACGCCCTCTGTGGGGAATGATTCAAATGTGCTCATGTCAGCATTCCATGAGAATCCGTCTAAAACATATTTTCCGTAATAATCTATCTCATAAATTTCTGTAAAATCTTTATTTATGACATAAACATCAGCATAGCCATAGGAATATGCCCGACTGTTATTATTCCAACAGAGAAGAATATGATTTCCGTCAGAATCTGTAAATGCTCCCGAAGCAAGAATACCGTGGGCTTCAACTTTCACTTCTTCAATATTCACTACAACTTATTACTTCAAGTTTTGCCCCTCTGTCAAGGGGCGACTTATGAGAGTGTGCTGACTTGAAGCATTGTATCACAAACACATAAAAAATTAAAAAATTATTTCATAGAAAAAGAAACACTCCAATGACTTACGGGATAGAAGTAAATCATTGGAGTTTTTGTTTTTAAAAAAAGTAACCGCCCTTTTTGGAGCGGTGCGAGTCCTCATATAGGTAAGATAGAACAACATTTAGTTGACATTTTTATTATACATACAAAATATGGACTTGTCAAGCATTATTTTTCTGATTTATATAAATACTATTTATGTAATTTAGTCAATGCAATGAATTTTGACAAAAGAATATTCGATTTTAAGAGCGGAAATATTCAAAAATCTTGTGGTTGACTAAATTTTATAGAACTTTTTGTGATTTGCACGATTCTCTCGCAAGGACATTTAATTTAGACGGTGTGATGACATTCAGAACGGGATGTCGAGGACGCCATCCCCTACAGATGCAAATAGAAGCATAGTGCAAATTCGGGAGTTTTCTGCTAATAGTTAGAGAACAATCCCTCAGTCTTTTTGCTGTAGCAAAAATCCAGCTCCCTTTACACAAGGGAGCCTTTTTATTGTGCGTTTTAGGTGGATTTGTACGATATTTT